>JBBQJG010000162.1:0-13097 GCA_038325725.1 Polyangia bacterium | reverse complement strand
GACGACGTTCTGGTTGTAGGCCCGAACCCGCGTGAGGAGCTCGAAGCCCGTCCCGTCCGCGAGCCGCTGCTCGACGACCAAATAGTCGGGGGCGCCGATCGCCGTGAGGCTGACAGCGTGAGCGCACGTCTCGGCGGTGTTGACCTTCCAACCAGCATCCCGGAACCACCGGGCCATGGGCTCCCGCACAACGAGATCGTCGTCGACCAAGAGCAGCGACCGAGGGCAATTGAGGGTTCGCATGTTTACGCTCCGTCTCCAACGCAAAGGACGTGCCGCACCGTTGGGCTCGTAACTCCTTGTTCTGGACGCCCTGCGCGTCCAAATCCGGTCAGCGATGTCAGATGTCAGATCTGACAGTCATATTGAGGTCGCGAACGGGGCGACCTCTGGCGGACGGGAAGGCGCCTGGTGTATGGATTGGCCGTGGACAGGTTGAGTGACGCCTCGGTCACCATGAGGCAGGGGAGCGAGGAGGTCGCTCCCAAGGACTCCTCGCCGGTCCTTCTGGTGGTCGGCGCGGCTCAGCTGGGGGGGGCCATCGACTCCCCTCGGGTCGTGCGCGTTCCTCGCACGCTCGAGATCGGACGCCTCAAGGCCGAATCCGGGCGTCAGCGACGCGGGCACCGTCGAGGTCGGCGGCGACGAGGACAGGACGACCTTCCTGGGGTTCGCGGACCGGCTCTTGTCGCGGGCGCACCTCCGGGTCGAGCGGATGCCCGGAGGGTGCGAGGTGGAGGACGCCGGGAGCCTGAACGGGACGTTCGTCGACGGGCGCCGCCTGACGAAGCGGGAGCGCCTGACCGATGGAAACCTTTTGCTCTTCGGAGGCCACGCCGCGGTCTTTCGTCGCGTGACGGAGAATGCTCTGACGGCGATCGCCGAAGAGCTGGCGACGCCCTTCGGGCCCCTCCCCACGATCTCTCCGGCCCTCGCGGTCACGCTGTGGCGGCTCCGCCGGCTCGCCCGCTCGGGCGCCGAGATTCTCATCACGGGCGAGACCGGGTCGGGCAAAGAGGTTTACGCCCGTGCCGTCCACCGAGCGTCGGGCCGAAAGGGACGCTTGGTCGCCATCAACTGCGCGGCGATCCCGGCCGAGCTCGCCGAGAGCGAGCTGTTCGGCTACGCGCGCGGCGCCCACTCGATGGCCAACGAAGCCAAGGCCGGCCTCATCAGCGCGGCCGAGGGCGGCACGCTCTTCCTCGACGAGATCGGTGACATGAACCCCCGGCTGCAGGCGAAGCTCTTACGCTTCCTGCAGGAGCGCGAGCTCACCCCCCTGGGGTCCACCACGACGAAGACGGTCGACGTTCAGGTCATCGCCGCCACTCACAGCGCGGGCGCCGAGGGTCAACTACGCGCGGACCTCGCGGCCCGACTGGGAGCGCAGGCGATTCGACTGCCGCCACTCAGAGAGCGCATCGAGGACCTCGGCGCCCTGGTGCATCACTTCCTCACAAAGGGCGGAGCCAGGCAGGCTCCAGAGCTCGAGCCGGCTGCCTTCCACGCCCTTTGCCACTACACGTGGCCGCGCAACGTCCGCGAGCTGCAGAAAGTCATCGAGGAAGCGGTCGCGGTCTCGGAGGGCGCACCCAAGATCAAATTGTCGCACCTGCCGGACATCGTATCGTCCGTGATGGACTCGTCGGGCAGCGAGGCCGCGGCGGGGGACGCGCTCCAACGTAAACGGGCAGCGCCGACGCGCTCCGAGCTCGAGGATCTCCTGCGTCAACACGATGGAAACGTCGCCCAGGTCGCCCGCGTGCTCGATCGGCAGTGGGCCGTCGTGTGGCGGTGGATCGTCAAGCAGGGGATCGATCCGGTGCGCTACCGGAAGTAGCCGTCGAGTCGTCCCAGCCCTCCCGTCGTCCATGGACGCTCGCGTCGCGACGACGCCGCGCCCCGCCGGTTCTGTAGTCCACCCGCTGGAAACAAGGTAATCTCGCGCTCGAAACGATGAGTGCTGGGGTTGCGCACTGGACGGAGGAGGGGGCGTCGGGCGAATCGCACGGCGCCGGGGAAGACACGAGCGTCACGGAGATCGGCGGGGAGGTGCTCGTGCAGGCCTCGGCGCTCGAGCTCGAGCGCGGCGAGGTGCTCGCGGGGCGCTATCAGATCGAAGCGGTCCTGGGGCGGGGCGGGAGCGGGATCGTGCTGCGGGCCTTCGACCGCGTCGCGCGCGTCGCCGTCGCGGTCAAGATCCTGAAGCCGGAGCTCGCGACGGACCCGCGCTGGATCGAGCGGTTCTCACGCGAGCTGCGCCTCGCGCGGCAGATCCAGCACCCCCATGTCTGCCGCGTCTTCGACATCGGCCAGGCCGACGGCCACTGGTTCATCACGATGGAGCTCGCGACGGGCGGAACGTTGCGCAAGCAGCTCGCGCCGGACGCCGGGCCGCGGACCAGCGAGGAGCGGCTCGCGGACGTGCGCGCCGTCGTCGAGGGGCTCGCCGCGATCCACGAGGCAGGCATCGTCCACCGGGACGTCAAGCCGGACAACTTCTTGCGCATGGACGACGGGCGGCTCGTGCTGTCCGATTTCGGTCTCGCGACGAACCCCGCCGACGCGCCCGCCGTGAGCATCATGGTGGGCACGCCGCACTACATGGCGCCCGAGGTCGTCATGGGCAACGTCGCGACGCCACGCTCGGACGTATGGTCCGCGGGAGTCGTCGTCCACGAGATCCTGTGCGGCGTGAGGCCGCCCCGATGGATGCCGGGACGCCGCACGAAAACGCCCGTCTCATCGACTTCGCCACGCTCGCCGGTGCTCGAAGCTTGCGCCGTTGCGCTCGCCGAGGATCCGGACGCGCGGCCCGCGAGCGCGGTCGAGCTGAGCGTGTTGATCGAGCGGGCGATCACGTCACCTTCGCGCTTCAGCCTGCGGACGCGACGCCGGGGACGCACGACGCTCGTCTGGGGCAGCGTCGCCGTCGCGACGTTCGGGCTCATCGCCGTGTTCGGTCACCGCCTCTGGCAACCCGTCGCGGCGAGCTCGTCGTCAACGGCCGGTGCGATCGGCGCGATCGAGAGCGTTGGAACGCCTCGCGATTGGAGCGTTGGAGCGACGGTCCTCACGACGTTCGCGGAGCGCGTGCACTGCTTCGACGTCCTGCCTGGCGGACAGAGGGCGCGCGCGATCTGGGGCTCGCCGCGACGTGCGGAGGACATCGACCTCGAGACGGGCGCGCGGTCACCCTCATCGATCGGCACGGAAACCTACCAAGTCGGCTGCCCAGCGTTGTCGCCGAACGGCTCGACGCTGCTCTATCCACGGATCTCGACGAGCTCTTCGCCGGAGATCGTCCGGGCGCGCGCCGACGGTACGGACGCCGTCGCCATCACGAGCGGCTCGGAGCCGCACTGGCTGCCGAACGGGGACGAGTTCGTCTTCCAGCTCGACGACGCTCACGCCGCGCTCTTCTCGATCCCGACGATGCGGTACAGCTTGGTGGCCAACACGGCGGTCGAGCACTGGCGTCATCTGCATCTCATGGCGACGAGCGAGAGGGGGGACACCCTCGCGCTCGTGTACCAGGGGCACGAGCTCGAACAGCTCCTCGAGGTGCGTTCGCTGCCTGATCTCTCGCTCAGGTCGAGCTGGCGCCTCCCGGGCACTGTTCGAGGGCTCGAGTATTTCGAGAACGAGCTGACACTTTCGCACGCCGCGGCCCTCGAGCGGCTCGACCCGCGCACGGGACAGAGCGTCCGCCTGGCGCGGTTTTCCAACGGAGCCATTTGGGCCGTCTCGCGACTCACAAACGGCGATCACCTCGTACTCTCGCGTTCGACCCGACAGGACGTCTGGATGTTCCCGGACGGCGGCCCAGCGCGAGCGTTGACCGTCGACGGAACCAGCTTCGCCCCGACCTGGTCTCGTCGCGGGGGCGTGTTGTTCGAAAGGGAGCTGCCCGACGGCAAGTACGTGATTTTTGCCCTCGGGGAGGATGGCAACGCCCAACAGATGACGAAAGGCCCCTTCGACGGTGTTCCTTCGTTCGCCGACGGGAGTGACCGCTGGGTTTACGCCGACTATCACCGCAAGGCGATCGTCGCGTGCCTGAAAGAACGATGCTCCGAGCTCCTGCGTTCGGATGAGCTCTTGGACTGGCCCGTGATGGCGCCCGACGAGAACCACGTGGCGTTTGTCTCGCTCGCGGGCATCCCGCACCTGCGAATTGCGGACGCGGAGGGAAAGGTCACTCGCGATCTCGGCCCCACGGCCACCGAATGCCCTCCCGTGTGGACGAGCGCGGCTTCGTTGTGGATCTTCTCGGGAGCGGGGGGCCGGCGCGAATGGATCGAATTCAACATCGACGCCGCCAAGAAGACAGGACGCACGAAAGCCGCGACGGCGTTCAACGTTGATGAAGCGAGATGCGGCTGGGAAAATGAACCGCCATCATCTCCCTTCTATCAGCACGTCCGCACGGTCACTCACGAGGACTGGAAGGCATCCCGGGGCAGAGCGTTTGCAACGCTCGACTAGCAATTTGAGCCCGCGGGCACACAGAAGCCCTTGGGCTGCGGCGCCTTGGGCACGGAGTGCGTGGACTTCGTCTTCACCGAGGAAACGGCGGCGGTCGAGATCGAAGACGCAAAGAAGAAGATTCCGGCGAGCGCGATTCCCTTGAGCATTGGTAGTCTCCTGTGGTGTCGTCTGCGTGGCTGTTGCCGGTCCGTCGAAATGACGGTGTCGGTCAGTCGCGACAACTCGTTGTGCAACGAGCGCACCACCGAAAAACCCTGCGAAAGCCGCCAAATCGCGCGCGCACGGGGCGATTGGGAAGTTTTAGTTCTAGAACGCGCGTCGAGCAGATTACGATTCGCTTGATGGACGCCCGCGCGTGATCACCCCCAACGACAGCGTCACGCTCGTTCCGCAGGAAAGGAACAAAAGCGACCGGCGCAACATTGCGGTGCTCCTCGTCGTTGGCAGCGCGGATGGCAAAGGGCCGACCGGGGCGAGCCGCGTCGTCCACTTCGAGAGATCACTCGTCGTTGGTCGCAAGCCGCTCACGGACGTCGAGCCCGGCGCGTCGTCGCTGATTCTTCAAGATCGAATGATCTCCGGTCGACACGCGACCATCCGTCACGAAGGTGACGCGTACGAGGTCACTGACCTCAAGAGCACGAACGGAACGATCGTCGACGGCGTCGTCGCGGAACCCAAAGCGCGCTTGCACGACGGCTCCGTTGTGTTCCTTGGTGGACATGCCGCCGTGTTCCGGCTCGTGTCTCTCAACGAGGTCGCGGCCATCGCGACCGAGGTCGATTCGCCGCTCGGCCCCGTGGCCACCGTGAATCCGGTCATGGCCGTGCTGTGCGGAAAGCTGCGCAAGCTCGCCGAGGCGGGGGAGGAGGTTCTCCTCACGGGCGAGACGGGCGTGGGCAAGGAGGTTTACGCCGAGGCGATCCACCGCGCGAGCGGGCGCAAAGGAAGGTTCGTCGCCATCAACTGCGCCGCGATCCCGCGCGAGCTCGTCGAGAGCGAGCTGTTCGGCTACGTACGCGGCGCCCATTCCCAGGCCGCCATCGCCAAGCCCGGCATCATCGAGGAGGCCGAGGGCGGAACGCTGTTCCTCGACGAGATCGGCGAGATGGCACCGGAGCTGCAAACGAAGCTGCTTCGCTTCACGCAGGATCGGATGCTCGCCGCCGTCGGTGGCGTGCGCGCGCGCCGCATCGACGCGCGCATCGTCGCGGCGACGAGCCGCGTGACGGCGCCGACGAGCAACGTTCCGTCGGGGCTCCGCTCCGATCTCGCGGCGCGCCTCGGCGCCGAGCCGATTCGCATTCCGCCTCTGCGAGAGCGCATGGAGGACGTCGGGGCGCTCGTGTCGTACATCATGGGCAAACGCGGCAAGCCCTTCGAATTGGCCGCCTTTCAGGCGCTGTGCCTGCACACGTGGCCGGGAAATGTCCGCGAGGTCGTCAAGGTCGTCAACGCGGCCGAGGCCCTGGCGCGCGGCGCCGATCGCATCTCCTTCGAGCACCTGCCTTCGGGGATCATCGCGGCGCGCGGACGCGTCCGGTCTTCACCGGGTCGACGAATGCCGCGGCCACCGCCCGATGCCGCCTCGCTCGAGGAGCTCATGCGGCGATTCAAGGGCAACATGCTCCGCGTTGCGCGCGAGCTCGATCGCAAGCCGGCGCTCGTGTACCGATGGGCCAAGCGCTTCCGGCTCAACGCCGACGACTTTCGTCCCAAGGACGAATGAAGCCGAATGAAGCCGAATGAAGCCGAATGATACCGAGCGACGCCGAATGAAGGCACGAGCCCAACGAAGGCCCATGCGGCGCGAGCACGCATTGCGTGGTTACGAAACTGATGCGCCAACGACGTTCGCGGGCGGTACGTCGTGAAACATCGTACCCAATCGACGATCGTGGCAGACCTCGCACAGTTCCTCCGCCCGGCGGGCGGCGGCATACACACGGTCAGCACGGGCCGCGACGAGCAAGCGGCGTTGCAACGCGCTCTCTATGGCGCGGACGACGCCGCCGAGATCGAGGCGCGTTGGCGCGAAGCGCTCATCGCGAGCGCCGGCGCACGCGTCGCGGTGATTGGGATCCCCTCGGATTGCGGCGCCGGCCTCATGCGGGGCGCCGCCTACGGACCGCAGGCCGTACGCGCGGCGGTCCTGCGAACGCAGCCCGACTATCGCGAGCTGTGCGCGCGGCAGGGCGTCGTCGACGTGGGGGACGTCCGCGTCGTGCCACACCTGCTCCACGACGAGATGTTGAGCGACGAGCAAAAGCGCGCCTCGCAGGTGGCGCTCTATGGCGTGGGCGCGCGGCCCGATTGGCCGGTATCGCCGCTGTCGATCGCCGAGAAGGTCGTCGACGGGCTGCTCTCGCTCAACCCGGACCTACGCGTGTTCCTGCTCGGCGGCGATCATTCGGTGGCGTGGCCGATCGTCGCGGCGCTCGCGCGGCACGCGCGGGAGCCGTGGGCCATCGTGCATCCCGACGCCCACACCGATCTCCTGCCCGAGCGCCTCGGCGTCAAATACTGCTTCGCGACCTGGGCCTATCACGCCAACGAGCTCGTCGGGCGGGGAGGGCGCCTCGTCCAGGTGGGCGTGCGCGCCTCGGGAAAGTCCAAGACCCACTGGGAGCAGACGCTGGGCGTTCGCCAATTTTGGGCCGACGAGATCCAGGCGCGCGGCGAGGGCGTCATTGACGAGGTCATCGCGCACCTCCACGCCGTCGGCGCGAAGCGCGTGTATCTCTCGAACGACATCGACGCGACCGACGTCGCGTTCGCACCCGCGACGGGCGCGCCGGCCGCGGGCGGACCCTCGCCCGACTTCATCCGCGCGCTCATCCGACGTGTCGGAGAGGCGTTCCCGCTCTTGGGCGCCGACGTCGTCTAGGTCGCGCCGCCGCTCGGCGCGCCCGACGATGCGCGGCGAACGATCGACGTGGCCGCGTGGTATATGCTCGAGTCCCTCGCGGCGCTCACGGGCGCTGCGGCTTTCACGACGCGAGCCCCACCATGAATGACCAAGCAGACGACAGCGATCCGATTGACGCCGAAACCGAGCGCGCGCTCGACGCGGCTTGGACCGCGCTCGACGCGGGTGACTCGAGCGCCGCGCGAAAGAGCATCGCTGGCCTCGACGCCGAGCTGCCGGACGCGCTGCTGCTCCTCGCCGCGTGCGCGCGGCAAGACGACGACACGGCGACGGCGCTCGACCTCCTGCGCCGCGCGGCGGCCTCCGACCACGAGTGGGCGACGCCCGAGCTGTGGATCGCCGAGCTGCTCGCCGATGACGACGACACGCGCGCCGAGGCGTTGACGCACGCGGAGCGCGCGCTCGATCTCGCCGAGGAGGAGGACGAGTTTCTGTCGGCATTGGCCCTCAAGGCGGGGCTCGAGGCGGAGCTCGGCGACATCGAGGCGGCCAAGGTCACCCTCGAGGATCTGCCGCCGCCCGAGGTGCCCATCGCCGATCCGGCGCTCGCGCTCGAGATCGCCGACCTCCAACTCGCCGTGGGCGAGCCCGACGATGCCATCACGCGCCTGCGCGCGCTCACCGAGACGAGCCCCGACTTCGCCGACGCGTGGTACGCGCTCGGCTGCGCCGCCGCGGAGACCGACGACGGGGCCACGATGCGGACGGCCTGGAAGAAGGCCTGGCAGCTCGACGCCGCCCCTCGGCCGGAGGCCGACGCGCCCGACGCCGACGACCCGGTCGACGAAGAAACCATCTCGGCCACGGCCGAGCGCGCGCTGGGCGAGCTGCCCGATCGCGCCCGCGCACTCTTGCGCGACGTCCCCATCATCGTCGCGGAGCTGCCCGCCGAGGCCGACGTCGAGGGCGGCCTCGACCCGCGCGCCCTGGGGTTGTTCACGGGGACGGCGTATCCCGACATGCCGCACGTCGGCGGACAGCCCGGGCTGTCCCAGATCGTCCTGTTTCGCCGCAACATCGCCCGCGTCGCCGAGACCGACGAGGAGTTGCACGAAGAGATCCGCACGACGCTGCTACACGAGACGGGGCACTTCTTCGGGCTCGATGAAGGCGAGCTCGCGGGCGTCGGCCTCGGCTGATCTAAACCAACGTTTCCCAACGCCTTGACAGGACGGCGGTCGGTCATCATGATGCGCCCCCTGTAGATTTCAGGAGATCGATTACGTGGCCAACATCAAGTCGTCCCAAAAAGCCGCGCGCCAGCGCATCACGCGCACGGCGCGCAACGTCGCTCGCAAGACCGCCATGCGCTCGGCCGTCAAGAAGGTCCGCGCGGCCGT
The DNA here is from genome assembly GCA_038325725.1 of Polyangia bacterium. Classification (GTDB taxonomy): domain Bacteria; phylum Myxococcota_A; class Polyangia; order Fen-1088; family Fen-1088; genus DASZFV01. The sequence continues at coordinate 4,337 of JBBQJG010000162.1, read as the reverse complement.
TGAACTGAAGAACGCAAAGAACGCGAAGGCGGCCCTGCCGCTCGCGATCCGCGCCATCGACGTCGCCGCCTCGAAGGGCGTCATCAAGCGCGGCACGGCGTCGCGCTCGGTCGCGCGCCTCGTCGTCGCCGTCAACACGCTCGGCTGAGCCGGGAGAGAGAGGCGCGGGCGTCAGCGCCCGCGTCGTTTCAGCACCGCCGCGGGCGATCAGGCCCGCGGCTTTTCAGCGCCCACCGCGGGCGCCAGCGCCCGCGTCCTCCGCGAGCGACTGAACGAGGCGCGACACGATGAGGTCGCCCTCGACGCGTGATGATTTGAGCGCCTGGTCGGACTGATACAGGCGCTCGAACGCGTGGGCCAGCGCCGTGCGGGACATCCGCTTCGCGGGCGCGATCACGTCGTCGAGGAAGTACGGGTTCATGCCGACGCCCGAGGCAATTTCGCCGCGCGACGCGCCCGCCGCGAGCAGCTCCTTGGCCCGCCAGATCTGGCGCATCTGCCGCGCGAGCATGAACTGGATCTTGAGCGGCGCCTCGCGGTTGCGCAGCATGTTGGCGAGCAGGCCGAGCGCGCGTGGCACGTCGCCCGCTCCGATCGCCTTCGACAGCTCGAAGACGTGGCGTTGCCGCGTCTCGGCGACCAGGTCCTCGACGTCGTTGACGGTGATGGCGCGCGTGCCGCCCGTGTACAGCGAGAGCTGATCGAGCGCCTGCGACAGCGGACCCATGTCGGGCCCCGCGAGCTCGGCGAGGGCCGTGGCAGCCTCACCGGACAAGTCTATCTTTCGCGCGCGGGCCTCCGTGCGCAGCCACCCGGCGAGCGCGTTGTCCCGGAGCGGCGCAAAGATATGCAGGAAGCCCGCCTTGCGCAGCGCCGCGAACGCCTTGAAGCGCACGTCGACCTTGTCAGCGGCCACGAGGACGAGGCACGTCGAGGGATTCGGATCGGCGACGTACTCCAGGAGCGGCTCGAGCCCGTCGGCCTTGACGAGGTCGATGCCCTTGCCGACGACGAGCCGGCGCTTCGCCATCATGGGCAGGGTGCGCGCCGTCCCGAGGCACACCGCGAGGCCCGTCTCCTTGAGCTCGAACGTGTCGTGATTGAACCCCGCGCCGGCGCCGGCCGCGCTCAACACCGCCGTGCGGATCGCGGCGTGCGCGGCGTCGACGAGGAAGCGCTCGCCCGACAAGCAATAGACCGGGGCGATCTGCCCGCGCGCGACGGCGGCGACGATGTCCTCGTCTCCATCTCGATTGCCAGGCGCCGGGGCCACGCAATCGTTGTACTACACTCCTGCCGTGACCTTTCGATGAAGGATCGGATGACCGATCGGCTCGGCATCGCGACGCGGCTCTTGCGTTGGTACGACGAGGAGAAGCGCGATCTGCCGTGGCGCCGCGCGCCCAGCCCCTGGAAGACGCTCGTGTCCGAGTTCATGGCGCAGCAGACGGTCATCGCGACGGTGATCCCGTACTTCGAGCGCTTCATGACCCGGTTCCCCGACGTCGCGGCGCTCGCGGCCGCGAGCGAGGACGACGTCACGGCGCTGTGGTCGGGGCTCGGCTACTACGCCCGTGCACGCAATCTCCACAAGGCGGCGCGCGCCATCGTAGACAGCCACGGCGGCGCGATGCCCCAGACCGAAGGGACGCTGCGGGCACTGCCGGGCATCGGGCCCTACACGGCCGCCGCGGTCGCCGCGATCGGCTTCGGCGCGCGAGCCTTCGCGCTCGATGGCAACGCCGCGCGCGTGCTGGCGCGGCTCTTCGACACACCGGCGTCGATCGATCTGCCCGCGACGCGCGTCGCGCTGCACGCGCGCGGCCTCGCCGAGGTGCCCGCGCGACGCGCCGGTGACTTCAATCAGGCGGTCATGGAGCTGGGCGCGACGGTCTGCGTGCCGCGCGCGCCGCGCTGCTCGGCGTGCCCGCTCGCCAAGGTGTGCGGCGCGCGCGCCGCGGGCACGGAGGGTCGGTTGCCGGTGCGCACGCCGAAGCGCGCCAAGACGATCGTCCGCGTCGTTTGCTGCGCGTGCGTCGACGCCGCGGGCCGTGTGCTCTTCGTTCGGCGCGCCACGGGACTGCTGGCCGGCACGTGGGCGCTCCCGGTCGTCGAGCTCGACGACGTCTCGGAGAGCGTCGAGGCGGCGCGCGGCGCCGCGCAGGCCGCGGGCGCGACGGCCGGACGCCTCGTCCACCGCGGCCAGGTCCGCCACGTCTTCACCCACCGGGACGTCACCGCCGAGGTCTTCCGCGCGACCGCGACCAACCGACGCGCCCGTGACGGCGGCGCCACGCGACGCTGGCTCGCGCCCGACGCGCTCTCCGAGGTCGGTATTTCGAGCTTCACGCGCAAGACGCTGCGGATCGCGCTCGGGCCGCACTGACGTCGAAAACGGGACAAGGCGCGTCCCCAGGACTAAAAAGGGACATGGTGCGCCTCCTCCTTTGCGGCCTCTTGTTGTTCGCGTCGTGCGCAGCGTCGCTGGGGCAGGTGCCGGCCGGGACCACGGGGCAGGGCGAGCCGTTACCGCCGCCGGTCGCGCCGCCGCCGGGAGGCGCCGTGACACCGCCGCCCGAGGCAACGCCTCCCGCGCCCGCGCCGCTGCCACCCGCCGCGGAATCGCCGCGCCCGCCGAGTGTTGTTCCGGGCGCACCGGAGATCGTGCCCGATCCCGGCGCCGACGCCGACTTCGTCGCCGCCAAGGCACGCTTCGACGGCGGCGATCGGGAAAGCGCGCGCGTGGCGCTCGAGGGCTTCGTGGCGCGGCACCCCGCGCACGGCGCGCGCGGACAGGCCGACCTCATGCTCGCGCGGCTGGCGCTCCTGCGCGGCGACGTCTCCGGGGCGACGGCGCTGCTCGATCCGCTGACGGCGACGCCGCCCGAGGCCGGCGTCGCGTCGAGCGCGCGTTACTACCTGGGCATCGCCGACGTGCGCCTGGGCAAGTTCGCGACGGCGCGCGAGCTGCTGCTGCCGTTCCTGCCGCGCGCGGGCTCGGCCGGGCCCGGCGACGAAGCGCTCGTCGAGCTGCGCGGTGCGCTCGCCGAGGCGACGGCGGGGGTGGGCGAGCTGCCCGCGGCCGTCGCGATCTGGGACGCCTATGAACGCGGCGCGCGCGCGCACGAGAAATCCTACGCGCGCCAAAAGGCGACGGAGCTCGCGGCCGAGATCCCGCCCGAGGCGGCCGCCCACACCTACGCGGCGATGCCGCCCCGCGGTCTCGGACGCGCCGTGCTGGGCGTCAAGGCGGCCGACGCCGCGCGCGCGCGCGGGGATATATCGGCCTCGGCTTCGATCGCGAGCGACACCATCGAGGCGCGCAAGGCCGTGGGCTTCGAGGACGCGCCCGCGCGCACGAGCGCCGGCGACCCCACGCGCATCGGCCTGGTCGCGCCGCTCTCCGGGAAATTCCAACCGATCGGCGAGGCCGCCATGCGCGCCGCGATGCTCGCGACGGGAACGCCGTCGACGGGCACCAACGATGCGCCGCTGCAGCTCGCCGTGCGCGACACGGCGTCGGACGCCGATCGCGCCGCGCGCGGGCTCGCCGAGCTGACGGAGGAAGAGTCGGTCATCGGCGTCGTCAGCGCCAACGATCGAAAGGCCACCGCCGCCGCGCTCGCGCAGGCGTCGCGCGAAGGCATCCCGTTCCTGTCGCTCGACGACGCCGCGCCCGGCGCCAACACGACGGCGTTCCAGCTCATCCACGCCCCCGAGGCGCGCGCCCAGGAGCTCGCGCGGCGCGCCCTCAAGGTGGGCGCGCGCGACTTCGCGTTGCTCGGGCCCGACAGCGCGGCGGGGAAACGCCTGCGCGACGCCTTCCGCCGCGAGGTCACGGCGGCCGGCGGCCGCGTCACGGGCGAGGCGACCTACGTCGTCGGCGCAACGTCGTTCCAGGCGGCGATCGCGACGCTCAAGAAGACGCCGCCGCAGGCGATCTTCGTCGCTGATGACGCCGATCGCCTGGAGCTGATCGCGCCGGCGCTCGCCTTCGCCGACCTGTGGCCCGCGCCGTGGGGTGCCCCGAAGCCGGCCTCCGAGCCGGGCAAGCCGCGCGCGCGCAACGTGCTCCTGCTGTCGACCGCGAACGATCTCTCGCAGCGACTCGTGCAGAGCGCCGGGCGCTACGTGCAGGGCGCGTTGCTCGCGCCCGGATTCTACGCCGATGTGTCCGACGCGGCGGCCAAGAGCTTCTCCGACGCGTACCGGGCCGCCTACGGCCACGAGCCGCGCGCGACCGAGGCCTACGCCTTCGATGGCGTGAACGCGCTGCGCGCCGCCGCGGCCACGGGCGGCCACACGCGCGCCGACGTGCTCCACGCCCTCGCGAGCGG
>JBBQJG010000161.1:0-13229 GCA_038325725.1 Polyangia bacterium | reverse complement strand
CAGGGTGTGTTGCGCCCCATGCCTCGTCACGAGATTCGTCCGCCGACGATCATCTTCACCGGCATCGTCTCGCGCGGAGGTCTCGACAAGGAGATCATTCGGCGCGTCGTTCGGCAGCACCTCAACGAAGTGCGCTTCTGCTATTCAGAAGCGCTCGCGAGAAATCCGGCTCTCGCCGGTCGCGTCGTCGTGCAGTTCACGATTGCGCAAACGGGGCGCGTGATTGCGGCCGCCTTGCAAAGCTCGTCCCTGGGCGCGCCCGTCGTCGAGCAGTGCATCGTCAAGGCGACACAACGTTGGGAGTACCCGCAGCCTTCTGGAGGCGGCCTCGTCGTCGTGTCGTACCCGTTTCAGCTGGTATCCGCCGGGAATTGAGCGCGTCACCTTACGGTGACGTCGACCCGAACGTTTCCAATAGGAACCATTTCGAACCCGACAACGTTGCCGTTGGCTAACGTTGTCGCGCAAAAACGTTTACGTCGTGCGCCGTTTTGCCGTTTTCGGTCGAGTGGGTCGTTGGCCGGAGCAGACGAGATGTCGTTGACGAAAACGGTGACCTAGCTCAATAATCCGCACGCGTCGATCTGCTGGATGGGGGCTAGCCGGCGACGAGACAAGGAAATCTCGTCTGACTTCCGCCTCAGAGATCATACGGACCGCCTCGGGCGGCTCGCCATCGCAGGGTGCGGGGGAGGAGCGTCGATGGGCACGCCGCTAGCCGTCCTGATCGTCGAGGACTCGGAGGACGACGCCGAGCTCGCGAAGCGCGCGCTCATCGGCGGCGGCTACGACCTCACGGTCGAACGGGTCGAGACGGCCGAGGACATGAACGCGGCCCTCGATCGAGGTCCGTGGGACGTCATCGTCTCCGACTATTCGATGCCGCGCTTCAGCGCCCCCGCGGCGCTCGCGGTGCTCCAGAGGCGCGGCTTCGACATCCCGTTCATCATCGTGTCGGGCACCGTGGGCGACGACGTCGCCGTGGCCGCGATGAAGGCGGGCGCCCACGATTTCATCGTCAAGGGCAAGCTCGCCCGTTTCCTTCCGGCCCTCGAGCGCGAGCTTCGCGAGGTGAAGGTCCGCGTCGAGCAGAAGCGCATGCGCGAGCAGTTGCTGATCTCGGAGCGCATGGCTTCGGCCGGGACGCTCGCCGCGGGCGTCGCGCACGAGATCAACAACCCGCTCGCCGTCGTCGCCGCGAACCTGGAGTTCCTCGAGAGCGCCCTGGCCAAGGTGGGCACGGAGGCGCGCGCCGCCCTCGAGGGCGCACCCGGCGGGGGCTCGCACTGGGTCCCGTGGCTCGAGGCGCGCCTCACCCAGGCGCAGGAGCCGCTGAGCGACGCGCGCGACGCCGTCGTGCGCATCCGCGACATCGTGCGCGACGTGAAGCTGTTCTCCGGGTCGCGAGACGAGGCCCGCGGGCCCGTCGACGTGCGCGCTGTCATCGAGTCCTCGTCGCGCATGGCGTGGAACGAGATCCGCCACCGTGCGCAGCTGATCAAGGAGTACGCCGACGTGCCGCCCGTCGAGGCGAACGAGGGGCGCCTCGGCCAGGTGCTGCTCAACCTCCTCGTGAACGCCGCGCAGGCGATTCCCGAGGGCAACGCGCGCAAGAACAAGATCATCGTGACGACGCGCCTCGTGTCCGGCGACCGCGTCTCGATCGAGGTGCGCGACACGGGCTCGGGAATCACGCCGAGCGTCCTCGAGCGCATCTTCGATCCGTTCTTCACGACGAAGCCGATCGGCGTCGGCACGGGGCTGGGCCTGTCGATCTGCCACCGCATCATCACGGACCTGGGCGGCGAGCTGTCCGTCGAGAGCGATCTGGGACGCGGCACCGTGTTCCGCGTCGTCCTGCCCGTGTCGCGCGGCGCGGCCGTCACGGCGTCGAGCCCGGTGGAAAACGGCCCCGCGCGGCGTGCCCGCATCCTGCTCATCGACGACGAGGTCGCCGTGTGCCGCGCGATCCAGCGCGTCCTGTCGCGCCACCACGACGTCACGGCGACCAACAGCGGGCGCGAGGCGATCTCGCGCCTCGTCGCCGGCGAGCGCTACGACGTCATCGTGTCCGATCTCATGATGCCGGAGGTTACGGGAATGGAGATTCACGGAGAGCTGCTGCGACAGGTGCCAGAGCAGGCCGGACGCATGGTCTTTCTCACGGGAGGCGCCTTTACGCCGACGGCGCGCGACTTCCTCGACGCCGTCCCCAACCCTCGCATCGACAAGCCGTTCGAGATGAAGAACCTCCTCGCGATCGTCGCGGGGCTTCTGTGAGGGGCGCAATCCGGGCGTCAACGGGGCTCGTGCTCGGCATGCTGGCGACGTCTGCGACGGCGCGCGCGGCGGACGACGAGATCGCGTCCAACATCGCGGCGCACGGCTTCGTCTCGCAGGGGGCGATCCTGTCGACGGGGAACAACTACCTCGCGAAGTCCAAGCGCGGCAGCCTCGAGTTCTCGGACCTTGGCGTGAACTTCACGAGCCAGCCGACCGATCGGCTGCGCGTCGGCCTCCAGCTGTTTTCGCGGGATCTGGGGCCCACGGGCAACTACTCGACGAAAGCAGACTGGTACTACCTCGACTACCGGCTGCGGGATTGGCTCGGCATCCGCGCCGGGCGCGTGAAGGTGCCGCTGGGCTTCTTCAACGACAACAGCGACGTCGACGCCGCGCACGTGCCGATCCTGCTTCCGCAATCGCTCTACCCCATCGCCGATCGCGACTTCCTCCTCGCCCAGACGGGCGTCGAGGTCTATGGCTTCGTCGATCTGCACGGCGGTGGCGCGCTCGAGTACCGCGCCTATGCGGGCACGATCTACATCGCGCTCGCGAACATCCCGGGCGCGACCGAGATCGACGTGCCGTACCTCGTGGGCGGCCGTGTGATCTGGGAGACGCCCGTGCCGGGGCTGCGCGTCGCCGCGAGCGGGCAGGCCCTGCGGGTCAACCTCAAGTATCCGGTCCCGGCGACGGCGACGATGCCCATGGCGACCTCGGCGACGCTGGGCTTGGACGTGCAGCTCGGCGTCGCGTCGGTGGAGTACGTGCATCGAGACCTCACGCTCGTCGCCGAGTTGAGCGAGTGGCGCATCGACCTCGACGCCGCGACGCTCGCGCTGTCGCCGCCGGGGACGAAGAAGGTCACCGTGAGCGAGCGGGCCTATCTACTGGTGCACGACCACGTGAACCGCTGGTTCTGGCCCGGGGCGTACTACTCGGTGCTGTTTCCCGACGAGGCCAAGGCGACCTTCACGGGGGCGTCACAGGACATGCAGCACGACGTCGCCGGGACGCTGCGCTTCGACATCAACGCGCACTGGCTCGTCAAGCTCGAGGGCCACTGGATGCACGGCACGGCGGGTGCCGACGCGACGCTCAACGGGAACGCGCCGGTCGGCATGCTGACGCGCGACTGGGCCGTGTTCCTCGCTAAGACAACAGCCTACTTCTAGCGGATGGACATGCTTCGTTTTCGTTTCATAGGACCGACGACCCTGCGTGGCCTCGCGGGGCTGGCCGCGCTCGCGGCCGTCATCGCGCTCGCGTCCCCGGCGCCGCGCGCGGCGACGACGGCCGCGTATCGCGTGATTGTCAACGCGAGCAACCCCGCGAGCGCCGCCGACCGGCGCTTCATCACCGACGTATTCCTCAAGAAGGTCACGAGGTGGAGCACGGGCGACGCCACGAAGCCCGTCGATCAGGGCCCCGACACGGTGGTGCGCCAGCGCTTCTCCGAGGACGTCCTCGGCCGCTCCGTCTCGGCCGTCAAGAGCTACTGGGCCCAGGTCCTTTTTTCGGGGCGCGACCTGCCACCTCCCGAGCTCGACAACGAAGACGACGTCGTGCGCTTCGTCGCCAAGCATGTCGGTGCCGTCGGGTACGTCTCGGCCGCGGCGGCCGTCGACCGGGTCAAGGTCCTGAACATCAGATAGAAGCCCGATGAACCTCTCCCTGCGCGCCAAACTCACCGCGATCGTCGCGACGGCGGCCCTGGCTTTCGTCGTCATCATCGCGGCGGGCACGCTGAGCCTTCGTCGCACCGAGGACACGCTCGCGCAGATCGAAGGGCGCTACGTGCCGAGGCTCGACGCGCGCCCACGGCTCGAGGCCGAGATGGAGCGGTTGCAGCGCGCGTTCCAGGACGCCGTGAGCGCGCATGACGCCGAGGCCGTCGCGGCAACGCGTGAGACGAAGGAAGGCATCCTCGCCCTCGTCGCGAACGCCGGGCCGGGGATCGATCCCGGGGCCGCGGCGGCTTTTCGGCTCGCGCTCGACGACTACTACTTCGCCGCGCTCGACGTCTCGCGCCGCCTCGTCGCGGGCGAGCGCGGCGAGCAGCTCGTCGCCGCGATGGGGGGCATGCAGCAGAAGCAGGGCCGCGCCATGGAGCTGCTCCGGGCAGCGACGGCGCTCGACCGCGCCGAGCTCGCCGGCGCCTTCCGCGAGACCTCGCGCGCGCTCAACGACAGCGCGCGAATCCGCCTCACGATGAGCGTCACGTGCCTGCTGGCCGTGATCCTCCTGTCGGCGTGGCTCGGGCGCGGCGTGTTGCGCTCGGTGGCGGGTCTGACGACGGGGTTCTCGCGCTTCGGGCGCGGCGACTTCGCGCGGCCCATCGCCATCGAGTCGCGAGACGAGCTGGGCGAGGTCGCGCGTCGCGCGAACGAGATGGCCGAGAGCCTGCGCAAGCTCTCGGCGGAGCGAGATCGCGTCGAGTGGCTCGAGGCCGGGCACGCGGGCCTCACGCGCGAGCTGCGCGGCGAGCTCGAGCCCGAAGAGGTCGCGACCCGCGCCGTGCGGTTCCTGGCGCAGACGCTCGACGCGCCCGTCGCCGCTCTTTACACGCGCGAGCCCGACGGCTCGCTGATGCTCGCGGCCCAGCACGCGCTCGCGCCGGACGCGTCGCCCGTCGCGCGCTTCGCGCTCGGCGAGGGACTCGTCGGGCAGGCCGCGCTCGAAGACGACCTGCGCGTCGTCGAGAACCCGCCCTCCGACTACCTGCGCGTGCGCTCTGGGCTCGGGGACGCGGCGCCGCGCGCGATCGTCCTCGTGCCGCTCGCGCGCGCGGGGCACGTCGTGGGCGTGCTCGAGCTCGGCGTCTTTGCGCCATGGTCCGAGCGGTCGGGCCAGCTCCTGCGCGCCGTGCGCGAGACACTCGCGATCAAGATCGTCGTCGCGCGGGACCGCGCCGCGACGCGCGAGCTGCTCGCGGCGACGCAGCGACAGGCCGCGAAGCTCGCGCAGCAAGAGGAGGAGCTGCGCGCGACCAACGAGGAGCTGCAGGCTCAAGAGGAGGAGTTGCGCCAGGCCAACACCGATCTGTCGCGCCAAACCGAGGAGCTCGCGGCCCAACGCCAAACGCTCTCCGACTCGAACCAGGATCTCGACGAGGCCCGCCGCCGCCTCGAGCATCGCGCGGGCGAGCTCGCGACGGTGAGCGCCTACAAGTCGCAGTTTCTCGCCAACATGTCGCACGAGCTGCGCACGCCGCTCAACAGCATGCTGCTGTTGTCGAACCTGCTGTCCGAGAACGAGGACCACACGCTCTCGGCCCGACAGGTCGAGTTCGCCCGTACGATTTTTGCCGCGGGCAAAGACCTGCTCGGGCTTATCAACCAGGTCCTCGATCTCGCGAAGGTCGAGTCGGGCCGCCCCGACGTCAGCTTCGCGCCCGCGCCGCTCGCCGAGATCGCGACTCATCTCGAGCGTGTGTTCGAGCCGCTCGCGCGCGAAAAGGGCCTCGCGTTGAGCGTCGTGCTCACGCCCGGTCTTCCCACGACCATCATCACCGATCGCCAGCGCCTCGAGCAGATCCTCACGAACTTGCTCGGCAACGCCTTGAAGTTCACGGCGCGCGGCGAGGTCTCGCTGCGCGTCGAGCCGGCCGGCTCGGCGGCGCGGTTCAAGCGCACCGATCTCACGCCCGCGGGCGCGCTCGCCTTCGTCGTCACGGACACGGGCATGGGCATCGCGCCCGACGACCACGAGCGCGTCTTCGCGCCCTTCGAGCAGGTCGACGGCGCCGCCGATCGCAAGTACGGCGGGACGGGCCTCGGCCTCGGCATCGCGCGCGAGCTCGTGACGCTGCTGGGCGGCGAGCTGCAGCTCGAGAGCTCGCTGGGCCAAGGCAGCCGCTTCACCTGCTATTTGCCGCGCGCCGCGTCCGCGAGCGTGCCTGCGATCTCGGCGCCCCCCGTGGCGCCCGTCGCCGCGCGCCGCGAGAGCGCCGTCACGACGCCGGGCGCGCCGTTCCTGCTCCTCATCGAGGACGATCCGATCTTCGCGTCGACCTTCGGCGAGGTCATCGAGGCGCACGGCCTCGCGTACGTGCAGGCGCCCAGCGGTCAGGCGGGGCTGCGCATCGCGCGCGAGCAGCGGCCCGCCGGGATCATCCTCGACGTGCGCCTGCCCGACATGGACGGCTGGCGCGTCATCGAGAAGCTGCGCGCGGATCCCGCGACGGCGGCGATCCCCGTGCACTTCGTGTCGGCCCTCGACGCCGCCGAACGGGGCATCGCGCTCGGCGCCGTCGGCTACCTGCGCAAGCCGGTGACGCGCAACGATCTCGTCGGTGTCATCGACGTGCTCGTGCCGCGCGCGGCCGCGCGCGTCGCGCGCTTGCTCGTCGTCGAGGACGATCGGACGATGGCCGACTCGGTCGTGCGCATGCTCGAGGCGGAGCACTTCGAGGTGCGCCGCGCCGGGACGGCCGCCGAGGCGCGGGAGTTGCTCGCGCGTGAGCGTTTTGGTTGCATGATCCTCGACCTCGGTTTGCCGGACATGAACGGGCTCGATCTGCTGCGGTCTGTGCGCGAGGGCGGCGCGGGGGCGCCGCGCGTCGTCGTCTACACGGCGCGTGCGCTCAGCCGCGCCGAGACGATGGCCCTCGAGGCGTACGCGGAGGCCATCGTCCTCAAGGATGGCTCGTCGGTCGAGCGCCTCCTCGACGAGGTGCGCCTGTTCGTGCGCCGCTTCGGCAGCGGGCGGTCTCGCGCCGACGCGACGCCCGTGCCCACGCTCGCCGACGTCCGGTTCGAAGGGCGGCGCGTCCTCGTCGTCGACGACGACATGCGCACCGTCTATGCGCTCTCGGCCGCGCTGCGCGCCAAGGGCATCGAGGTGCTCGCCGCCGACACGGGCCAGGCGGCCCTCGAGGAGCTGGACCGTCGGCCCGATGTCGAGGTCGTGCTCATGGACATCATGATGCCCGAGATGGACGGCTACGAAGCCATGCGACGCATCCGCGCCGATCGGCGCTTCGTCACGCTGCCGATCATCGCGCTCACGGCGAAGGCCATGAAGGGCGACGAAGAGAAGTGCGCAGAGGCCGGGGCGAGCCACTACCTGCCGAAGCCAATCGACGCCGGTCGCCTCGTCGCGCTGTTGGCGACCTGCTTCGCCGCGGGGACCGGGGAGCCGCCCCATGCATGAGACGAGCGCCTTCCTCGAGGCGATCTACGCGCGCTACGGTTACGACCTGCGCGAGTACGCGATGCCGTCGATGAGTCGGCGGCTGCAGGTCGCCCTCGCGAAGACGGGCGCGGCCGACCTCGGCGCGCTCCAAGACCACGTCCTCGCCGATCCGCTGGCGTTCGCGTCCCTCCTCGGCGATCTCACCGTGCGTGTGAGCGAGCTCTTCCGAGACCCGGAGGTGTTTCGCGTCGTGCGCGAGCGCGTCGTGCCCATTCTGCGCACCTATCCGCTGCTCAACGTGTGGCACGCCGGCTGTGCCGCGGGGGAGGAGGCGTACTCGATGGCGATGCTGCTGCAGGAAGAGGGTCTCTGCGAACGGACCCAGCTGTATGCGACGGACCTGAGCGTGCCGGCGATCGAGCTCGCGAAGGAGGGCGTGTTTCCCGCCGACGATCTCGTCGGGATCACCGAGCGGCACGAGCGCACGGGCGCCGTGACGCCCTTCGCGAGCCACGCGACGATCGCCTACGACCGCCTCGCCGTCGCGGCGGCGCTGCGGCGGCGCATCCTCTTCTTTCAGCACGATCTCGTCTCGGACTACGCGTTCGGCACGATGCACGTCGTGTTCTGTCGCAACGTTCTCATTTATTTCGGACGCGAGCTGCGGCTCCGCGTGCTGCGCATGCTCGCGCAGAGCGTGTGCGTGGGCGGGTTCCTGTGCCTCGGCACGAGCGAGCGGCTGCCGCCCGAGCTCGCGGGCTCGTTCGCCGACTTCGCGCCCGAGGCGCACCTGTACCGCCGTCGGGAGGCGCCGTGACGGCGGCGCGTCCCGCCGTGCTGCTCGTCGACGACGTCGAGGCGAACCTCGTCGCGCTCGAGGCGCAGCTCGCCAGCCTCGATTGCGACATCGTGCGGGCCGGCTCGGGGAACGAGGCGCTGCGGCAGATCCTGCGTCGCGAGTTCGCGCTCATTTTGTTGGACGTCCAGATGCCCGACATGGACTGCTACGAGGTCGCGCGCCTCGTGCGCGACAACCCGCGCTCGCGCGAGGTGCCCATCGTCTTCGTGACGGCCATGCACGAGACCGAAGAGAACGTCCTGCAAGGGTACGGCAGCGGCGCGATCGACTATCTCTTCAAACCGGTGAACGCCTACGTCCTGCGCAGCAAGGTTCGCGTCTTCCTCGATCTCGAGCTGTCTCGTCGGCGGCTGCTCGACGAGATCGAAGCGCACAAGCGAACGATGGGTGATCTCGAAGCGTTCAACTACTCGGTGTCCCACGATCTGCGCGCGCCGCTGCGGCCGCTCGAGGGGTTCGCGACGGCGATCCTCGAAGACTGCGGGCCGCGTCTCGACGACAAGGCGCGTGACTACCTCGCGCGCATCGCCGCCGCGTCGTTGCGTATGGGCGAGCTCATCGACGATCTCCTGGCGTTGTCTCGCGTGAGCCGCACGCCGATCCGCCGCGTCAGCGTCGATCTGTCCGCGGTGGCCGCGGCCGTCGCGGCCGAGCTCCGCGCCGACGAGCCGGCGCGGCAGGTCGAGATCGTCGTCGCGCCGGGCCTTCGCGTCGCGGCCGACGCGGGCCTCGTGCGCATCGTCCTCGAGAATCTACTGCGCAACGCCTGGAAGTTCTCGCGCAAGCGCGTGGGCGCCCGCATCGAGGTCGGCGCGCGCGACGGCGGCGCGTTCTTCGTGCGCGACGATGGCGTCGGCTTCGATCCGGCCTTCGCAGAGCGACTCTTTCAGCCGTTTCAGCGGCTCCACCGCGCGAGCGAGTTCGAAGGGACGGGCATCGGCCTAGCGATCGTCAAGCGCATCGTGAACGGACACGGCGGGCGCGCGTGGGCGGAGGCCACGCCGGGGCAGGGCGCGACGGTGTTCTTCACCTTGCCCGACGGCGACGTCTCCTCGACGCGTTGACCGCGCGCATCGCAGGGGCGCCCGATGCGGCAGCGGCGCCGCGCTCCAACTTATGCTCGGGCGATGAGGGCTCGCAGGGCGATCCAGCCTATCAACAAGAAGAAATGCTCCGGGGTGCTCGCGCTCGCTTTCGTGGCCGCGTGCTCCGGCGGTGGCGCCTCGGGACATCCGGACGCCGCCGGCCAAGCCGGCGCGACCGGAGCGGCGGGCGGCGCGGGTTCGGCGGGCGGCGCGGGCGCGGCGTCGGCGGGCACGACGGGGACCGCGGGCAGCGGCGCGGCGGGCGCGACGAGCGCCGCGGCCGGGACGACAGGCACCGCGGGCGCAGCCGGCATGGCCGGCGCGACCGCCGGCTCGGGGGGCGCGACGAGCACCGCGGGGACGACAGGCTCGGCCGGCGTCACGGGTGGCGGCGGCACGCCGGGCATCACCGACCCGGGCACCGCCGGCGATGGCGACAACACGCTGCCCACGGGCCACCCCGCCGATCCGCTCAACCTGCCGACGGGCGCGCCGCTCGGCGACATCATCACGTTCGTGATGAAGTCGGCCGACAGCAAGATTTACCCGGGCCGCAAGGGCGCCTACATGCGCAACGTCTGGGCGTACGTGCCCAAACAGTACGTGCCCGGAACGCCCGCGCCGTTCATCGTCGTGCAGGACGGTGGCTTCGCCGTTTGGCTCGGCACGAACGCGCCGCACACGCCCAACGCGGGGACGGCCGCGCTGTTGCCCGGCACGGCGAACTTGCCGCGCATCCTCGACAACCTCATCAGCGCGGGGAAGTTGCCGAAGATGGTCGCGCTCTTCGTCGACAACGGCGGCGGCGATGCCGAGGGCAGCGAGCGCGGCCTCGAGTACGACACGGTCTCCGGCAAGTTCGCCGAGTTCATCGACAGCGAGGTCCTCCCGCGCACCGTCACGGAGGTCAAGACGCAGCTTGCTGTCGACTTGGCGTTCACGAAGGATCCTCAGGGCCGCGCGACGCTGGGCGGGAGCTCGGGCGGCGCCGCTTCGTTCTCGATGGCGTGGTGGCACCCCGATCTCTTCGGGCGCGTCATCGCCTACTCGGGCACCTTCGTTCGGCAGGCTTCCCCCGAGGACCCGCTGTACCCGCACGGCTGCTGGTCGTATCACGACTACGATCCGTTCGACGCGACAGCGCCCAACGGGCTCGTCATGAAAGAGGCGACGGCAAAGCCGATCCGCGTGTGGCTCGAGGTGGGCCAGAACGACTTGGCGGCCGGCAGCGGGCCCACGTCGTACCGCGACTTCAAGCTCGCCGCGCAGCGCATGGCCGCGAGCTTCAAAACCAAGGGCTACCACTACCACTTCGACTACGCGATGGGCGCCGGCCACTTCGACGGTGGCGTCATCGGTCAGACGTTGCCGGCGGCGCTGCTGTGGTTGTGGCGCGGATATCCGGTCAACTGATCTGGGCCTCACGGGCCCTGGTTGTGGATGGGGCTTGCCCGAGCGGGGAAGGGCGGGTATCTTTGAACTTCGATAGTGAGAATCATTCTCAACATCAAGGTTCTGGCGCTCCGGGCGAGGTCCGCGCGTCGCGAGAAATCCCCGCTTCGTGGGAAGGCCGCGCTTGTCGTGCTCGCCGCGACTCTGCTCGCGGGGGTCGTGGCCGGCTGCGCGATGCGCCCTCTGCCCGAGCCCAACGCGGCCGACGCCCTTCGCGCCGCGAACCTGTGGCCCGGCACGACGGTGGATGATCTGCACCGGGGCAAGCAGCGCTACGTGCAGAGCTGCTCGGGCTGTCACGGTCTCATCGATCCTCATCAGTTCCCTCAAGCGCGTTGGCCGGGCTTCGTCAAAGAGATGACCGGACGCCTGCAGATGTCGTCGAACGACGTGCAGGATCTCACGCGCTACCTCGTCGTCGCCTCCCAAGCGCCGCGCGGCAACTGACGGCGCTTCGATCGCGCGACGCACTCCAGCGATTCGTACGGCCATGAGTGGGCCTGGACGATCATCGGGCTTCGGCTTTTAGACCGGTCTGACGCCGACCGGCGTCGTCGATCGCCGCTCGCGCCGCTCGCGCCGTCGTGTCCGCCGTGGCACGCAACCTGCTGTATCCGCCGGGCATGACGGGCGCGACGGTTTCGGGCGACGGGGCAACACGAGTCACGAAGGCTCAATCGGCGCGCGCGCGGCGTGACGATTACGTGCGACGGCACTTTGCTCTCATCGAAAAGGTCGCAAAACGACTGGCGCGGCGCCTGCCGCCCACGACGGAGCTCGGCGAGCTGCTCTCGGCCGGGGCGCTGGGACTGCTCGAGGCCGCCGACCGTTTCGATTCTTCGCGCGGTGAGAGTTTCGAAACTTTCGCGCGGATTCGAATCGAAGGTGCCATGTTGGACGACATTCGCGTACGGGACACGATGTCTCGCGACATGCGCCGTCAGTGGCGCACGCTCAACCGGTCGTTGGCGAGCCTCACGCAGAGCCTCGGGCGACGCCCCAGCGAGGAAGAGCTCGCGGGAGAGCTCGGCATCTCGCTCGACGACCTGCGCGCGCGGCGCAAGAACATGGGCGGCGCGCGCGTCATCGGCTTCGACGATGCCGGAGTCGAAATGCTCGAACGGCTCGCCGACGAGCGCGCCGACGACCCGCAGGAGCTGGCGGCGCGGCGCGAGCTGCTCAGACTGCTCCAGCGCGACATCGCCGCGCTGCCGCCGCGCACGCAGCAGGTGCTCTCGCTCTACTACCGCGAGAGCCTCAGCCTCAAGGAGATCGGCGTCGTGCTCGGCGTCAGCGAGTGCCGCATCTGCCAGATCCACGGCGAGGCGATGAAGAGGCTCCGCGCCGCCCGCGATCTGGACGATCCCGCGCCCCCTGGCCGCCAGGCGGCCTAGGTCGCGACGCTCTTCAGTCGGCCTTCAGTCGTCGCGCATCAGTCTTCGGGCTTCAGTCGTGCGTGTGGCAGTGGTAGCAGCCGAAGCCCTTCGTGTTGTCGGGCGACCACTCGGGGAGGTTGAGCAGCTTCGCCATCGTCGGTTTGACGACGGTGCCCATGAACTTCACGGCGTCGGGCTTCTTCTTCGCCAGCTCGATGAAGTCGGCGCGCGACGTCGGCTTCGGCAGCTTCGGGAGCTTCGGGTTCGGCATCTTGAACGTGCCTTCGTCGGCGCCGGCGCCGTGGCAGGTCCCGCAGGTGACCTTCTTGTAGGCTTTGGGATCGAACGCCGCGAAGATCTTCTTCGCTTCGGGCAGGACGGTCGTCTTCATGTACTTCTTCTTCTGAGGCACCGTCATGTGCTCCCAGTCGATGCCACCCGCCATGGGGGCTGCCGTCCCAGTCGGCGCGGGCGCATGCGCCGCGGGGCCGGCTGCCTTGGGCGCGCCCGCGTCGGTCGCGCCGGCGTGCGCCGTGACCAACAGGAGGGCGGCGAGGGCGACTGCGGTCGACAGAGTTCGCGTCATCGGCATGGGGTCGGATGCTCCTTGGAGAGGTTGGCGCCCGGTAGGATGCAGACGAAAAATCGGAGTTACAAGCGCCAGAAGCATTCGGCGTGGCTTCGATTTATAGTCTTCAGACTACGGAGGCTCGCTTGATGAAGCTCTCGACGAATCGTCGCCCGCTCGTGTGCGCGCTCGTGCTGTGTGGCTGGTCTGCGTGCTCGGGCGGCTCGCCGACGCCGTCGGGTAGCGCCGCCATGACAGGAAGCGCGGGGACGACGGGCAGCGCGGGCGCGACGGAAACGGCAGGCGCGACGGGCAGCGCGGGCGTGACAGGGACGGCCGGCGCGGGCAGCGCGGGCGCGACGGGGACGGCCGGCGCGACGGGCAGCGCGGGTGCGGGCAGCGCGGGCGCGGCCGGCGTGGGAACGGGGGGCGTCGCGGCGGGCGGCGCCACCGGTGCCGCCGGCGCCGCC
>JBBQJG010000160.1:0-13287 GCA_038325725.1 Polyangia bacterium | reverse complement strand
CGTGCGTCGCGCCGCGCGCCGCGAGCGCGCGTTGGTGGCGGCGCGACAGGCGCATCTCGAGCAGGCGTCCGACGCCGACGGCGGCCAACAGCGCGAGATACAGGCAGACCGACGTCGACATGCTCAGTCCGCGCGCAAGAGCAGCAGGTCGACCGAGAGGCCAGGGCCGAAGGCGGCGAGCAGCCCGTGCGCGCCGGGCGCGGGGGCGCCTTCGCGTCGCCAGCGCTCGACAAAACGATCGAGCACGAACAGCACCGACGCGCTCGATTGGTTGCCGAAGTCGCGCAGCACGTCCCACGACAGCTGCGTGTCTTCACGCCGCAGGCCCAGCTCCTCCTCGACGACGCCGAGGATTTTCTTGCCGCCTGGGTGGAGCACGAAGAACGAGAGGTCCGCGCGCGACAGGCCTTGCCGCGCGGCGAGCCCGCGCACGAGCGCGGCGATCTCCGTCTTGAGCAACGCCGGGACTTCCTTCGAGAGCACCGAGTGAAAGCCGTCGTCACGCAGGTCGAAGCCGAGCGCCCACTGCGTCTTCGGGAAGATGTGCGCGAGCGTGTCGAGCACCTGAATGCTGGCGCCGGCCGCTTGCGAAGCTTGGGGCGCGTCGACGCCCGCGAGCAGCACGGCGGCCGCGCCGTCGCCGAACAGCGCCGTCGAGACGATGTTGCCCGGCGAGACGTCGTCGCCTTGAAAGTTCAGGCTCGGCAGCTCGACGGCGACGACGAGCGCGCGCGCCGCCGGGAAGCCGCGCAGAAAATCGTGCGCGCGCGCGAGCGCCGCCGCGCCGCCCGCGCACCCGAGCTCGGTGAGCGGCATCCGACGCACGTCCCTGCGAAAGCCGAGCTCGTCGACGAGGTACGCGTCGAGCGACGGGATCATGATGCCCGTGCACGACACCGTGACGAGCAGATCGATCTCGTCGGCGCGCCGCCCGGCCGCGGCGAGCGCGCGCGCCGCGACGTCGCGCCCGAGCACGATCGCGTGCTTGCGGTACGCCTCGGAGATCTCTCCCAGGGTGCGCTTGCGCCCGAAGTCGTCGATCGGATACACGCTGCGCCGTTGTTCGACGGCCGTGTGATTGAAGAGCGAGAGCGCCGCTTCCATCCGTCGCGCGTCGAGCGGGAGGAGCGCGCGCAGGCGTGCCTTCACCTCGTCCTGCGTCGCTGTGTGCGGTGGCAGGGCGGTGGCCGTGGCCACGACGCGCGGATTTGCGATGCGCGGATTTGCGATGCGCGGGTTGCCTTCCATGCCCGGGGAACCTGAGCCTGCACCGACCATTGCACAAGGGCCCGATCTATTGGAAACGCGCTGCCGGTTGGGGGTTATCCGGCTGGGCGCGATCCGCTAGAGTGCCTTGGTCATGTCACAGCAAGACGAGCTCGTCGCTGCCGGTCGCCGGCTGCTCCTCAACAACTACCGCCAGGCGCCCGTCGTCATGACGCGCGGGGAGGGGTGCGTCCTGTGGGACGTCGAGGGTCGTCGTTACCTCGACATGACGGCGGGCGTGGCCGTCTGCGTGCTCGGCCACGGCGACCCGGGGCTCGCCGACGTGATCTCCGCGCAGGCGCGTCGCCTCATCCACGCCTCGAACCTCTACTTCCTCGACAACCAGATCCGCCTCGCCGAGGCGCTGTCGCACCGGGCGTTCAAGGGCCGCGCCTTCTTCTGCAACTCGGGCACCGAGGCGAACGAGGCCGCGCTCAAGATCGCGCGCCGCTATCAAGCCGTCGCGCGCAACAAGCCCGAGCGCGTCGAGCTCGTTGCCTTCGACAACAGCTTTCACGGGCGCACGATGGGCGCGCTGTCGGTCACGGGGCAGGCGAAGTACCGGGCCTCGTTCGGGCCGATGCTCGCCGACGTGCGCTTCCTGCCGTTCGGCGACGTCGGCGCGTTACGCGCGTCGATCACCGACAAGACGTGCGCCGTCATCATCGAGCCCATTCAGGCCGAGGGCGGCATCATCCTGCCGCCGCCGGGCTACCTGCAGGAGCTGCGGCGCCTCTGCACCGAGACGGGCACCGTGCTGATCTTCGACGAGGTCCAGACGGGCGTCGGCCGCACGGGCACCTTCTATGCGTTCGAAAAAGAGGGCGTCGTGCCCGACGTCGTGACGCTCGCCAAGGGCCTCGGCGGCGGCGTGCCCATCGGCGCCATGCTCGCGAACGAAGAGGTCGCGCGCGGCTTCGAGCCGGGCACGCACGCGTCGACGTTCGGCGGCAACCCGCTCGCGACGGCGGCGGCGCTCTACGTTCAACAGACGCTCGACGAGCGCGGGTTGCTCGAGCACTGCCGCGACGTCGGCGCGCATCTGGGCTCGGCGCTGTTGCGGCTCGCTGAGCGCCGCAAGCCTCACACGCGCGGCGCGCGCGGCCGCGGTTTGCTGCAAGGGCTCGTCCTCGAAGGCGACGCGACAGTCATCGTTTCGGCCGCACGGGCGCGCGGCCTGCTCATCTCGGCGGCGGGCGGCAACGTCGTGCGCCTCGCGCCGCCGCTCGTGGCGACCAAGGCCGACATCGACGAGGCGGTGCAGATCCTCGACGCGTCGTTCGACCCTTCGCGCGACCCTTCGCGCGACCCTTCGCGCGACGCTTCGGGCGAGGCCTAGGCGGGAGTGGTCGTGGAAAGAATTCGAAAAGACTTTCTCAGCTTCTGGGATCTCCCCGACGGGGGCATCGAGGCGCTCATCCGGCGCGCCGAGGAGTTCCGCCTCCTGCGCTCGCTGCGCGAGCCGCACGCGACGCGCCCGGGCCGCATCCTCGGCATGGTGTTCGAGAAGGCGTCGACGCGCACACGCGCGAGCTTCGAGATCGCCATGTTCGAGCTGGGTGGGCACGCGCTCTACCTCGGCACGCAGGGCTCACAGCTCGGGCGCGGCGAGCCCATCCGCGACACGGCGCGCGTCCTTTCGGGCTACTGCCACGGCATCATGGTGCGCACCTTCGCCCAGGAGCGCGCCGAGGAGATGGCCCAGTACGCGCGCGTGCCGGTCATCAACGGCCTCACGGATTTGCTGCACCCGTGCCAGGTGCTCGCCGATCTCCAGACGGTCGCGCAACGGTTCAAGGACAAGGGCGACGTCGGTCAGGCGCTGCGCGGCGTGAAGTACGCGTGGATCGGCGACGGCAACAACATGGCGAACTCGTGGATCGAGGCCGCCGGCATCCTGGGCCTCGATCTGGCCGTCGCGTGCCCGGCCGGCTTCGAGCCCGACCCCGCGATCTACGAACGCGCGCGCGGGACCGAGCGCGGCCGCATCTCGATCGTGCGCGATCCCGCCGAGGCGGTCGCCGATCGCCACGTCATCTCTACCGACGTCTTCGCGTCGATGGGACAGGAAGACGAGGCCGCCGCGCGCCTGCGCGCGTTCCAGGGCTACAAGATCGACGCGGCCTTGATGGCGCGCGCGGCGTCGGACGCCATCGTGCTCCATTGTCTCCCTGCCCACCGAGACGAGGAGATCACCGACGACGTCATCGAGGGCCCCCAGAGCCTCGTTTGGCAGCAGGCAGAAAATCGGCTGCACGCCCAAAAGGCCCTCCTCGAGACGCTCATCCCGTAGCCGCAGGAAAACGTCGAGATGCGGTACCCTCTCAAGGGGCCGAGATAGACTGCCGACACCGCCGCAGAGGACGACTTTGGTCGAAGACGCTGACATCACGCCGACCGCGCACAACCGCCCGACGACGACTCACAACCTCGTCGACGAGGTCGATGAGGACGGCGGGGAGAGAGGCGACGGCCGCGTCACCGCGGATCAGTCCGGGCGGGTCGACACGCTGCGGACGGCGGAGATCAACATCGAGCGCGATCGCCGCGACACGCTGACGTCGCCGATCTCGGCGCTGCTCGCCGAATCGATGGCGGACGTCACCGACGGGCGCACGCCGCGCGATCCGGCGGCGCCCCAGGCCGAGGGGCGCGACCTCACGCGGCGCTTGGGCGACTCCGATCGTCAACGCGGGGGGCGCGACGTCAGCGCCGGATACTCCGTCGAGGTCTCGAACGATCCCAACGCGCAACACCGCGTGCGCGCGGCGCGCCTGCTCGATCAGGCGCGCGCCCTCATGGAGTCGGGCGCGCTGTTGGGCGCCGTCGTCGCCGCCGAGCAGGCCCTCGACGAGGTCGAGCGCGCCGTGCCGCCCGGGATCGCCGAGGTCATCGAGCCGGCGCGTCCGCTCCTCGCGAAGGTCTTCGAGACCTACGTCGGCCCTCTCGAAGAGGTGCCCGTCCTCGGTCGGCGCATCGAGACCTTGCCGTCGCACCTGCTCGACGAGCGCCGCCGCCGGGTTCTCTCCCTCGTCGACGGCAAGCGCAACCTCGCGCAGATCCTCGATGGCGCCCGCCTGGGGGGCACCGAAGGCCTCCGCGTTCTCGCGACGCTCATGCGCGAGAACATCGTGCGCGTGGTGTGATCGAAGGGGGGGCCTCGCGGCCGCCAGGACCCTGAGTGAAAAGGCGCGGATCCCGTTGGGGACATCTGCACATTGGCGGCCGGATGTGGTAGCGAAACCCCATGAAGATCGTGCTCGCGTATTCGGGCGGCCTCGACACGTCGGTCGCCATCGTTTGGCTCAAGGAAAAGTACAACGCCGAGATCGTCGGCTTCTGCTCCGACGTCGGGCAGGGCGAGGATCTCGAGGGCGCGCGCAAGAAGGCGCTGCGCACGGGCGCCGTCTCGTGCCACGTCCTGGATCAGCGCGACGAGTTCGTTCAGGACTACGTCTTCCCTGCCGTGCGCGCCGCCGCGATCTACGAGGGCGAGTACTTCCTGGGCACCGCGCTCGCGCGTCCGTGCATCGCCAAGGGCATGATGGAGGTCGCGGCGCGCGAGGGCGCGACGGCGATCTGTCACGGCTCGACGGGCAAGGGCAACGATCAGGTCCGCTTCGAGCTCGGGGCCTACTGGTTCAACCCCGCCATCAAGATCATCGCGCCCTGGCGCGAGTGGGAGTTCAAGTCCCGCAGCGAGCTCATCAAGTTCGCCGCCGACAAGAACATCCCCGTCGAGGCGACGGCCGCGAAGCCGTACTCGATCGACCGGAACCTCCTGCACACGAGCTACGAGGGCGGCATCCTCGAGGATCCCGACGCCGAGCCGCCCGCTGAGATGTTCCAGCGCACGGCCGACCCCCGCAAGGCGCCCGACCAGCCGCGCGACGTGGCCATCGGCTTCGAGAAGGGGAATCCCGTCTCCGTCGACGGCAAGACGCTGGGGCCGGCGGCGCTGCTGGGCGAGCTCAACACGATCGCGGGCGAGCACGGCGTGGGCCGCGCCGACGTCGTCGAGGACCGATTCGTTGGCATGAAGAGCCGCGGCGTCTACGAGACGCCGGGCGGCACCTTGCTCCACAAGGCCCACCGCGCCGTCGCTTCGCTCACGATGGACCGCGAGGCCATGCGCCTGCGCGACTCGCTGTCGACGGAGTACGCGACCTTGGCCTACCGCGGCTTCTGGTTCTCGCCCGAGCGCGAGGCCCTGCAGAAGCTCGTCGACTCGGTCAACGAGCCCGTCACGGGGACGGCGCGCCTGCGCCTCTTCAAGGGCAGCGCCACGGTCATCGGCCGCTCCGCTCCTCGGTCGCTCTACCGCACCGACATCGTCACGTTCGAGGACGACCGGGGCGCTTACGACCAGCGTGACGCGGGAGGCTTCATCCGCCTCAACGCGCTCCGCCTGCGCACGACGGCGATGGCGCGCAATCGCTGACGCCTCCCGCGACAATTCGCCGTCGGCGGCGTCCGTCTCCTAGGGGTTGTTCCTCCCTCAAGAGAACGCGCCGCGCCGCCGATTGGTGAGGGGATGGGCGAAGGTTCCAAGGCGGTGGTTCCCCTGACCCCCGCGCCAGTTGAAATCAAAGCGAAGGTGCTCATCGTCGACGATGAGCCGGTCACGGCCCGCGGTTACGCGCGCGTCCTCACGGCGGCTGGCCATCAGGTCACGATCGCGAACGACGGGCGCGAGGCCGCGGCCGTCGCGAAGGACCAGGTCTTCGACGTCATCCTGAGCGACATCGCGATGCCCGACATGGATGGGCTCGCGCTCTTGCGGGCGATCCGCCAGTCCGATCTCGACGTGCCCATGATCTTCATGACGGGCAGCCCCGCCATCGAGAGCGCCGTCCAGGCGATCGAGTACGGCGCGTTTCGCTACCTCCTAAAGCCGGTCGACACATCGGCGCTGCTCGACGTCGTCGAGCGCGCGGCGCGCGTCCACCGCCTCGCGCGCGTGCGCCGCGAGGCCGTGCTCGTGCGCGAGCTCGAGGGCAAGCCCATCGGCGACCGGGCCGGGCTCGAGGCGCGTTTTGCTTCCGCGATCGACAAGCTGTGGGTCGCGTCCCAACCGATCGTCTCGTGGGCCGGCCGCGCGATCTTCGCGTACGAGACGCTGCTGCGCACCGACGAGCCGACGCTGCGCAGCCCCCTCGACTTCTTCGACGCCGCCGAGCGCCTGGGTCGCGCGCCCGAGCTCGGCCGCATCATCCGCGGCCACGTGGCCAAGATCATGCCGACGGCGGACGCGCCGGTGTTCGTCAACCTCCACCCGTCGGACCTCGAGGATCCGGAGCTGTACGCCGACGACGGCGCGCTCACGCCGTTCGCGAAGAACGTCGTCCTCGAGATCACGGAGCGCGCCGCGCTCGACCGCATTCACGAGCTGCAGCAGCGCGTGACGCGCCTGCGGGCCCTCGGCTACCGCATCGCCATCGACGATCTCGGCGCCGGCTACGCGGGCCTGACGAGCTTCGCGCAGCTCGAGCCCGAGGTCGTCAAGGTCGACATGTCTCTCGTGCGCGGCATCGACGCCTCGTCGGTGAAGCAGAAGCTCGTCCGTTCGATCATCGCGCTGTGCACCGAGCTCGGCATCCATCTGATCGCCGAGGGCATCGAAACGCCTGGCGAGCGCGACACGCTCGTCACGTTGGGCGGCGATCTCTGCCAGGGCTACCTGTTCGCGCGCCCCGGCCGCGGCTTTCCGATCCCCGTGTATTAGCCGGGCTGGCCCGGGGGCCTCGCCTGAGGCAGATTCGAGCGCGGCATGGAGCCGCTGACTTACGCGCGCGCGCAGATGGGCGTCTCGCTCGCGTTTCACATCGTGTTCGCCGCGGTGGGCGTCGCGCTGCCGTTGCTCATGGTGATCGCCGACGTGTGCTGGCTCCGTACGCGCGACGAGGACTACCTCGTCCTGTCGAAGAAGCTCGCCAAGGGGACGAGCATCCTCTTCGCCGTTGGCGCCGTGTCGGGCACCGTGCTGTCGTTCGAGCTCGGGCTGCTGTGGCCGACGTTCATGGGGACGTTCGGCGAGGCCGTGGGCCTGCCGTTCGCGCTCGAGGGCTTCGCGTTCTTCACGGAGGCGATCTTCCTCGGCATCTACTTGTACGGACGCGGGCGCGTCTCGGAGCGCTTTCATCTCTTCGCGGGCGTCGCCGTCGCCGTGAGTGGCGCGGCGTCGGCGTTCCTCGTGACGCTCGTCAACGCGTTCATGAACAATCCGGCGGGTCTCATCGACATCGCGGGCAACGGGCGGCCGCATTTCGATCCGCTCGTCGCGATGTGGAGCCCGTCGTGGGGCGTGCAGACGATGCACGTCCTGCTGTCCTGCTACGAGGCGACGGCCTGGGCCATGGTGGGTGTCCACGCGTTCTTTCTGCTGCGCGATCCGACGCGCGCGTTCCACCGCAAGGCGCTCTCGATCGCGCTGCCGGTTGCGTGTGTCGCGGCGCTCCTCCAGCCGCTGTCAGGTGATCGCTCGGCGAAGCACGTCGCGCTCGCGCAGCCGTGGAAGCTCGCCGCCGCCGAGGCGCTCCTACACACGACGCGCGCGGCGCCGCTGCACCTGGGCGGCTGGCCCGACCTCGACACGGGCGAAGTGCGGGGCGCCGTGCGCATCCCCGGGGGCTTGTCGTTCCTCGCCCACGGGGATTTCGATGCGGTCGTCATGGGGCTCGATCAGGTGCCCCCGAAGGACCGACCTCCCGTCATCGCGACGCGCACCGCCTTCCAAATCATGGTGGGCGCGGGCACGGCGCTCGCGGGGCTGGGCGGGCTCGGCGGCGTCGTCATTCTTTGGCGATGGCGTCGGCGCCGGGCGGGTCGCGTCGTCGCCTGGCCGCGGCGCCTGCTGCAAGCCTTCGTCTGCGCGAGTCCCCTCGGCTTCGTGGCGCTCGAAGCCGGTTGGATGGTGACCGAGTGGGGACGGCAGCCTTGGGTCGTCCACGGCCTGCTGCGGACCGCCGACGCGGTGACGTCGTTCCCGTATCGCGCGGCGCCGTTCTGGCTGTTTTCTGTCATCTACGCGTTCCTCGGGCTCGTCGTCGTGTACCTCCTCGTCCGTCAAATGGTCGACGCGCACCGTTCGACGGCGGCGACGGGGGCCCATGGCGACTGACCTCGCGCTCGGGGCGGCCGCGTTCGCCGCCGTGTGCCTCTATTTCATTTTCGGCGGCGCCGACTTCGGCGGGGGCGTCTGGGACCTGCTCGCCTCGGGGCCGCGCGCTTCGCGGCAGCGCGCGGCCATCGAGCACGCGATCGGACCCATCTGGGAGGTGAACCACATCTGGCTCATTCTCGTCGTCGTCATCCTGTTCGCCGGCTTTCCGCCCGCGTTCGCCGCGATGTCGGTTGCGCTTCACGTGCCGCTCACGCTGTTCCTCATCGGGGTCGTTCTGCGGGGCGCCGCCTTCGCGTTCCGCGGCTTTCCGACGATGGGGCAGGGCGCCCAGCGCCGCTTCGGCCGCGTCTTCTCGATCGCGAGCACGATCGCGCCCGTGCTCCTCGGCATGAGCGTCGGCGCGCTCGTCTCGGGGCGCATCCGCATCGCGCCGGGAGGCGAGGGCGGTCTCGGGCTCGTGACGTCGAGCTTCTTCACGACGTGGCTCACGCCCTTCTCGCTGGCGATCGGCCTGTTCGCGCTCGCCCTCTGCGCGTTCCTCGCGGCGACCTACCTCACTGTCGAGCTCGACGGCACCGACGACGAGCTCGCTCGCGACTTTCGGGTCCGCGCCCTCGCGGCCGGGATCGCCGTCGGCGTCCTCGCGCTCGTGGCGTTCCTCCTCGCGGGAACGGGCGCGCCCCTCGTGCGTGAAGCCTTCGCGACGCGCCCCTGGAGCTGGCCGTTCCACGCGCTCACGGGCGTGGCCGCCATCGTCGCGCTCGCCGCCCTCGCGCGCGGCCGATATCGCCTCGCGCGCGCCGCCGCCGTCGCGCAGACGGTGCTCATCCTCGTCGGCTGGGCCGCGGTTCAGGCTCCCTACCTGATCGTCCCCGACGTCACGCTCGCCGCCTCGGCGGCGCACCCCGAGGTGCGCCGCCTCCTGCTCATCGCCCTCGCCGCGGGCGTCCCCGTGCTCGGTCCCAGCCTCGTGATCCTGTTTCGCGTGTTCAAGCGCGCGGAGCGCTGAGAGACGCGACGAGCCGCGCGACCTGCGCGCGCGTCACCTCGGGATCGCCGTCGTTGACGATGACGTGGGTCGCGGCGGCGGCTTTGGTGGCGAGAGGGAGTTGGGCGGCGATGCGGGCGCGGGCTTCGGGCTCGGTGAGGCCGCCGCGGGCGAGGACGCGGCGGAGCTGGGTCTCGGGCGAGACGGTGACGACGATCAGGCCGTCGAAATCACCGTGACGGTTGCTCTCGACGAGCAGGGAGGCCTCGTAGACGGCGAGGGGATGTCCCGCGCGCGCGAGCGCCGCGAAGCGCTCCTCGGCGAGGGCGGCGATGCGGGGGTGCGTGATCGCCTCTAACCGTTTGCGCGCCTGGGGATCGGCGAAGATGATCGCGGCGAGGCGCTTGCGATCGACGCCTCCCGTGCCGTCGATGACGCCGGGCCAGGCCGCCGCGATGTCGGCGTGAGCGGGGCGGCCGGGCTCGACGACCTGCCGCGCGAGCTGGTCGGCGTCGAGCACGGGGACGCCCAAGTCGGCGATCATTCGCGCCACCGTCGACTTTCCCGACCCGATTCCGCCGGTCAGGCCCAGCACCTTGAGGCCGCGCGCCACGCGGCAATGCTACCTTAGGCCCCCATGCCGCGCGAAGAAGCTCCCCCCCCACCCGAAGTTCGCGAGGCCAAGTTCATCGCCGAGGCGCGCGACGTGCGCGGCCTGCCGCCCGCGGGCGCCGTCGAGATCGCCATCGCGGGACGCTCGAACGTCGGCAAGTCGACGCTGCTGAACCGCCTCGCGGCGCGCAAGGGCCTCGCGCGGACGTCGCGCACGCCGGGCCGCACGCGCGGCATCATCTTGTTCGAGCTCGTCCTGGGGAAGGGCGCCCCCGTCACGAACCTGCGGCTCGCCGACCTGCCCGGCTACGGCTGGGCCAAAGTCTCGCGCGATGAGCGCGATTCGTGGCAGCCGCTCATCGAAGGCTACACGCGCGGCCGCGCGACGCTCGCGCTCTTCGTCGTGCTCGTCGACGCCCGCCGCGGCGTCGAGGACGAAGAACGCCAGCTCTACGAGTGGCTCGGCACCGAGAACGTCCCCGCGCAGATCGTCTTCACGAAGGTCGACAAGCTCTCGGCGAGCGAGCGCGGCCTGCTGCGCGAGCGCACGCGCCAGATGTTCCGCAGTCGCGCCGGGGGCCGCGGCGGGGCGCTGCTCGTCTCGTCCGACACGGGGGAGGGCGTGCCCGAGCTGTGGGCGTCGATCTTCTCGGCGGCCCTCGCGATCTCCCCGCCGCCCCTTGCCGATGTCCCCGACGGCGCCTAACGTCGATTTTCGCGTCCATGGCGCTCAGCAAGGCCCCGCAGCCGTTTTCGATAGAACCGATGCAGGCGGTCGATTTGGACGCCGTCATGGAGATCGAGCGTCTGTCGTTCCGGTCGCCCTGGTCTCGGCAGGTCTTCGTCGAGGAGCTGGCGCGCGATTTCGCCCACGTCGATCTCGTGCGGGACTCCGCGACGGGCGAGGTCGTCGCCTTCGCCAACTACTGGCTCGTCGCTGACGAGCTGCACATCCTCAACGTGTCGACCCACCCGCGCGCGCGCCGCACCGGCCACGCGACGCGGCTGCTGGCCCACATGATCGACTTTGCCCGGCGCCAAATCTGCCGATGCCTCACGCTCGAGGTCCGTCGTTCCAACATCGCCGCCCAGCGCCTGTACCGGCGCTTCGCCTTTCGCGCCATCGGCGTGCGTCCGCACTACTACGCCGAGGATCAGGAGGATGCGATCGTCATGCTCCTGGACCTCGGATAGTGCGGCTTCCGTGAATCGCGGCCTCGTCGTCGCCTTCGCCGCCGCCGGTCTGGGTCTCTTCGGAGTCAGTCCTGTGGCGGCCGCGCCCGCGGGCATGGCGCCTCTCCGCCGCGTCGGGACCGCCGAGCCCGTCGTCGCGCTCACCTTCGACGCCTGCGCGACGCGCGGCCAACGCAACGGGTTCGATCGCGCTCTTTACGACGTCATCAAGGCGGAGCGCGTACCCGTGACGATCTTCGTGTCGGGCAAGTGGGTCGAGTTCCACGAGTCCGAGGCCGCCGAGCTCGCCCGCGATCCGCTCGTGACCTTCGGTGATCACTCGTACGACCACCCGCACATGGAGACGTTGAGCGAGAAGCGTATGGGCGAAGAGCTCGACCAGACGGAGGCGGCGCTCGCCCGCCACGGCAAGAAGAGTGTCGCCTTCCGGCCCCCCTTCGGGACGTGGAACCGGCGCGTCATCGACGTGGCGCGGTCGCGCGGCCTGCCGACGGTCACCTGGGACGTCGTCTCGGGGGATCCGAGCAAGAAGACGACGACGCCGCGACTGGTTCACAATGTCGTCGCCCACGCGCGCGCGGGATCGATCATCATCTTCCACATCAACGGCCGCGGCCGGCACACGGCCGAGGCGCTGCCCACGATCCTTTCCACGCTGCGCGCCCGCGGTCTCCGTTTCATCACGCTCGCTGACTTGATGGCTCTCGCCCCGAAACCCTAGGAGGTCGGTCCATGGAGATCGTTCGCGCGACAGGCGCGCTCGCGCGCGCGCAGGCAGAGTGGATCGTCGGCATCGAGCCGTGGAAGGGGCTCGGCTACGCGGCCGCGCCGCTGGCGAACTACCTCGGGCGCATGGCGCGCGAGCGCGAGGTGTGGCTCGCGCGGGGCGAGGGGCGGCGTGGCCCGTCGCTCGGCCTCGTCGTCGTGCAGGACGGGTTTCTTCTCGGCGGGTTCGTGTCGCTGCTGGCCGTGCGGCCCGAGGCGGCCGGGCACGGCGTGGGCCGCGCGCTCATGGACTACGTCGCCGCGATGGTCTTCCGGGATCGGAGCTGGCTTTTTGTCTCTTGCGATTCGGCCAACCCGGGGGCGCTCGCCTTCTACAAGAAGCTCGGCTTCGCCCGCGTCGGGCGTCTCCCTGATCTCATCAAGGCGGGCCGGGTCGAAGTTCTCCTGCGCAAAGGTCGCTGACGTCACTCGATGTGCTTGAGCCCGTGCTTGCTCTGCTTGTGGGCGTGCAGGGCGTCGGCCTCTTCGACGGAGTGCGATTGCCCGAGGTCGATGTCGCGCTTCGCGATCATCGAGAGGTGTTTGTAGAACGTGTGAAGGCGCTTGAGCTCGGCCTCGGTGAGCGCCTCGACGTCGATGAGGCGGTTGCTCGCGCCGTGGATCGCCGCGACGAGCTCGTTGAGCTTGAGGTGGATCGCCAGCGAGTCCTTGTTCTGCGACCGCTGGATGAGGAACACCATCATGAAGGTCACGACGGTCGTACCCGTGTTGATGACGAGCTGCCATGTGTCCGAGTAATGAAAGAACGGCCCCGTGACGAGCCACAAGACAATGACGAGGACGGCGATCAGGAAGGCCCACGAGCTGCCCGTCCATTCGGTGACCGCGCGCGACGCGAGCTCGAGTTGCTTGCCGAAGCCGCCCTTAGGTTTCCGCAGAGACATTGGAACCTGTTACCATAAGCGGCGTTCATGATCGGGCAGCAGTTCGGAAACTACCGAGTTCTTTCGCTTTTAGGTGAGGGCGGCATGGGGGCCGTGTACCTGGCCGAGCACCCGGGCATCGGCCGCCGCGTGGCCGTCAAGGTCCTGCACAAGCAGTTCTCCGGCGACGAACAGCTCCTCGGCCGTCTGCTGAACGAGGCGCGCGCCGCGAACGCGATTCGCCACCCGAACATCATCGAGATCCTCGACTCCGGCATGCGCGAGGACGGCGTTCCGTACCTCGTCATGGAGCTGCTCGAAGGCGAGAGCCTCGGCACGCGCCTGCGCCGCGTCGGCGCGATGCCGATCCGCGACGTCCTCGCGTTCACGTATCAGACGGCGTCGGCGCTGGGCGCCGCGCACAAGAAGGGCATCGTCCACCGCGACCTCAAGCC
>JBBQJG010000159.1:0-13362 GCA_038325725.1 Polyangia bacterium | reverse complement strand
GGCGCGCCGCGCCAGGCGCTGCCGCGCGGCGCGGGCTCTCCGCGCCAGGCGCCGCCGCGCGGGCGCTCGTCGCGCTGGCGCCAGCCCCCGTGGTGGCCGTGATCGTGGCGCTCGATCAGCACGGGCTGCGGGCCGCCGACGACGACGGGCGGTCCTCCGAGATTGATGCCGACGCCGACCTGAACTGGCACTGGAGACGGCGGCGGCGGCGCCATCGGAGCGGCGCCGATCACCGCGCGCCCGCGCCACCCAGGGCCACCGCCGACCAGCTCACCGTGAAACCCGGCGGGCACGAGTGCAACATCGACGACGGGCCGCTCGTACACAATCGGCGCGTACGCTTCGTTGACGGTCACGAAATGCGGCCGCTGCTCGTAGTACGTGGGCGCGTACGTTCCCGTGAACCAGTACGCGCCGCCGCGCAGCTCGAACGCCGCCCCCGGCGGCGGTTGATACCAGTGATAGTGCGGGCCTTGCAGGTAACAGTAGACCGGTTGCCCGAAGGTGACGTTGGCCTCGGCCACCGGATGTCCGCCGTAGTACGCGTACCGTGGCCCCTGGTACTCGAACGGCGACGGATCGCCGACGAAGTAGTACTGACCGTCGATCTGCCGGTACATGCGCGGGTCCGACGGACCGAAGTCGTGCACGTGCGCGACGTCTATGTAGCAAAAGCCGCCGCCGGCCTTTCGCGGCAGCGGATGCTGGGACATGTAGCGGACGACGCCGTGTGCGTACGCGGAGCCATAAACACACATCAGCCCCGACACCAGGACGAGCATGAGGATCCGTCGCATGTGTCCTCCTCGAGGTTCGACGTTACGCGATCGATTCAGCGAACCCATACCACGTACACCGGTGCGGACCACTCTGCGTGCAACCGTGGGCTCGCTGACGCTTCAAGAGACAGCTTGATAGATGCGACTGAATGCCGCACTTTGATTGTCCCGGGGGAGGTGAACGATGGCACAAAAGACGGTGCTCTTGGTCGAGGACGATGCGGACATTCGCGACATTGTCCAGGATGTGTTGGAGGCGGACGGGTACGACGTCATTCCGGCGAGTCATGGCCGGCAGGCGCTCGAGTTTCTGAACGACGTCCGAGGGACGACGCTACCGGCGCTCGTCATCTTGGATCTGAAAATGCCGCTCGTTAGTGGCGGCAGCGTGCTCGAGATCATGCGCAACGATCTCACGCTCTCATCTGTGCCTGTCGTCGTCATGAGCGCCGTCAGTCAGGAGAAACCGCTTGGCGCGTCGGCGTTCCTGCGCAAACCTTTTTCGCTCGATTCGCTGTTCGACGCCGTCCACGCGCTCGCGGGTGGACAAGAGCCGCCGTACTCGCCGGCCGGCGTCAGCTGATCGCTGGCTGAGAGACGCCGGAAGCGCCGTCGCGCGAGCGACTCAATCGCGCCGCTGCGGGGTCGGACCGGCGTAGGGCGCCGTCGCGGGAGTTCCTGCGTCGGCGCCCGCGTCTTTTGCCGCGGGCCCTCCGGCGGCGACGGCCGCGTTCGCCGCCTGCACATCCTCCATCGAGGGCGTTCCTGACACGCGCGCGTCTTCGGCGTTCAGGGTCGAGCTGTCCTTCGCGGGCAGCTCGCAGTTCTCGCGGATCTTGCGCGCGCGCTCGATCTCACCAAGGCGATAGAACGAGAGCACGCGCCAGAAGCACGTCTCCGAGTCGTTGTGCTCGGGCAATCCGTGCAGCATGAACAGCACGGAGCGCCAGCGATCGGGTGACTTCGCCGCGCGCGCCGTCTTCTCGGCGTCGCCCAGCTGGTCGCGTCGGCCTTCGGCGAAGGCTTTGTCGAAGGCCTTCGCATTGTCCGGGAACGGAACGATTTTCGGCGCCGCTTCGTTGATGAAGTGCGCGCTCGAGTCGCCGACGATATAGGCGGGGTTCACGCCGACCTTGCGACGCTTGGGCGCGGGCTTCGCCGCTTCGTCCGCGGGGGCCACCTTCTTCGACTTGGACGCCTTGCCCTTTTTCTTGCTGGGCTTGCCTTCGATCGCGCTCGTCGAGTCAGGCTTTGCGATCGCCTTCGCCGCGCCACGGGCAGGCGTCGTCGAAAATAGGAAGGCCGCGCATGCGAGCGTCGCGCTCGTCAGCCCCGCTCCACTCTTCCATCCCCCCACGCGCATTCGGATCATCGCGAACTAGGCCGGCGCCGCGCTGGTCGCCTGCGGGATTCCGAAGATGTCGCGGAGGCGTGGGTAGAGCTCCTTCGGCAGATCGACGTCGTGCAGGCCCACGCGCAGGGACACGGTCGTACCGTCGCCCCACGGCCACCAGAGGCCGAAGGCCCCGGGCGCGCCCGCCTCGCCGCCCCAGAACAGGAGCTGCGAAGAGCGCACGCCGCCGCACCCTTCGGCGAGCTTACGCACGCCCTCGGGGGCGCTCGCGAGCGTCTGCGCGGAGAACGAAGTCGGCAGCAGCGCGGCCATCGCGGCGCGCGCCGCGGGCTCGAGGTTCATCGGGATCGACGACGCGACGCACTTGAGCCGTCGGTCGTAGGTCCAGTCGGACGCGGGCCACTGGGTCTTGAGACCCTCGAGGGCCTGGAACAGGCTCTGCCACTGCTCGTCTGCCGTCGCCATGGGGCACAGCGTAACCGGTCTTCGCCGGAGACGGCAAACAATCGAGCCGGTGGCCGCGGGCCTTTGGATGTCGCTGGATGTCTTGGTTCAGCTGTCGTTTCCGCTGTCTTGGCGGCCGCCGTGGCGGATGTCCTTGCCCTTGACCATGAACACGACCATCTCGCCGAGGTTCGTGACGTGGTCGCCGATGCGCTCGAGGTACTTGGCGATCGACGTCAGGCGCGACGCGCGGAAGATGTTGCGCGGGTCTTCCATCATGTATGTGAGCAGCTCGCGGAAGATCTGCGTGTAGTAGGCGTCGATGTTGCGGTCGCGCACGATGACCCGCTGGGCGCGGTCGGCGTCGGCGGCGACGAACGCGTCGAGCGCCTCGTGCAGCATCTCTTGGACCTCGGTCGCCATGTTCGGCATGTCGACGTAGGGCTTGAGCGGCGGCTCGGCGTTCAGCTCGATGACGCGCTCCGAGATGTTGACGCCGAGATCGCCGATGCGCTCGAGGTCGGTCACGAGCTTGAGCGCCATCGTGATGAAGCGCAGATCGGACGCGACGGGCTGGCGGCGCGCGAGGATCTGCATGCACAGCTCGTCGATCTCGAGCTCGAGCTCGTTGATCTTCTTGTCGAAGGCGATCATCTGTTCGGCGAGCGTCGTGTCGCGTTCGGTGAGCGCGCGGATGCTGCCGCGGATCATCTCCTCGACCTTGGCGCCCATGAGGAGCAGCTGCTCGCGCAGCCGGCGCAACTCCTGCTCGTACTCGCGGTTCGTGTGCTCGCGGGAGGTCACTGATCGCATGTTGGTCCCCATCGTCGTTGAGCTCATCCGAAGCGGCCCGTGATGTAGTCTTCGGTCCGCGGGTTGCTGGGCTTCGTGAAGAGTACGTCGGTTCGATCGAACTCGACGAGCTCGCCCATGTAGAAGAAGGCCGTGTAGTCGGCGACGCGCGCCGCCTGCTGCATGTTGTGCGTGACGATGACGACGGTGTAGTCGCGCGAGATCTCGTTGATGAGCTCTTCGATGTGCGCCGTCGCGATGGGATCGAGCGCCGACGCGGGCTCGTCCATGAGCAGCACCTCGGGCTCGACGGCGAGCGCGCGCGCGATGCAGAGGCGCTGCTGCTGCCCACCCGAGAGGCTGAGCGCATTTTCGTGGAGCCGATCCTTGACCTCTTCCCACAGCGCCGACTGTTGCAGCGCGCGCTCGACGCGCATCGCGATCTCGCGCTCGTCCTTGAGCCCACCGATGCGCAGGCCATAGGCGACGTTCTCGGTGATGGATTTGGGGAAGGGGTTCGAGCGCTGGAACACCATGCCGATGCGCCGCCGCACCGAGACCGCGTCGACGCCTTGGCCGTAGATCGGATCGCCGTCGAGGTGCACGTCGCCCGTCATGCGGCAGCCCGGGATGAGCTCGTTCATGCGGTTGAGCGCGCGCAGGAAGGTGGACTTGCCGCAGCCCGACGGGCCGATGAGCGCCGTCGCGTGCTTGTCGGCGATGTCCATCGTGACGGGCCCGACGCCCTTCTTCTGCCCGTAGTAGATGCAGAGCTCGCGCACGGTGAGCTTCGAGGCGGGCGCGGCGTTGGCGGCGGTGGCGTTCGACATTACGAGTGGACCAGGTTTCTGCGGCGCACGCGGGCGCGCACGAGGATGGCGGCGATGTTGAGGACGAACGTGAGCGCGAGCAGCACGAGGACCGTGCTGTAGAGGATGGGCTTCGTCGCGTCGACATCGGGCGACTGAGTCGCGAGCACGTAGACGTGATAGCTCGGCGACATGAACTGCGACGACAACCCCGACGGCAGGTGCGGCAGGAAGTAGGCCGCGCCCGTGAAGAGGATGGGCGCGACCTCGCCCGCGCCGCGCGACACGGCGAGGATCATGCCCGTGAGGATGCCGGCGCTCGCCTGCGGGACGACGACGTGGACGACGGTCTGGAACTTCGTGGCGCCGAGCGCGAGCGACGCCTCGCGGAGCTCGCGCGGCACGGCGCGCAGCGCCTCTTCGGTGGCGACGATCACGACGGGCAGCGTGAGCACCGCCATCGTGAGCGCCGCCCAGATGAGCGCGGGTTGGCCGTAGACCTTCTGCCCGCCGAAGAACGCCTTGTCGATCCCGGCGCCCACGAACTGCACGAAGAAACCGAGACCGAACAGGCCGAACACAATGGACGGCACGCCCGCGAGGTTCGCGACGGCGATGCGGATGAGCTGCGTCGCGCGCCCCAGCGGCGCCGCGTACTCATGCAGGTAGATCGCGGTCGCGACGCCCACGGGGACGCCCGCGATCGTCATGAGCAGCACCATCTCGACCATGCCGACGATCGCCGGGAAGATCCCGCCCGCCGTCATGCCCTCGCTCGGCGCCTGGGACAGGAACGTCAGCGAGAGATGACTCACGCCGTTGCGAATGACGTCGACGAGGATGATGCCGAGGATCGTGAGCACGAGCGCCGCGGCCAACCCCGACGAGATCGCCATCGTCGTGTCGCCGATGCGGTTGCTCACGGTGCGCACGAGGACGCGCTGGGCGCTCGTACGCCGCGGGGATCTCTCGGCGACGGGCGGCGCGATCACGACGCGCCTCCCAGCTTCGCCTTCATGCGGCGGATCGTCCAATCACCGACGGTGTTGACGAAGAACGTGGCGACGAACAGCAGCGTGCCCAGATAGAACAGCACCGTGTAATGCGCCCCGCCGAACACGACCTCGGCGAGCTCGGCGGCGATCGTCGCCGACATCGTGCGCACGGAGTCGGCGAAGTTCGCCGAGACAATCGCGGCGTTTCCCGAGGCCATGAGCACGATCATCGTCTCGCCGATGGCGCGGCCGAGGCCGAGGGCGACGCCGGCGGCGATGCCGGGCGAGGCGGCCGGCAGCAGGACGCGCAGGATCGTC
Source organism: Polyangia bacterium (assembly GCA_038325725.1). GTDB lineage: Bacteria > Myxococcota_A > Polyangia > Fen-1088 > Fen-1088 > DASZFV01. Next base: position 7,871 of record JBBQJG010000159.1, on the reverse strand, counting down.
TGCCAGCGCGCGGCGCCGAGCGCCGTCGAGGCCTCGACGTAGCTGCGCGGGACGGCGCGGAACGCCTCCTCGGACAGCGTGAAGATCACGGGGATGACGGCGATCGACAGCGCGACGCCCGAGACGATGGCATTGAGGCGCGATTCGAAGCCGAGGTGATCCTGGAACCACGTCGCCATGACGATGAGCGCGAAGAAGCCGAGCACGACCGACGGAATGCCCGCCAAAAGCTCGATGAGCGGCTTGACGATCTCGCGCGTGCGCGGTCGCGCGTACTGCGACACATACAGCGCCGACGCGACGCCGAGCGGGACGGCGACCGCCATCGACACGACCGTCACCTTGATTGTTCCGACGATGAGCGGCAACAGGCCGAATTTTGGGATCTCCGAGACCGGCTGCCACACGGACGCGGCCTCGTCGTAGCCCGGCCACGCCTGCGAGAACCACATCTTCGACAGCGTCACCTCGGCGCGAACCGCGCCGCTCGTGAGGATCGGCAGCGCCTCCTTGGCGATGAAGATCAGAATGAGCGCGATCGCGAGGACGGCCGACGCCGCGAACACGCGCAGGCCCCACTCGACGACGGCGTGCCATCGCGGGGCAGGGAGGAGCGTCAATCGCGGGGGGCGGGCCATCAAGGGACGGACCGCTATGGAAGGTTTTCGTCTTTCAGTTGGTAGGCGCAGCACGGTCTCACCACGGTTCAGCACGGCCCCGGAAAGAGACCACGTGCGGGTGGCGCCTGCATGTCGTCATTGTGACAACACCGTGACAACGCCCCGCGCTAAAAGGAGAAAACGTTTCGTCCACGTCACTGTGATGTCACATCGCATTGGCACCATGCCGCCTCAATGATGACCACCAATCGGAGCCCCAAAGTCATGAACTCGAATCACCCCCGTCGGCCCGGCAACGCGATGTCGGCCTTGTTCAGCACCGGAACCCTCGTCGGATCCCTCGTCGCGACGATGGCATTCGGTGCCGTCGCCCACGCCCAAGAGCCGGTCGCGGCGCCCATCGGCGCTCCGCCGGCCGCTCCTCCCGAGCCGCCCGTCGTCGTCGTCGTGCCGCCGTCCGCTCCAATGTCCGCCCCGACGCTCGTCATCGTCCCGGCGCCCGCCGCGCCGGCCGAAGAGCCGCTCGCCGGCATCAGCAACGGGACGGCGTTCCTCCGTTCCCAGGACGACAACTTCGTGCTGCTCCCGAACGGCCGGTTGCAGACCGACGTGTACTTCTACAAGACGGGCGCGACCTCCGTGCCGAAGGATTCGTTCCTCCTCAAGCGGGCGCGCCTCGAGCTCGCGGGGTGGGTCGACAAGATTGTCTACTTCCAGATCGGCGCCGACTTCGCCTCGGCGCCGCCGGCAACGACGACGCTGCCCGTCGCGCAGACCAACATCAACGCGACCGACAACTTCGTCGCGCTCGCGCCTTGGGGGGACAGCGCGATTCTCCAGCTCGGCCAGTTCGACGCGCCCTTCACGCTCGAGAACCGGACGTCGGACAAGTACTTCGACTTCATGGAGCGCTCGCTCACGGTGCGCGCGTTCGGCATCCCGACGAACAAAGAGCAGGGCTTCATGCTCCACGGGACGAACCCCGCGCGGAACTACTACTACTCGGCGGCCGTGCTCAACGGCGACGGGCAGAACTTCAAGAACGTCGACAACAACTTCGACGTCATGGGACGCGCGTGGATCGCGCCCGCGTCGTTCATGGGTGCGGGTCCGGCCCACGACATCACCGTCGGCGGTTCGTACTGGACGGGCGATCGCTCGCTGGGGAGCGCGCTCGGTTCGCAGTCGACGGCCGGCGGCTTCAAGTTCCTCGATGCGGGCGTTCCGGGCGGCAAGCTCGGCGCCGACAACGTTCAAGTGAATCAGCAGGGCCGCCACCACCACTGGGCGCTCGAGATCAACGCGCCCATCAACCACAAGCTCGGCGTGCGTTGGGAGCTCGTGCACAAGAACCAGCCGCTGTCGCTCTACGACACGACGATCAGCCCGACGACGATCTTGGCCGGCATGCGCCTGAAGGGTTACTCGACGTACTTCGAGGCGTGGGCGTGGGCGCTGGGCGACGATTCGATCATCGGTGAGCCGGGCATGCAGATGCCGGCTCGCCTCAAGAAGTTCGGGACGAAGGCGCCCGTGCACGGCCTCATGATCGCCGCGCGGCTCGAGCTCCTCGACGAGAAGCTCACGGCCGACGATCCGGCGGGCGCGGTGTCGACGCTCGCCAAGCCCATCCCGGGCGTGGGCGAGACCAAGCTGACGTCGTTCACGTTGGGCGCGAATTACTGGATCTCGAAGCGCTTCCGCTCGTCGGTCAACTGGACGTTGAATCATTTCGACGGTGACACGTCCTTTGTCACGGGCGCGCTCAAGACGGCGAAGAACGAGCAGGAGCTTTCGTTCCGTCTCGCGATCGCTCTTTAACTCACGAAAACGAAACGAAACCACGCGAAGGGAATGCGCATGCGAACGAACATGACTCGGCGAATGATCCTCGTGACTGTTGGGGCGCTCGCCTCCGGTCTTTCGATGAACGGCACGGCGAACGCGGGCCCCACGATCACGGTCAAGGGCTCGGACACGATGGTCATCCTCGGCCAGCGTTGGGCCGAGGAGTACATGAAGAAGCACAAGGACACGACGGTGCAGGTCACGGGCGGCGGCTCGGGCACGGGCATCAGCGCGCTCATCAACGGCACGACCGACGTGTGCGAGGCCTCGCGCGCCATGAAGGACCCCGAGAAGAAGCAGATCGTCGACAAGGCGGGGGGCCCGCCCGTCGAGCTCATGGTCGCGAAGGACGGCCTGTCGGTCTACGTCAACGTGGGGAACCCCATCAACGAGCTCACGATGGCGCAGCTCAAGGACATCTACACGGGGAAGGTCACGAACTGGAAGGACGTCGGCGGCCAGGACGGCAAGATCGTGCCGTACTCGCGTGAGAACAGCTCGGGCACGTACGTGTTCTTCAAGGAGCACGTGCTTGCGAACGCCGACTACACGCCGCGCGCGCAGAACATGCCGGGCACGGGCGCCGTCGTGAGCGCCGTCTCGAAGGACAAGGCGGCCATCGGCTACGGCGGCGCGGCCTATTCGAAGGGCATCAGGATCATCAAGGTGAAGAAGGACGACAAGACGGCAGGCGTCGTCCCGAGCGACGCGACGATCAAGGACGGCACCTACCCGCTGTCGCGTCCGCTGTTCTTCTACCTGCGCCCGGGCTTCTCGGCGGACATCAAGGCATTCACCGACTGGGTGCTCACGCCTGAGGGCCAGGGCATCGTCGTGAAGGTCGGTTACTTCCCGATCAAGTAGCTCCCGCGCAAGGTGCCGCTCGCGGCGGCATGCGGAAATGCCCGCGGTGGGGATGCGCCCCGCCGCGGGCATTTTTCTTTGAACAGGTGGGAAGGGTGACGCCCTCGTTAGGTTCTTGAAACAGTCAGGTTAACTTTGGATTCGATCCTTGGCAGGCGCGTTGGGAAGCGACCGCGCTCGTGGTCATATGCGCTCCACTCGAAATGAAAGAGCGAGCTTCAAATCAGGTGCGCGTGTTGCCCTGGGCGATGTCAGTTGCCGTCGGGGCGCTCTCCGCGCGCGCGGCCGCGGCCGAGAGTTGGCCGCCCTCGACGCCTCCTGTCGTTCCCAACACGGCACCCGAATCGCCGCGCAAGGAACCGCCGCCCGCACCGGCGGTGTTGGCGCCCACGGTTCCGTCTCCGCCAAAGGTGCCACCCGCGCCCCGCGCGACGTCGAACGCGTCACCTGATCCATCCGCGTCGACGGACGTGACGACGGTGCGGGCCGCGCCCTCGACGGAGAGCCGCTCGCCGCGCCTCGAGGCCGGGCTCACCGAGAACCGGTTCTTCGTGCGCACGCTGGGCAACGGCCTCGTGCTGTTCCCCGGCGGTGTGCTGAACGTCGATGGCCGTTCGTTTCGCACGGGTAACTTGGACGCTCCGAACGACGGCGTCAGCGTCGCGCGCGCGCGGCCCGAGCTGGCCGGCCGGCTCGGCGGCGTCGTCGGCTTCAACGCCGCCATCGATGTCGCGCACGGGCCGTCTTTGCGCGGCGTCGACAACTACGTGTCCGTCGCGCCGTGGAACGATCGGGTCATCCTGCAGGCGGGGCGGTTCGACGCTCCCTTCACGATGGAGAACCGCATTTCCGACCGTGGTCTCGACTTCCTCGAGCGGTCGACCGTCGCGCGGACGTTCGGGATCCCCGAGAACAAGAAGCTGGGCGCCATGGTCCACGGTACGAACACCGCGCGGAACTACTACTATTCCGCGGGCGGATTCCTCGGCGATGGCCAGACCGATGGCATCGGGCGCGCCTGGATCGCGCCGTTCTCGTTCGGGCGCGGTCCGGAGCTCTTGCGCGCCGTCACCGTCGGCGGCTCGGCGTGGCGCGGGCAAGCGAAGAGCGGGGCCGCGGTCGCTCCGCAGACGACGCAGTCCGGGTTCCTGCTCCTCGATCCCACGACGAAGTGGTTCGACGGCACGGACGAGACCGACGTCGCCCTTCGCACGAGCGGCAGCCTGACCGCGGCCGCCGTCGAGCTGAACGCGCCCTTCCGGCACAAGGTCGGCGTGCGCTTCGAATTCGCGACCAAGCGTCAGTCGCTCGCGGTCCAGTCGATCCAAAACGGCGCGGCGCCCGTCTCTCACGGCGGGCTCGAGCTCGACGGGTGGGCGAGCTATGGCGAGGTTTGGTATTGGCCCGTCGGTGACGATCGCGTCGTCGGCGAGCAGGGCCTGCAGCTTCCGACGCGCCTCGGGACGACGGGCCTGCAGCGTCCGCTCACGGGCGTCATGCTCGCGGCGCGGCTCGAGCGCCTCGACGAGGATCTGTACGCCGGCAGCGACCCAACCATCGCCGCCGATGTCGTCTCGGCCCGCGGCACGAAGCTGACGACGCTGACGCTGGGGGCGAACGTTTGGTTCGCGCGGCGCCTGCGCGCGACGTTCAACTACGCTTTGAATCACCCGTCCGGCAACGCGCTCTTTGTCACGCGGCTCACGGACACCAACATCCACGAGCTGACGTTGCGGTTCGCGCTCGCCCTGTAGCCAGCGCTCGGACAAAAAAGAAAAGCCCCGTCCAGGAGGACGGGGCTATCGACTTCCGTGTCACCGGAAGACGCTCGGCAACCTCATCGGTCGCCGAGCGTTTCGTAGCGGGTCTCTAGAGGCCGAAGAGGTACCCGTGCCCGTTGTCGACGTTGAGGCAGCCGTTGGCCGCCGACGCCGTGGCGCAGCCCGGTAGCGCGATGTTGCCGGTGCCCTGCGTGTTGACGGGCACGTCCGGCGTCGCCTTCGTCTGGTCGTAGTCGAGGCACTGGACGCCGCCGAGGGCCGACGGGATCGGAATGTACCCGTTGGCCGTGAGGGCCGGGCCCACCAAGCTGTCCTTCGAGAAGCACTTGGCCAGCATGTCCTCGCCGCTGCCCGCCGGGAGGCCGGCGAAGCCGACGCCCGCGGGACCCGCTGCGACGTAAAGACGACGAGCGATCTTGTAGCGGGTTCCCGTCCCGAGGAGGTTCAGGACCGACTGGTCCGGGTTGCCCGTCGGGTTGAACGGCGGCGTGCCGTCGACGGCGAGAGCCTTGAGCGTGTCGAGCGGCGGGGCGGGAGGCGTGCCGGCGCCCGGGAACGTCTGGGCGGCTTCGCGACCAGCGTAACCGAGGCTGCAGTCGTCCGCGTCCGCGAGGCAACCGATCTGCTCGGTGTCGTTGCGCGACAGGCAGGTGCCCGTGTAGTTCGTGTCAGGCGTGCGCGTGTTGTAGCTCGACGGCGCCTGCATGTGCTCACGGTAGAACGCGCCGGCCAGGATGCGGTTGTTGCGGTCGAGGCCGTACTGGTACGTGGCGCCGGCCGGGCGGAAGCCCGACGGAACCTCGGACGAGAGCACGACGACCGACTGGTTGTACGCGCGCGCATCCTTGCCCGCGACCGTACCGACGCAGCGAGCGGTCGGGTCGGTCACGAGGCAGCGCGGATCGCCGCTGGGCGACTTCGGTACGAAGCAGTTGCCAGCGAGGTTCGGGGCGCCGCTCGACAGCGGAACCGGGCACTTGAACTTGGGCGGAAGGAACGTGCCCTTGATGATCGGCATGAGCGTGCAGCTGAGGCTGCACTCCGTCGTCGGGTAGATCTCCGCGTTCGAGTAGGTCGTGACATCGGGAAGGAAGATCGGCAGGACGACGCCGAGGGTTCCGTCGGGATTGCAGACCGTGTCGTTGACGTCGCAGGGCGTGCGAACCGGGTCCTTGTCGGACTCGTCGTTCACGCGGCCGTCGGAGAGCGCCGTCGTCGTGATGCCGTCAGAGAGCGTCGACTGACCGTCGAGGTACTGCGGCTGGTGATTCGAGTCGTTCGCCTCGAACGTGTTGCAGAAGCCGTTGATCTTCTGCGCCGCGCCCGTGGGGACGTTCCCCATCGTGCCGAGGCTGCGGCCCGCGCCCGCCGTCGTCAGGAGGACGCCCGAGAACGCGTCCGTCGTGCCCGAGACGTCGGGACGGCGCCACGCGTGCGAGAGACCGGCCGGACAGTGGGCGTCGCCCGCGGCGCAGTCGGTCGTGAACAGGTTGCGCCAGTTCTTGATGAGCGTCTTGCGGAGGTCGGTGCCGCAGCCGAAGTTCGCGCCGCTCGTGACGGCCGTCTGATCGATGCCCATGTACAGAACGCGGAGCGCGTCGATCGACTGACCGAGCGTCGCGCTCAGCGTGTAGGTGACGGTGCCGCCGGCGCCCGTGCCGCCCGGCTGGATCGTGAACGACGGATTGCCGACGTTGTTGGCGCCGGTCGCGACCGTCGAGCAGGATGAACCCTTGCTGACGATGACGGCGACGCCGTCGAGACCGACCATGAGGTCGGCCGCCAGATCAGGCGTGCCGCCGCAGTACTCGGTGGACTTCATCGCGCGAGACATCGGAGCGATCTCCTGCGCGAGAAGCTGCATCTGACCAAGGCCGACCCCCGAGCCACCGCCGAGGTAGCTCATGCCCTTGGTCGCGAAGCCCGTTCCGGCGGCCGGGAAGACCCCGGAGCAAGCAGAGATCACGTCTCTCGTGACCTCGTAGAGCGTATCTGAGCCGCTGAGCGCGAGGTTGCTGCCGCTCGTCGCTGCGGCCGTGGTAGCGCCAGCCCCTGCAAGCAGGATGACTGCGCCTGCGATCGAAGTTCTCATATCAAGCCTCCCTGAATTCCGTTTGTGAGTTGCGTTGGTCGATTTGGCTCGATGGCCGAATCTCCCGCGCAGCCTCGTAACAAAGATCGGGCCAACGGCGGCTCAACGGCGCGCCGAGCGTCATGCTCGCGACCTTACAGATGTAATCGTGGAGTTGGAGCCGTCGCGCACTCTCACCGCAATCGGGGAGCCCACCGATTCCAGGAACGACGTCTCCGGTTATCGAAGACCTAAGGTTGCGTTCGATGTCGCGGGCCTGTCACAACCGCGGGTGGATCTCTGGAGATTATTGCTGTTTCCAAACCTCGGTCGCTGGGCGTCGCGATCGGCTTGGAAGTTGCTGGGAGAGGGGACGCCGTCGGTCACAAGGTTTTGCGACCGGCCCAGCACGCACAAACGAGAACTCTTGAGGAGGATACCGTGATGATGAAGTTTACCAAGATGGCGGCTGCCGCCGCTGTCACGCTGCTCAGCGGCGCGATGGCGCTGAACTGTACGCCGAAGCACCCCGACACCAACAACGACGCGACCGGCATGGTCTCTCTGGCGCTCATGCTGCCGGGCGGGATTTCGATCAACAGCGTTCACTATAAGATTCACTCGAACCAGGCGACGACGCCCCCGGCCGACAAGGAAGGGGATATCAACACTTCGAATCCGCAGGCG
>JBBQJG010000158.1:0-13371 GCA_038325725.1 Polyangia bacterium | reverse complement strand
GTGGGGGTATAACCGCTCCCCCGGGCGCCGCATGGCCGAGTTCTCGCACCTCCATCTGCACACCCAGTACAGCCTGCTCGACGGCGCGATCCGCCTCGACCAGCTCTTCCCCAAGGTGCTCGAGCGCGGCATGAAGTCGGTCGCGATCACCGACCACGGCAATCTCTTCGGCGCGCTCGACTTCTACCAGCGCGCGAAGGCCCACGGCGTCAAGCCCATCTTCGGCTGCGAGACGTACATCGCGCCCGATCGCCTCGACAAGACCGAGCGCAAGTCGAACCACATGATCCTCCTGGCCAAGAACCAGGTCGGCTGGAAGAACCTCTCGTACCTCAACTCGATGGGCTATCTGGAGGGGTTCTATTACAACCCTCGAATCGACAAGAAGCTGCTGCGCGAGCACAGCGAGGGCCTCATCGGCATGTCGGCCTGTCTTGGAGGCGAGATCGCGCAGACGATCATGCGCCGCGGCCCCGAGGCGGCCGAGGGCATCGCGCTCGAGTTCCAGGACATCTTCGGCAAGGGCAACTTCTTCCTCGAGGTGCAGCCCAACGGGCTCGAGGAGCAGGAGAAGGTCAACGGCCACCTCGTCGAGCTGTCGAAGAAGACGGGCATCGGCCTCGTCGCGACGAACGACTGCCACTACCTGAACCAGAACGACGCGCGCGCGCACGAGATCCTCATGTGCGTTCAGCAGAAGAAGACGATCCACGACGACAAGCGGCTGCACCACCGCAACGAGGCGTTCTTCGTCAAGACACCAGGCGAGATGGACGCCTACTTCGCGCACCTGCCCGAGGCGATGGAGAACGCCGCGCGCATCGGCGAGCTGTGCAACGTCGAGTTCAAGCTGGGCGAGACGTTCCTGCCGAAGTTCCAGGTCCCCGACGGCATGACGGCCGAGAGCTACCTGCTCGCCGTCGCCGAGGAGGGCCTGCTCAAACGCTTCGCCGAGGCGCACCGCCGCAGCCACCGCATCGACGAGGACGCCTACCGCGCGCGCCTCGCGCTCGAGCTCGGCGTCGTCACGAAGATGAGCTTCGCGGGCTACTTCCTCATCGTGTGGGACTTCATTCGCTACGCGAAGGACCACAACATCCCCGTCGGGCCGGGCCGCGGCTCGGGCGCGGGCTCGCTGGTCGCGTACAGCCTGCGCATCACCGACATCGATCCGATCGAGAACAAGCTGCTGTTCGAGCGCTTCCTCAACCCCGAGCGCGTCTCGATGCCGGACTTCGACATCGACTTCTGCATGAACCGGCGCGACGAGGTCATCCAGTACGTCACGCAGAAGTACGGCAAGAACAACGTCGGGCAGATCGTGACGATGCACCAGATCAAGGCGCGGTCAGGCGTGCGCGACATCGCGCGCGCCATGGCGATCCCCTTCGCCGACGCCGACCGCGTCGCGAAGTACGTGCCCGAGCCGGTGCAGGGCAAGACGCTCCCCATTGCCGAGGCGATTGAAAAAGAGCCGCGCCTGCAGGCGCTCTACGACGAAAGCCCCATCTACCGCGAGCTGCTCGACGTCGCGAAGCGGCTCGAGGGGCTGAACCGCCACGCCGGCAAGCACGCCGCGGGCGTCGTCATCGGCGACAAGCCGCTGTGGGAGTACGTGCCGTGCTTCCGCCCCGCCGGCGACGACGACGGCATCGTCACGCAATACGACAAGGACATGGTCGAAAAGGCGGGGTTGGTCAAATTCGACTTCCTCGGCCTCAAGACGCTCACGGTCATCCAGACGTGCCTCGACATCGTCAACAAAGAGAAGGCGGGGCTCGGCGAGGCCGCGGTGGACCTGTCGCTCATCGAGCTCGACGACGAGAGCGTCTACAAGATGATCTCGGCGGCCGACGTCACGGGCGTCTTTCAGCTGGAATCCAGCGGCTTCCGCGAGCTGCTCAAGAAGCTCAAGCCGGACTGCTTCGAGGACATCGTCGCCGCGGGCGCCCTTTACCGCCCGGGTCCGCTCGAGGGCGGCATGGTCGATGACTTCATCGAGCGCAAGCACGGCCGCAAGCGCGTCGAGTACGACCACCCGACGCTCGAGCCCATCCTCAAGGACACGTACGGCGTCATCGTCTACCAAGAGCAGGTCATGCAGATCTCGTCGGCGCTCGCGGGCTACTCGCTCGGCCGCGCCGACCTGCTTCGCCGCGCCATGGGCAAGAAGAAGGTCGAGGCGATGGCCAAGGAGAAGCAGGCATTCCTCGACGGCGCCAAGGAGCGAAAGGTCGACGCCAAGATCGCCGAGCGCGTCTTCGACCTCATGGAGAAGTTCGCGGGCTACGGCTTTAACCGCTCGCACTCGGCCGCGTACGGGATGCTCACGTACCAGACGGCGTTCCTCAAGCGCTACTTCCCCGTCGAGTTCTTCGCGGCGCTCCTCACGTGCGACAAGGACGACACCGACGCCGTCGTGAAGTTCATCGCCGAAGCGCGCGCGGGCGGCATCGCCGTGCTCCGTCCCGACGTCAACGAATCGGACAAGGACTTCTCCGTCGTCGCGACGGACGTCGAGTCGGGCAAGAAGGACCGCGCGGGCCGGGCGGCCCCCAAGAAGGTCATTCGCTTCGGCTTGGGCGCCGTCAAGGGCGTGGGCGAGGGCGCGGTCGACGTCGTCAAGCTCGCGCGCGACGACGGCGGCGCGTTCTTGTCGCTGTTTGATTTCTGCAAGCGCGTCGACGGACGCAAGGTGAACCGCAAGGTGCTCGAGGCGCTCGCGAAGGCGGGCGCGTTCGATGGCATCGCCGAGAAGAACGGCGTCACGCGCGCGCGGCTGTTCTTCGCGATCGACATGGCGAGCGAGCGCGCCGCCGAGGCGCAGCGCGAGCGTGAGAGCGGCCAGACCAGCCTGCTATCGCTGTTTGGCGGGCCGCCCGCGGCCAAGGGAAGCGGCACCAACGGGACCAATGGTAACTCGGGCGGCAACGGCCTGTTCGAGGACAAGTACCCCGAGGGCGACGAGTGGATGCCCAAGGAGATGCTCGCCTACGAGAAGGAGTCGCTCGGCTTTTACATCAGCGGCCACCCGCTCGACCGGTTCACGAGCGAGATCAAGCGCTACACGAACGCGTGGGCGCGCAACTGCTTCGAGAAGGGCGAGCGCGCCGAGGTCATCCTCGCGGGCGTCGTCACGAGCTACCAAGAGCGGCCCATGAAGAACGGCAACGGCAAGTACGCCTTCATGACGCTCGAGGATCAGACGGGCCAGGTCGAGTACATCGTGAACTCGAAGAAGGTCGAAGAGTTCCGCGAGCTACTCGGCAGCGACGATCCGCTGCTCGTCACGGGCCTCGTCGACGCGCCCTTCGGCGACGGCGAGGCCGTACGCGAGCGCCTGCGCTTCATGGACGCCAAGCTCCTGTCGCGCATCCGCGCCGAGAAGAGCAGCCTCCTCGACATCCGCCTCAACGCCGACGCCGTGAAGAGCGAGCAGCTCCAGTCGCTCGAGAAGCTGTTGCGCGCCCACGCCGGCAACTGCCGCACGACCCTCCGCATGGAGATCCCGAAGCGCAGCGAATCCGTGTTGGACCTCGGCGACGACTACAAAGTCGCCGCCTCCGACGAGCTCCTCGCGCGCATCGAGCAAATCTTCGGCGACAGAGTCGCCGTGCTCAGATAGCTAGGCAGCTTTGCAAATGAGCGGACAGACAGGGACGCCGTCTGAGCTCGAGTCCCTCGAGTGTTTCATTTCCTAAAACGCTCGCATGCCGTTCTGATCTCGATATCGGTCGCGCCACGCTCCGCCACCATCAAGGCCTAGACGGGTGAGCCGCGGGACGACCATCCCTTCGACCGCACCGTAAAACGCCTCGACGCGCGCTTCGGGGGCCAGGACGCCCAGCGCGGCCCACGCGGGATCGAACGGCTCATTGCTCTCTAGTCGGCGCAGCGCCGGCACTGCGATCTGTTGCTCCATCGCAGCGAGGCCGCGACGGGCTTCGTCCTGCATCGCCTGTCGCCGGTCCTCCGTGAGCCGTGGCCACCAATCGGTCAACAGGCTCCAGCCGAGCCTTTGGTGCTGCACCTCGTCTGCAACGATCCGGTGGAGTGCCGCATGCGTGAGCGGTTCAATCGCAGCGCGCCGACCCGCACGAAACAGGGCCATCGAAATCGTTTCTCCCATCGCAACCTCGACGAGCAGCAACGCGAGAGCACGCTGTTGCAGATCGGGCAGCCCGGCCAGCCGCCGACGCACGGGGCTCGAGTCATACCTCGGGCGAGCGGCCCCGAGCCGTTCGCCGACCTTGACGGCCAAGCGCGCGTGGCCAATCTCGTCCGTCACGACGCCTCTGATACGAGCCACCCAGACCGCGGACAGTTCACAACCCAAGCTCGCCCGGGCGAGCGCGCGGTAGATCAGGGCAGAACGCAGTTCCTCCGCCGCACGCATCGGCCATGCAGCGGCGGCGAACTTGATCTGCGAAGCCGAATACGGCTCCAGGTTCGGCGCGGGGAGACTTGGCACGACAGCCCGTCACTCCGACCGATTGGCGTCCCCCCCACTATCAACCCCGCCGTCTTCCTCACAGTGAGGTGTTTGTCCGGCGGGCCCGTGGTAGGGGTACCACGTGCCACCCCTGGCCTGGCAGGCCTTCTCGGAGGTGCATTCGGCCGCCGCCGCCGCGTCAGCATCGGGACGTCCGCAGATGCACGGGTCAGGGCTCCCGTTGCCACACGGGACGGGAACTCCACTATCGGTTCCGGCGGCACCACCGCCGCATCCCACGAGGGACGCTACACCTCCCGCGAGGGCGATCTCTTGCAATCTTTGTCGCCAACTCATGAGTCCCTTCTCCTTGGATGATCGAAGAAATCGAACGCTCCGGACCCCTCGAGACGCCCATGCTTAACCTGCGGATGAGTGTACCCGGTTTGTGAAGCGGCCTCGTTCGCAGGCTGCGATAGTATCACGCGATACTATATGGGCGTGAGACCTCCGTTTAGGATCACGCGCAGGGTCCTGCGGTTTTCCGCTGACATTGCGCGCCTCACCGGGCAATGCGACGCCGCCGCGGGGGCGCTCGCGGAGCCGCAGCTCCGGCGGGACAATCAGGTGCGGACCATCCAAGGCTCGGTCGCGATCGAGGGGAACGCGCTGTCGCTCGCCCAGGTCACCGACGTCCTCAACGGCAAGCGTGTGGTCGGGAGCGCCGACGAGATTCGCGAGGTGAAGAACGCGATCCGGGCCTACGCGCTCGCGCCGCGGCTCGGCGCGACGTCGGCGAAGGACTTTCTTCGCGCGCACGGCGCGCTCATGGACGGGCTCGTGCGCGGCGCGGGCCGGTGGCGCTCGGGCGACGTCGGCGTCATGCGGGGATCGAAGGTGGGCCACGTCGCGCCGCGCGCGCCGCGCGTCCCGGAGCTCATGAGCGAGTTGCTTGCGTATCTCGCCGCCGACCAGGAGACGCCGACAGTCGTGAAGGCCTGCGTCGCGCACTACGAGATCGAGTTCATTCACCCCTTTACCGGTGGCAACGGTCGGATGGGCCGTTTGTGGCAGCACGTGATCCTCCTCGAGGAGAGCCCCGTGTTCGCGCTCGTGCCGACGGAGTCCGTCATCAAGGAGAACCAGCGCGACTACTACGCGGCCCTCGCGCGATCGGACCAGGCGGGCGACTCGACGGCCTTTGTCGAGTTCGCCCTCGGCGCGTTGAAGGAGGCCCTCGAGGGCTTCGTCGCGACGCTGCGGCCCAAGGCGCTCGATGCGTCCCAGCGGCTCGCGGCGGCATACGAGCACTTCGGCCGCCGTCGGTTTTCGCGGCGCGACTATCTCGAGCTCCACCGTGGGATCCAGACGGCGACCGCGAGCCGCGACCTTCGCGTGGCGACGGAGGCGGGCGCCCTGGAGCGGAAGGGCGACAAAGCGACGGCGCGTTACCGGTTCGTGCGTCGGCCTCGCTGATCTCGGTGGACGCGTTCAGGGAGAGAACGAAAGAAAGGCGCCGAGCCTCGCGGCGCGGCGCCTTTGTGGGGTGTTCGTCGATCAGGTCGCTACGGGAAGGTGACCGTCCCGTCGTAGGCCTGCGAGGCCTGCGGAACACCCGCGACCGTGATGCCCCACTTCGCGTAGATGTCGCCGCCGGTCCCCTTGCCGCCTGCATCGAGCACGAGCGCGTCGTAGCGAACCAGGTCGTAGTAGTCGTAGGCGATGTTCTGGCCGCCGGCCGCGAGCGTGCTGTGCGCCGTCGCCTGCAGCTCGCCGTCGATCGACGTATCCGTGAAGTCGAGGCTGCCCGTGAGCTTCCAGGTGACGTCGCCCATTTGGCCCGCCGTCGCCGCGGCGGCGATCGTCAGGTCGCTCGTGACCGTCGTCTTCCCCGCGGCGGTCGCTGACTTCACGCTGCCGTTCATCGTCGTCGTCCCGCTCTTGTACTGGCTGTAGACGCAGCCCGTGTCGGTGCAATCGACCGTGCCGCCGTTCGGACCGGGCGTCGACAGCGCGCCCGTCACCGCCGTGAGGGCGCCCGTCGTCGATGGCTGCACGATCTGCTGCGCGCCCGAGAGCCCGATCGACGTCACCGCCCCCGAGAGGCTGGCGCCGTCACCGGTGGACAGGGACGATTTCAAGGTGCCCGTCATCGTGACGACCGAGGCTGCCCCCTGCTTGTTGACCGTGCCGGGCTTCGCCGCTGGTCCCGAGCTGCCACCGCCACCGCCGCAGGCCACCAAAGACATCGTCGACCACAGGCTGAGAACGCGAACGCTGATCTTCATGAAGCTCCTATCGTTTCGAGAGGGACAAAATGCTCAGCAGCATCGGCGCTCGAAGGAGGAACTGTAGGCGGCGTCCGGGCCTGCCTTCGGCGTCAGGCCGCGGCGCCGAAGATCGTCGCGACCCTCTGGCGACGGAAGGCGAAGATCGTGTCGAGCTGGCGGCGCACGAACAGCGTCCGCGCGAGATTGCCCAGCTTGCCGAACGGCATCTCGTAGTCGATGCGGTCGAGCAGCGTCGTGCCGCCCGGGGCGTCGACGAACTCGTGGACGTGGCGCCAGCTGCGGTAGGGGCCGGTCGCTTGGACGTCGACGAAGCGGACCTCGGGCTCGAAGGCTTCGATGACGGTGCGCCAGTGGAAGGGGACGCCCGCGAGGCGGATGCGGTAGTCGATGACGGCGCCGGGGCGCATCTGGATCGGCGTGGGCGTCAGGATCTGGAAGCGCAGCGAAGGCGGCGTCAGGCGTTCCAGGTTGCCGGCGTCGCTGAAGAAAGCGAACACGTCACGTCGGGGGTGCGGGACGGTCTGCTCCCGCTCCAGCCTGTGGGTCATCCCCCTGCAACGCGACAGGGCGGGGCCCGGTTACCTTCTTCGTCGCCGGCGTAATGCTGGCGATCCTCGACACCTTCTCTTGGGAGAGCGCTGTAACGCGCTTCCCGGACATGGCATCGGACAACGAAGGAGATTCAGTGAGCCAGGCGCCCCCCATGCAGCGTTGCCCTTGCGAGGACGCGCGGACTTCCTCCGATGGCGATGGCGACGGCGCGGCGTTCGACGGGTGGGTGACCCGACTCGTGCACGCGCACCGGGCGCGGCTCGTCACTGTCGCGGGGCGCGAGGGGCTCGCCGCCGAGGACGCCTTCGACGCGGCTCAGGAGGCGTTCGCGACGTTCCTGATCTTGCCGCGCGCGCGCGAGCTCGCGGGCGACGACGAGGCCCTGCCGACCCTCGTCGCGCTCGTGCGCAACCTGGCGCGCAACGCGCGGCGGCTCCACGCCGTCGCGCGGCCGCACGAATCCGACGCCGTCGTCGTCGACGCGCTCGCCGACGCCGCGCCGGCCCCCGACGCGCGCCTCGCCGCCGCCGAGGACCAGGGGCGGCTCGCGCGCTGCGTGGGCCGGCTCGCCGACGTGCAGCGCGCCGTCGTCTCGCTGCGCATGCTCGAAGATCTCCCGGGCGAAGACGTCGCGCGCACCCTCGGCCTGCGGCCGGGGCACGTCGCGGTGTTGCTCCACCGCGCGAAGGCGAGCCTGCGCGCCTGTATGACCGAAGACTCAGTCTCACCGAACGAAACCGTCAACCAACATTGAGGACGCCCATGAACATCGACCCGTCGATCGCCAAGAAGGACGCCAAGCAAGACGACAAGAAAGACTCCAAGGTCGTCGAGGTCACCGACGACAACTTCGAGCGCGTCGTCGCGCAGTCGACGCTGCCCGTGCTCGTCGATTTTTGGGCCGCGTGGTGCGCGCCGTGCCGCGCGACCTCGCCCCACGTCGAGGCGCTCGCGCGCGCCTACGAGGGGCGCATTCGCGTCGGCAAGGTCGACGCCGACGCGAGCCAGGAGATCACGGCCAAGCTCGACGTCCGCAGCCTGCCGACGTTCCTCATGTTCAAGGACGGGCGCGTCGTCGGCCAGATCGTCGGCGCTGTTCCGAAGAGCCGGCTCGAAGACCTCGTCGCCAAGGGACTCGGGTAGTCGCGCGCGCCAGGGCGGCTGAGCCGCCGCTACGGCTCGAACGCCCAAGCGAGCGCCGCGCGGCACGCGGCCGGCGCGTCCGGGGCCTCGAACACATCGCCGTGCGCGGGCAGCAAGCGCGTGAACTTCCACGCGAGCATCTGCTCGAGGCTCGCGCGGAGCGCCGCGCGATCGCGGCCGTAGCGCCGCCACAGGCGGCTCATGGCGAGGCGGCCGCGCGTGCCCATGAGCGTGAGCACGAGCTTCGTCGCCCACCCCTCGGGGGTGCGAATGTTGAAGAGCAGGTCGCTGCAGACGAGCGTGCCGCTCGCCGCGTGGAAGAACACGATCTCGTTGAGCGCCGGACACCCGCCGAGCGCGAGCGGCGTGAAAGCCTCCGCCCATGGGGGCACGACTTCGTCGAACGTCGCGCCGATCGCGAGGGCCGGCTGCTTGCGCCGCAGGCCGGGCGCGCCCCACAGCGTCGCCTCGGGGAAGCGGGCGTGCCACGCGGCCGCGGACATGTGGTGCTCCAGGCTCGGCGCGACGAGGACGCGCACGGGCCCCAGCGCCGCGACCGCGTCGGCGAGCCCGTCGCGCAGGGGCGTCGGCGAATGCACGAGCACGCCGCCGCTCGGGAGGCGCACGACAGTCATGCGGATCGGCAACATGACGCCGCCGGGAAGGCGCGCGCGATCCTCGGAAGTAAAGAGGTCCGCGCCGACGGCGCGCAGCTCGCTCGTGAGGTCGCTCGTGCGGTCGGTCGACATGACCGCCATGCTACCGTGCGGCCTCGATGCGCTCCACGCTCGTTCTCGCACTCGGGCTTGGCTGCGCCGTTCAGCGGGGTCCCGTGTATTCGTCGGCGTCCGGTTCGGCCGCGTTCGAGGCCAATGTCGAACGCCAGGGGAGCGACTATCGAAGCTTCGACCAGGCGACGCCGCGCCCCGAGGCGTGCCGCGACACGTGTCTCGTCGAACCGCAATGTGTCGCGTTCACCTACGTGAACCCCGGCGTGCAGGGGCCGAGCGCGCGTTGCTGGCTCAAGAACGCCGCGCCGCCCGTGACGCCGAATTCGTGCTGCATCTCGGGCGTGAAGACCCCGCCAGCCTCTGCCTCCGGCGTCAGATAATTGGCACGGAATGCGTAAGCATTTTCGTCACGCGGCGCTCAACCTCGCCCGCGTTCCTCCCGATGCTCTCGTGTCGGCATCGAACGCGAAAGGGAACGTGAGTCATGGGTGCTTCTGTAGAGTCGCAAGAACGCTGGGACCGATGGTATCAAGCCGTCTCGGACAAGCGTGGCGGCCATGAGAAGGCCATGATCGCGAACATGATGAGTCGGCGCCTCTGGGGCACCATCTTGATGGCGTGCTCGGGGCTCTTCGTCGTCGGCCTGACGACCGTCTTCTACCGCGTCCTCACGCGCTAGCGCGGCCGGTGTCCCTCACGCGCGCGTGCGCGACCCCTGATCGTTCGCGCGCCGTCGGCGCATGACCGCGCTCGCGAGCAGCCCGAGCGCCAGCAGCGAGCCACCGCCGCGTCCCCCCGTGACGTTGCAGCCGCTCGCGTAGAAGCACATCGCGGGCGGCGGCGACGGCGGCGCGGGTGGCTGCACGCACGTCATCGTCGCGCCGTCGCACGCGAGCGCCGTCTCGCAGGCGTTGGCGTTCGCGCAGGACTGACCGACGGGCCGCAGCGCGTGGCACGCGCCGTCGGCGCCGTTGGCGACGCCCGTCCTGTCGCAGAAGCCGTCGATGCACTCCCAGTCATTGGCGCACGCGCCGTCCAGGGCGACCAACGGCATCGCGAACGATCCGCACGCCGGCAGGCCCGACACGTGAGGCGTAACGTCGAGATCGTCGCACGTCGCGCCGCGGATGAAGGCGGCGCACGCCTCGACCTTGGCGCCGTCGTACATCGAGCGGCCCTTCTTCTGTGAGTCCTTGATCCCGAGGACGGACTTCTGGAGCGCGTCGTCCGTCAGCTTTTCGCACGACGCTTCGTCGGTGCCGGCCTGCGCGTTGTTGGTGAGCTGGTTCGCGTTGCAGCAGCTCCACGCCTTGGGGCAGATGGCCTTGGCCAGCTCGGTGGCCGCTGGATCCGGCGCCGTGACCTCCCCGCAGGCTGCCAGTGGCATTGCGAGGCCGAGCGTCATGAGCACGAGAGGGGCGATTCTATTCGCGGCGCGAGGGTTCGAGGAGGGCATGGCTGGCAGAGTCTGCAATCGCCGCCCCAAAAGCAAAGGCCCCGTCCCGATGGGGGCGCGGCCTCGCGGGCGTCGCGGGTTCGGTCACTTGTGTCGAGTTTTCGACACCGGCCGGCGAACCCGGTTACCGACAGGTGCCGTGGTGCCAGCAGGGCGGCGGCGCCGCGTAACGGCGCTCGGTCACGGGGAACGGCGTCGCGGTCTCTCGCAGGCCGAGGTCGCGATCGCAGGCCCAGCCGCCACAGGGATCGGGCTCGACGTCGATGCCGAGCGCGACGAGGCCTTCGCGATCGTTGTAGCGCGCGCCCAAGACGATTGACGGCGAACCCGCGTTCGCGCGGACGAACGCGACCTGCCGCACCGACGAGTCGTGCGCCTCGCCGAACTCCGTGCCGAGGCCGTGTCGACGCGACGGCGCCGGCTCGGCGGCCCCGTCGGAGGACGAGCGCGCCGACGGCCGTCCCGCGGCGGCCGACGCGGATGGCGCGGGCGGCGCGGCCGACTGCGACTCGGCCGACTTGTCGGCGGCTCGGCCGCCGCTCTCGAGATCGTCGGGCGCGTCGTAATATTCCTCGCGGCGCCGCTCCGAATACGGCAGCTCGAGGGGGCGCGGCCGAGGCACGTAACGCTCGGGGAAGATCGCCGCGCCGATGACGCCGACCTCGCGGGCCGAGCCCGTGCGCGCGGCGTACGAATCGGCCACCGACGAAAAGCGGAACGCCGCGACCTCGGCGCGCGTGAGGCGCCACCCGTCGATCTCGACCTGACCCCAGGCGGGCACGAGGTAGCCGCGCTTGCCCGTCTCGGCCGGACGGCCGTCGACGACGTCGCGCCCGTCGACCGAGACGACGGCCTCGATGCGCCGGCCCGTGTGGTTGGCGACGCGCAGCGTGTACCGCTGCCCCTGCTGCCCCAGAACGTAGCTGCCGCCGGCCTGGAAGAACGTCGGCGCGGGGACGCCGTCGACGAGCACCTCGAGCTCGTAGCCGGCGGCCCGGTTCGCGAGGGGGCCGTAGCCGCCGCGGCCGTCGGTCGTCAGGGGCCGCGCCTCGGCGCAGGCGCCCAGAGCCACGAGAGAGCTGATTCCAAGGGCCAGAGCCGTCATTTTCCGCAGGGTCATTCGATCCTCCTGCCGGGGGGAGACGCGCCACCCCCCAGCAGGGATCTACCGCTTGGGCGTTTCTTGGGATAAGCAAAAGCCATGGGAATCAAAGACGTCGTCCTCTCCCAGTCAGCCCGCCTTCGCGTGGCGCGCGGTGTCGACATCCTGGCCAACGCCGTCAAGGTGACCCTGGGGCCGCGCGGCCGCAACGTCGTCCTCGAGCGCAGCTGGGGCACGCCGCTCGTCACGAAGGACGGCGTCACCGTCGCGAACGAGATCGACCTGCGCGATCAGTTCGCCAACATGGGCGCGCAGATGGTCAAGGAGGTCGCCGCGAAGACGGGCGACGACGCGGGCGACGGCACGACGACCGCGACCGTGCTCGCGCAGATCATCTACAACGAGGGCCTCAAGCTCGTCGCCGCGCGCCACAACCCGATCGATCTCAAGCGCGGGATCGACGCCGCCGTCGAGCTCGTCACAAAGACGCTCAAGACGATCTCGAAGCCCGTGAAGACCTCGGCCGAGATCGCGCAGGTGGGCACGATCAGCGCCAACGGCGAGTCGGAGATTGGTCAGCTGTTCGCCGACGCCATGGACAAGATCGGTCGCGACGGCGTCATCATGATCGAGCAGCACAACGGCATCGAGACGGAGCTCGAGATCGTCGAGGGCGTCTGGTTCGACCGGGGCTACCTGTCGCCGTACTTCATCACCGACACCGAGCAGCTCGAGTGCGTGCTCGACGATCCGCTCATCCTCATCCACGAGGAGAAGATCTCGTCGCTGCCGGACTTCTTGCCGCTGCTCGAGCAGGTCATCGGCACGGGGCGTCCGCTGCTCGTCATCGCCGAGGACATCACGGGCGAGGCGCTGTCGGCGCTCGTCGTCAACCAGATGAAGGGCGCGCTCAAGTGCTGCGCCGTCAAGGCGCCGGCCTTCGGTGACATCCGCAAAGAGATGCTGCAGGATCTCGCCGCCATGGTGGGCGCCAAGGCCATCATGGAGGGCATGGGCGTGAGCCTCTCGACCGTGACGCTCGCCGACCTCGGGCGCGCCGAGCGCGTCGTCGTCGAAGAGAACGACACGACGATCCTCGAGGGCGCGGGCAACAAGAAGGCGATCGCCGGCCGCATCAGCGGCATCAACGCGGCCATCGAGCGCACGAACTCCGACTACGACAAGATGAAGCTGCGGGAGCGGCTCGCGAAGCTCGCGGGCGGCGTCGCCGTCATCAACGTGGGCGCGCCGACCGAGCTCGCGCTCAAGGAGAAGAAGCTGCGCATCGAAGACGCGCTCGCGGCGACGCGCGCGGCCATCGCCGAGGGCATCGTGCCGGGCGGCGGCGTCGCGCTCGTGCGCTGCCTCGACGCGCTCGACAAGCTCAAGTTCTCCGACGCCCGTCAGTACGGCGTCGCCATCGTGCGCCGCGCGATCGAGGAGCCGCTGCGCACGATCGTGCGCAACGCGGGCGCCGAGCCGTCGGTCGTGTTGCAGCGCGTGCGCCAAGGGGGCGCGGGCAAGGGCGGCGTCGGGTTCGGTTACAACGCCGAGACCGAGACCTACGAGGATCTCATCAAGGCAGGCGTGATCGATCCGACGAAGGTCGTGCGCGCGGCGCTGCAGAATGCGGCGTCGGTCGCGGCGCTGCTGCTGACGACGGA
>JBBQJG010000157.1:0-13420 GCA_038325725.1 Polyangia bacterium | reverse complement strand
TAGCGCCGCCGTCGCAGCGTACGTACCGCTCTTTCCAGATCGGTACGCCTCCACCAATCGCCGCTTCAGATCCAGAGAGTGATCCCGCATCCTAACGTTTGATCACGACCGATAGATCGCGTCAATTCGAAAGCGGTCTAGGTCTCCGGCGACCGCGTCCACAGGCGCATCAATGAGGTCTCCGGCGGGGGCGTCGGTGTGATCGCCGGCGGGGGGGGTATCGGTGAGGTCCGAGGCGGGGGCATCGGTGAGACCCCCGGCGGGGGCGTCGCTGAGATCTGCGGCGGCGGCATCGGTGACGTCGGCGGTGAGGTCTCGGGCGTCGGAGAGGTCGAAGGGACCGTTTCCGGCATCCGCGTCTCGATCCCTGCCTTCCCGGCCGTCCGCCTCGACAGCGGCCGCAGCACCGGCATCCATACCGTCGGGCCGATCGGTCGTCAGGTCGGCGTGCGCGTCCGCATCGCCGGGGGATTCTTTATCAGCGGAGGTGTCACACATCTGGCCGGCGCTCGCGCACATGCCCGAGCGACAGGTCAAACCCGGGGGACACTGGTCGTGGGCTCCGCAGGCGACGCGGCAGTCGGAGAACGATGGGCGATAGCATCCCTCGACGACGGCGATGACGACGACCCCCAGGACCTTCCACATGTTCATCACTGAGTAACACGAGCCACGGAGCGAAATGATGCAGGCTCGATTGCGAAAGAAAGGATGGAATCAGTCGAGCAGGCCGCGCACCTTCATCTCGAGGTCGGCGACGGGCACCTCGTGCTGCGTGCTCGTCGCGAGATCCTTCACGATGAGGTTGCCCGACGCGATCTCGTTGCCGCCGACGATGACGGCGAGGCGCGCCTTGAGCTTGTCGGCGCGCTTGAGCTGGGCCTTGAGGCTCGCGGGGCGGTGCTCGATCTCGACGCGCAGGCCGGCGGTTCGCAACTTGTGCGCGAGCGGCAGCGCGAAGGCGAGGGCGGCCGGGTCCATGCACGCGAAGAAGAGGCCGAGGCCGGGCACGAAGCTCGCGGCGGGCTCGGACAAGGCGAGCAGCGTGCGCTCGACGCCGAGGCCGAAACCAATGGCCGGCGTTTTGGGGCCCCCGAGCGATTCGACGAGGCGGTCGTAACGGCCGCCGCCGCACACGGTGTTCTGCGCGCCGAGCTCGCCGAGCGTCGCCTTGAGCTCGAAGATCGTCGCCGTGTAGTAGTCCAGGCCGCGCACGAGGCGCGGATCGACCTCGTGCGCGACGCCGAGCGCGCCGAGGCTCTCGCGCACCTTGGCGAAGCGCGCGCGAGACGCGTCGCCGAGGCTGTCGAGCAGCACGGGCGCGCTCGCGACGAGCGCCTGCACGTCGGCGTTCTTGGAATCGAGGATGCGCAGCGGGTTCGTCTCGAGCCGCCGCAGCGATTCCTCGTCGAGCTTGTCCTTGTGCTGCGAGAAGAACGCCACGAGGGCGTCGCGGTAGGCGGCGCGCTCCTCGGGCTCGCCGAGCGAGTTGAGCGTCACCGTGACGGCGCCCGGCGGCAGCCCCAGGTCGACGAAGAACGCCGCGAGCATCGCGATCATCTCGGCGTCGACCGACGGCTCGTTGACGCCGAACAACTCGGCGCCGAGCTGGTGGAACTGGCGCAGGCGCCCCCGCTGGGCGCGCTCGTGCCGGAACATGGGCCCGAGGTAGTACCAGCGGGTCACGGGCTCGGTGTTCCACACCGAGTGCTCGATGTACGCGCGCACGGCCGACGCCGTGCCCTCGGGCCGCAGGCTCACCGAGCGGCCGTCGCGATCGTCGAACGTGTACATCTGCTTTTCGACGACGTCGGTGACCTCGCCCACCGACCGCACGAACAGCGGCGTGTACTCGAGCACGGGCGTCCGCACCTCGTGGTACGCGAACGACTCCAGCAGCGCGCGCGCCTTCTCCTCGAAGAAGCGCCACTTCGACACCTCGGGCGCGAGGATGTCGTTCATACCTTTTACGCTGGGAGGGACGTCGGCCATGGCGGCCGCTTTTACCACGGGCCCCGCGGTCGCCGGGTCTGGGGCCCTCTCTTAAGCTCGACGCATGTCCGAGTTCGTTCTATTCCGTACGCACGACGGCGGGGCCGAGGCGGGTCACGAGGCGCGCCGTCGCGGCGTCGACGGCCTCACGGTCGCGGCCGTCGAGGGTGATCTTCACGCGGTAGTCGGGCTGGTCGAGGTGCGGGTACGAGCCGACCTCGACGGTGGGGAATTCGGCGACGATCTCGTCGAGCACGCCCGCGATCGGGCCCTCGGGCTCTCGTGAGTAGACGGCGCGCGCGAAAATGGGCGTCGTTCGAAAGAGCTCGCGCACCGCCTCGAACTTGCGGCGGAAGATCGACGGCACGCCGGGCAGGACCCAGACGTTGTCGACGACGACGACGGGCCATGTCGCAGCAGGAGAGGGCGCGCCGCCACGGCTCCCGTACTCGAGGCGCGCGCCCGTCGGGACGTCGGCCATGCGCAGATCGCGCTCGTGCAGCCGCGCCCCCATGCCGGCGCGCAGGAGGCCCTCGAGCTCGGCGTTGCGCGAAAGCGGCATGCCGAAGGCGGCGCCCACGGCGGCGAGCGTGACGTCGTCGTGGGTGGGCCCGACGCCGCCCGAGGTGAAGACGATGTCGTAGCGGGCGGCGAGCGCGCGCACCGTTGCGGCGATCTCCTCGGCGTCGTCGGGGATGATCTCGACGCGCGCGAGGGTGACGCCCAGCGCGCGCAGCTCGCGCGTGAGATAGCGCGCGTTCTCGTCCTCGACCTTGCCCGACAGCAGCTCGTTGCCGATGAGCAGGATCGCCGCGCGGGCACCAGAGGACATGTCGTCATCTTACTGCGCCTGACGCGCGCCAGGCTCCCCGAGGCACCCCTTTCGTGATACATCCAGATGCAATGGCGGCTTCCAACTCTGCGCGTGTGTCGCGGTCCCTGGGACGGGTGGCATGGGCGCGCGGCGTGGTGTTCAGCGTCGGAGCTTGGGGACTGGTCGTCGCGGGGTGTCACTCGGGCGCGGCCGGCGGGCGTAACTTCGACGCGGCCGTCGAGACGACGCCCGACGTCCAGAGGGAAGCGGCCCCCGCGGAGGTTTACTGCGCGGCGGACGCCGCCGGCGGCGGGCAGTGTCCGCTGAACTTCTGCGGCCAGCCGAAGTCGGTCGCGGCGCTCGAGGCCGGCGCCATGGCCGTGCTGGGGGCCGACTCCGTCTGCACCCCTGGTTATTTTTGCGCGCCCGACGTTCCCACGACCGATGGCAACGGCCTCCAGCTCCGGTGCGTCTCGCCGCACGCCGGGGCCGTCGCGTTCGGCGCGACGTGCACGACGGGCGCGGGCGCTTCGCCGTGCGTGAGCGACGCGCTCTGCGTCTCGGCCACCGAAGCGCCGGGCGCTCCGTTCTGCAGCCGCCTGTGCCGCTCGGACAGCGATTGCCCCACGGCCTCGTACTGCCTCGAGCAGCCCTCGGCGAAGCTGCCGGGCGGCTCCTACGTGACCCTCGCGTTCTGCGCGCCCAAAGCGAAAATTCAGGCGACGGTTTGTCTACGCGAGGCGGACTGTCCCGCGGACCAGGGCTGCGTCAGCTACGGCCCCCGCACGAGCTTGCTCGTCTGCAAGAAGGTCGGCGGCATGAAGTCGCTCGGCGACGCGTGCGGGGCCTTCTCGGACTGTCGCAGTGGCGAGTGCTTCGATCGGGCCTTCCGCCTGCCCGCGTCGGGGAGTCGGACGTTCTGCTCGGGGCGTTGCCGCCAGAACAGCGACTGCTCGCCCGATCAACGCTGCGCGCGCATCGTGCTGTCGAACAACGGGACGATCTCCGATCCGCGCGACGACGTCGTCGCCGGCTACTGCGACACGCTGTACGTGCCGTCCGCCGCCGCCGGCTGCAAGGCGGACTCGGGTTGCACGACGGACGGCGCCGACACGTGCGAGACCAAGTACGGCCTCTGCTACAAGAAGGGCGCGGCGACGGGCGCGGCCTGCACGGCCGACGTCGGCTGTAACCTCGGCGGCAGCTGCTCTCTCGGCGGGGCCTTCAAGAACGGCTACTGCCAGACGTTCGGGTGCGCCGTCGGTGCGACGACGGGCGTCGATTCGTGCGCGGGCGCGACGGCCCTCTGTGGCCAGCGCGGCAGTGACGCGCCGATTCGCGGGTGCTACGAAGGCTGCGCGCAAACCGCCGACTGCAGCCGCGTCACCGAGGGCTACAGTTGCTCTTCCGACGGAACGGCGACGACGAAGACGATCTGTCTCGTTTCCCAGGGGACCTGACGGGCGTGGTCACGTCTCGTCTTCTACGGCTCGCCCCGGCGCCAGGTGCCGGCGTCGTAGCGTTCGTCGCGCTCGTCTTGCTCGTGTCTCCGGCCTGGGCGCAGAAGCCGGGCCCCGTGGTGGCTCCGGCGCCGTCCCCGACGCCGGCCCCCGCGGCGCCGCCGCCCGTGCCCGTTCCTCCCGCGCCGGTCGCGCTCGTGGTCCCCGCGCCGCCGCCGGCCGAGGTCGCGGCCCCGCTTCCCGAGCCGCCTCCCATCGCCGTGGCGCCCGTGCCCACGGCCGACGCGACCGAGGCGGCCTCCGATCATGACGCCGTCGTCGGCCACGTCGGCGTCGAGGTCAGGAGCCTCAGCGCGGCCCCGTTCGGGTTCGCGCTGCGCCCCACGGGCTGCCCCGCCGCTCAGACGACCCCGTGCGAGGCGTTCGTCGGGGCCCTCGCCGCACGGTACTGGCGCACGCGCAACGTCGCGCTCACGGGCGGCCTCGCGCTCGGCTTCGGCGGGGGCAAGGACGGCGCGCGCACGCTCGACTCCTACGCCGCCGTGGGCCCGCTCTTGGGCGCCTCTCTGCTCCTTGGCAACTGGCGCCACCTCGCCGTCCTCGCGAGCCCCGATCTGTCGTACGTGTGGTTCAAGCCGGCGATCGGCGACAGCGGCGCCAGCACGAAGGTCGTCACGCTGCGCGCGATGCTTGAGGGCGAGCTGCACTTCGGCTTCCTGGGCGTCCCGGCATTCTCGGTCGGCGTCGCCACGGGGCTCGGCTTCCGCTGGGTCGACACGCAGGCCGGAAATGCCTGGGCCGTCGGCGTCTCGGGGCCGGGCAGCGTGATGAGCGTGCTCAACAACTTCTTTGTCCGCTACTATCTCTGACCGTGACGCCGCGTCCGCCGCCTCCCGACAGCGACCTCACCGAACGACGTCAGATCTTCGATGAGGCGGGCATCGCGCGCACGCTGCGCCGGCTCGCGCACGAGATCGTCGAGCAGTTGCCGCAGAGCGAGCGGCCCATCTACCTCGTGGGCATTCGCACGGGCGGCGCCTACCTCGCGCACCGGCTCGCCGACCTCATCGTGCAGGCTGGAGAGCCGAGGCCGCTGCTCGGCGCCGTCGACATCTCGCTGTACCGCGACGACGTCTTCAAGGGCTTGCCCAAACCCGAAATCGGCCCCACGGAATTGCCCGAGCCCGTCGACGGAAAGACGATCGTGCTCGTCGACGACGTCCTCTTCACGGGCCGAACGGTGCGCGCCGCCATGGACGTGCTCGCCGACTACGGGCGTCCGCGCGCCGTCAAGCTCGCCGCGCTCGTCGATCGCGGCCTGCGCGAGCTGCCCATCCATCCCGACTTCGTGGGCGTCACCATCCAGACGATGGCGAGCGAGTCGATCCGCGTGATGCTGAAAGAGCGGGGCGAGCCCGATCGGGTCGTCCTGCGTGAACGCACCAGACCCGAGGCCGCCCGATGAGCGCGTTCCCTCACCGCCACCTGCTCGGCACCGAGAGGCTGTCCGCGGCCGATCTCGTGACCGTGATGGACCTCGGCGAAAGGTTCCTCGAGATCAACGAACGGCCCATCAAGAAGGTGCCGACCCTGCGGGGCAAGACGGTCGTCAACCTGTTCCTCGAGC
This sequence comes from Polyangia bacterium, assembly GCA_038325725.1. Classification (GTDB taxonomy): domain Bacteria; phylum Myxococcota_A; class Polyangia; order Fen-1088; family Fen-1088; genus DASZFV01. The sequence goes on along the minus strand of JBBQJG010000157.1, from coordinate 7,527 downwards.
CGTCGACGCGAACGCGCACGTCGTTCGAGATCGCGGCGAAGCGGCTGTCGGCCGACGCCGTCAACATCTCGGGCTCGGGCTCGTCGACGGTGAAGGGCGAGACGCTCATGGACACGGCGAAGAACGTCGACGCCATGGCGCCCGACGTCGTCGTGCTCCGCCACTCGCAGGCGGGGGCGGCGGCCATGCTCGCGGGGCGCATCCGCGCGTCGGTCGTCAACGCGGGCGACGGCGCGCACGAGCACCCGACGCAGGCGCTGCTCGACTGCTCGACGATCCGCGCGCACAAGGGCCGCCTCGAAGGGCTGATAGTCGCCATCTGCGGCGACATCCGCCACAGCCGCGTCGCGCGGTCGAACATCTGGGCGCTGCGGGCGCTGGGCGCCGAGGTCCGCGTCGCGGGCCCGCGCACGCTGCTCGCGCCCGGGCTCGCCGAGATGGGGGCCGTCGTCTACGATCGAATCGAGCCCGCGCTCGAGGGCGCCGACGTCGTCATGATGTTGCGCATCCAAAAAGAGCGCATGGGCACGAGCCTCTTCCCGAACACGCGCGAGTACTCGCGCTACTTCGGCCTCAACGCCAAGCGGCTCGCCCTGGCGCACCCCACGGCGATCGTCATGCACCCCGGGCCCCTCAACCGCGGCGTCGAGCTCGAGCCGTCGGTGGCCGACGGGCCGCAGGCCGTCATTCTCGACCAGGTCGCGCGCGGCGTCGCCATCCGCATGGCCGTCCTGTACCTGCTCGCGGGCGGCGAAGCGGGCGACGCGTAGCCCGGCGGTTCACCTCAAGGGCGATAGTCGTTGACGGCGACGGCCGGACCCCCTATCAAACGATCCCGGCATGGATATTTGTTTGCGAGGCGGCCGGGTGATCGATCCCGCCCGCGGAATGGACGCGACAGCCGACGTTCTCGTCAAGGGCGGCGTGATCTCCAAGGTCGGACCGGGCCTGGTGGGTGGAGCCGGCGTCCGCGACATCGACGTTGCGGGGCGCTGGGTCGTGCCGGGCCTCATCGACCTGCACACGCACCTGCGCGAGCCGGGCCAGGAGTACAAGGAAGACATCGTCACGGGCACGCGCGCCGCGGCCGCTGGCGGCTTCACGGCCGTGTGCGCCATGCCCAACACGACGCCCGTCAACGACAACCGCGCGGTGACCGAGCTCATCGTGAGACGCGCGGCCGAGGTCGGCCTCGTGCGCGTGTACCCCGTGGGCGCCATCTCGAAGGGGAGCAAGGGCGAGTCGCTCTCGGAGATGGGCGAGCTGCGCGACGCCGGCTGCGTCGCGGTCTCGGACGATGGCCACCCCGTCATGAACGCCGAGCTCATGCGGCGCGCGATGGAGTACGCGCGCACGTTCGGGCTGCCCGTCGTGCAGCACTGCGAGGACCTGACGCTGTCGGCGGGCGGCGCCATGAACGAGGGCATCGTTTCGACGCGCGCGGGAATCCGCGCGCAGCCGTCGGCGGCCGAATCGTCGATGGTGGCGCGCGACATCGAGATCTGCGCGCTCACGGGCGCGCGCTACCACGTCGCGCACATCAGCAGCGCCGAATCGGTGCGGCTCATCCGCGAGGCGAAGCGCCGCGGCCTGCCTGTGACGTGCGAGGTCACGCCGCACCACCTCACGCTCACCGACGAGGCGTGCGCGACCTACGACACGCACGCGAAGTGCAACCCACCGCTGCGGACGTCCGACGACGTCGAGGCCGTGCGCGAAGGGCTCGTCGACGGGACGATCGACGCCGTCGCGACCGACCACGCGCCGCACTCCGCCGTCGAGAAGGACGTCGAGTTCGAGCAGGCCGCGTTCGGCGTCATCGGCCTCGAGACGGCCGTGCCGCTCGTGCTCGCGCTCGTCCACGCGGGGCGGCTGTCTCCGATGGACTTCGTGCGCCGCATGTCTACTGGACCCGCTGCGGCCTTCGGCCTTCGCGGGGGGGCGCTGGCCGAGGGGCGCCTTGCGGACGTCACGGTCATCGATCCGGACACGATCTGGACGTGCAAGCCGGCGCGCCTGCGCTCGCGGTCGCACAACACGCCCTTCGCGGGCCTTTCGCTGAAAGGTCGCGCGACGCTCACCATCGTCGGCGGACGGATCGTATATTCGGGAGAGAACCTCGCGTGACGAACAAATCGGAAAACCAAGCCGCCGCCCTCCCGTTGCCCCCAGCCTTGCTGGCGATGGAGGACGGCACGATCTATCGCGGCTTCGGCTTCGGTGCTGAGACTGACGGCGCGGGCGAGATCGTCTTCAACACGGCGCTCACGGGCTATCAAGAGGTCCTCACCGACCCCTCGTACCGCGGGCAGCTCGTCACGATGACGGCGCCCGAGATCGGCAACACCGGCGTCAACGCCGTCGACTTCGAGTCGTCGCGCGCGTGGTGCGCGGGCTTCGTCGTGCGCGATCTGTCGCCCGCCGTGTCGAACTGGCGCGCCTCGGGCGGCCTTTCGGCGATGCTGCGCGACGCGGGCGTCTCTGGCATCACCGGGATCGACACGCGCGCCGTCACGCGGCGGATTCGCCTGTCGGGCGCCCAGCGCGCCGTCATCACCCGTCACGTGAGCGATCCCGCGGCCGCCGTCGCGAAGGCCCGCAAGCACCCGTCGCTCGAGGGCCGCGATCTCGTCAAGGAGGTCACGACCGACAAGGCGTACGCCTGGGACGAGACGATCTGGTCGGGGCCGCGGCCGGGTGATCCCCAGGGTGCGCTGTTCGCCGACGCGCCGCCCCTGCGTCACCGCGTCGTCGCCTACGACTTCGGCATGAAGCGCGGCATCCTGCGGCGCCTCCGGTCGTCGGGGTGCGAGGTCACGGTCGTGCCGGCGTCGACGTCGGCGAAGGACGTGCTCAGCCTCAAGCCCGACGGCGTGTTTCTCTCCAACGGCCCCGGCGACCCGGCGGCCGTCGCGTACGCCGTCGACGCGGCCCGCGAGTTGTGCGCGTCGAAGCTGCCGATCTTCGGCATCTGCCTCGGCCACCAGATCCTGGGCCTCGCGCTTGGTGGCAAGACCTACAAGCTCAAATTCGGCCACCACGGGGCGAACCACCCCGTCATGGACCTCGGGACGCAGAAGGTCGAGATCACCTCGCAGAATCACGGCTTCGCCGTCGACGTCGATTCGTTGGAGGGACGTGCGGTGCTCTCGCACGTGAGCCTCAACGACAAGACGGTCGAGGGCATGCGCCACGGCACGCTGCCGATCTTCAGCGTGCAGTACCACCCGGAGGCGTCTCCCGGCCCGAACGACGCGGCGTACCTGTTCGATCGTTTCAAGGCGCTCATGGAAGAGCGACGGCGGAGCTGAGCGTGGTCGGCGAGGCGGCCTCCTCTGGCGCCGACCTGACGATCCACGGCCTCATCGATCGGCTTGCGGACCGGTTCTCGTCGGGCCCGCACAAGCTCGCGGCGATGCGCGCGCGCGAGGAGTACTTCGAGCGCGCGGGCAAGGTGTTCGACGACGACGCCGAGCTCTTCGAGGGGCGCATGGCCTCGTTCCTCGAGTGGTACGTGCTCGACCGTCCGTTGCCATCGACGTCAGGCGGCGTCGCGCCCGTTGTGACAACGCCGGTCGTGTCGGTGCTCGCCGACCCGAGCTGGACGCCCGCAGAGCGCCGCGGGCTCGCCCACCTCGCGACGAGCCACCGCGGCTTGTTCGAGCTGTACGCCGTCGCCGATCGCGTGCTCGACGTCGAGGACCTCATCGGCGGCGCCCGCTTTTCAGTCATCGAGCGCCGTAAGACGCTCGGCTTTTCGGCGGGCGACATCTTCGAGGCGCGCGTGCTGTGGGACGGCTCGGCGCCGGTCTTCGGGCGCACGTTCTTGTTCCACCCGCCCGACGCGCGCGACGTCGTGCTCGATTGGGTCGAGCGCGCCGTCGAGCGCGGCGTGTCGCGCGACGAGATCTTGTTCCACCTGTCGCGCAACCACATCCGGTGGCACCGGCTCGGGCACCTCGGCGCCGCGAAGATCTACCGCGGCGATGGCTGACGTGGCACCGCCCGCGCGTCGCGGTCCGTTTCGGCGCGCCCTCGTGGCGGCCGTATTCTTCAACGCCGCCCTGATTCTCGCGGGGAACGCCTACGAGATCGAGACGGCCTCGCGGCAGACCGTCGCGACGGCCACCCTCGCGCCCACGGCGCCGTGGGCCATCGTGCTCGGCAATCGCGTGTTCCCCGACGGGGGTGTGTCGTCGGATCTGCATGGTCGGCTCGCGCTCGCGCTCGAGCTCTATCGTCTCGGCAAGGTCTCGAAGGTTTACGTCTCGGGCGAGTATCGCGCCGGGGTCGGCTACGACGAGCCGGGCGTCATGGCGGCGTGGCTGGGCAAGCGGGGCGTCGCGGGCGCGGACATCGTCCTGGATCGCGGAGGCTATCGCACGGCCGCGACGATGGCGGACGCCTTTGCGGACGGGATCCGCGAGGCGATCGTTTGTACGCAGGGCTATCACCTGCCGCGGGCGCTCTTCTTCGCGCGCCGGGCCGGCCTTGCCGCGACGGGGGTTCCGGCGTTCGAGGAGGCGAAAGGGACCTTCGATGTCGGCAAGGTCATCGTCCGCGAGGGCATCGCGCGGCCCGAGAGCCTGCTCGAGGTCGCGCTGCGAGGCGTACGCGGACACGCGGGCCCGATCCCCGGGCCAAAGTCTTGACATCTCGACACGCGGACCGGAGCATCGCCCGCATGACGAAGACCGGGGCGGTCATGGCCTTGGCGGCGCTCGCGCTGCTGACGCTGTCGTCTTCCGCCGCGCGCGCCGAGCGACCGCGCATCGCCGTCATGGAGCTCTCGGCGCCCAAGGTCGCGCCCGATCTGCGGCAGCGCGCGACGCGCGCCGTGCAGGAGGGCCTGCTCGCGTCGGGCGCCGACGTCGTCGAGGGCATGCCCGCGGCGGCGACGGGACCTGGCGGCGCGCCGTGCGATGGCAGCGGTTGCATCACGGCGGTCGCCAAGGCGTCCGTCGCGAACTACGTCGTTCGCGGCACGCTCGAGATCGAAGGCCGCACGTACGGGCTGCGCCTCGAGATCCTCGAAGGGAAGTCCGGCTCTCTCGTCGAGAGCCGAGAAGATCGGTGCGAGATCTGCACCGAGGGCGAGGCGCTCGAGATGGCGGGTGTCTCGGCGTCTGCGCTCAAGGTCCAGGCGTTCAAGAAGGGCGGGGCGCCCGCGACGATGGCCGCGGCCGCGCCCGCGCTGTCGACGCCCGCGCCCGCGGCGCTGATCGCGACGCCTGCGGCGGCGGCCGCGCCCGACCATCGGCGCTTGGGATGGATCGGCGTCGGCGCCGGTGTCGTCGCCGTCGCGGCCGGCGTGTGGCTCCTTTCGCTCGACGGCCACGCGGATTGCAGCGTCAAGGCGGACACGTGCATGAACCGCTACAGCACGGGGGTCGGGGGCCTGACGTCGCTCGGGGTCGGCGTCATCGCCGCGGCCACGGGCGTGCTCGTGCTCTCGGGGAAGTTCTGATGACCGCGCGGGCATGGGCTTTCAAGGTCGTCGGCGTCGTCGTCGGCGTCGTGGGCGTCGTGCTGTTGGGCGCCGGGTGTCTCGAGAAGAACCCGGACTACTGCGCGGACGCGGGCGCCACCCAGCACTCGTGCAAGCTCCAGGACGCGAGCGCCGACAAGGGCGTGAAAGACGCGTCGACCGACGCCGGCGAGGTCGCCGACGCGGCGGCCGAGGCGCTCGACGCGACCGACGGCAAGGACGCCGTCGTCGAAAAATCCACGTGCTCGCTCATGTCGTGTGGCGCCGACGGTGGCCCTCCGATCTGCGACGTCGACGCCGGCACGTGCGGCGCCTGCACGACCGCCACCCAGTGCGTGGCGCACGATCCGTTGTTGCACGGCTGCGAGAGCGGCCAATGCTTCTCCTGCACCAAGAGCACGGAATGCACCGACCTTGGGACCAAGCCGATCTGCGAGGCGCATGCCTGCCGGATGTGCGCCGTCGCCGCGGAGTGCGTGGCTCGGGACTCGAGCCTCCATGGCTGTGACGCCCCGACGGGCCAGTGCTTCCCGTGCACGAAGAACGCGGAGTGCACCGACCTTGGGACCAAGCCAATCTGCGACGCGCACGCCTGCCGCGCGTGCAAGGTGGACGCGGAGTGCGGCGGCGCGGGCGTCTGCCTCGACGACGGGCATTGCGCGAAGGACTCCGAGGTCCTCTACGTCGAGTTCGCCGCGAGCGGGTGTCCGAACGCGGACGGAACGACGACGAAGCCCGTGTGCACGCTCGCCGCCGCGCTCGCCGACGTCGGCGTCGGTCGGACCGTGATCATCCTGCGCGGCCAAGTTGCCGACGCCCTCGTCATCCACAAGCCCGTCGCGCCGGCGACGGGGGCTCCGCCACTCGTGCTCGTCGGCCGAAAGAACGCGCTCGGCGAGGCCGCCAGCGTCTCCTTCGGGTTGACGAGCGGACTCGTCCTCGAGGCCGGCGAGCTGTCGGTGCGAGACGTTCTCGTCGCGGGCAGCGGCACGTCGACGGCGTCCGTGGGCATCAAGGTGTCCGGAGAGGCGAAACTCAAGCTCCAACGCGTCACCGTTACGGGGAGTGCGGGCGTCGGCATCTCCGTCTCCTCGGCCTCGCTCACGATGGACCAGTGCCTCGTCGAGCAGGTCGGGCTCGGCGGTCTCTCCGCCTCCGACACGGCGTACGACATCTCCAACTCGATCTTCGCAAGCAACGGTTATGGCGTGAAGATTGTGGCGCCTCGGGCGGGCTCGCAGTTCTGGTTCGACACGATCGTCGGCAGCAAGGGCACGGCCCTCACGTGCGACGCCGCGACGACGCTCGCGACCAGTTGTCTCATCCAAGGGTTCATCGACACGTGCACGACCGTCGGCACACTCGCGCCCGCGACGCCGGCGTTCGACGCCGATCACCTCCCGCCGTCAGCTGCGTGCACGACGCCGCCCGCGAAAGCTCCCGCCATCGACTTCAACGGCGCTGCCCGCGTCTCGCCCTTCGGCTGCGGCGCGCTCGAAAATTGACCGGCACAAATAGGAGCGCTGCCCCCGTCTTGGGCCCGCCGCCCTAACAGCAGAGTTGCCATTAATCATGATAAACGGCGACTCCGCCTCAGCCTCGGTCGTTGTCCTGACGGAACCGGTGACATCGTTTCGGGTCCGTGGCACGAACGTCGAGTGGCCCTGCTGACGTCGCTCATCGGAAAGGAGTGGCGACGGACCGCGCGCATCGAGGGCATCGGCGCCGCGGTCGCCCGGGCTCGTCAGTTTCCCATTGCGGCGGAGGCGGCGCGTTCGGCGAGCTCGCGGCCGCGGCGGGCGAGGGAGTTCGAGGGCTCGAGGGCGAGCGTCGCCTGATACTCGCGGAGCGCGTCGGCGTAGCGCTGGAGGTGGTAGTAGGCGTCGGCGACGAGGAGGTGACCGGGCACCGCGGCGCGCGGAAGTCCAGGAACACACGGACGGGTCCGACGACGGCTTCCTCTACGCTCGCGGGTTCATCGTCGCCGCCGGCAAAGGCTACTTCGACGCGGTGAACGCCGACCCGGCGGTCGCGCTGAT
>JBBQJG010000156.1:0-13457 GCA_038325725.1 Polyangia bacterium | reverse complement strand
GGGCTCGGCGCGCACCCACTTGGCGGCCGACGGGGGCACGAAGGTCGCGATGTCGAACTTGTCGAGGTTCTTGCCGACGAGGCCGTCGAAGTACGCGGGATCCGCCTGCGACTTGACGATGACCTGTTGAAGCTGTCGGTGGACGGGCTCGTACTCGTCGCGAACCTTGCCGAACGCGTCGCTCGCGAGGAAGAAGTTGTTCATGCGCAGGTTGAGGTTGCCCATGAGCAGCCGCAGATCTGGAGCGTCGGTCGTCTCGGGGTTCGACAGCAACAGGAGGTCGAGCGAACGGTAGGCCTTCTGCCACTCCTTGGCCTTGATGAAGGTCCACGCCTGCTCGCGAAGAGCGTCGGTGAAGTACTTCGATTGGCGCGAGATCTGACCGTAGGCCTCGATGGCCTTGTCGAACTGGGAGCGCTCGTAGAGCAAGCGAGCGACGGCCATGCGCGACAGATCCTGAACTTCCTTGCCCGTGTCGTCGCTGGCCTGCTGCCGAATGATCGAGTCGAACGTCGTCGAGGCGCCCGCGAGGTCGCCGCGCTTGACCTGAATCGTCGCCGCGAAGTAACGGGACTGCAGGTAGTAAGGGTTCGTCGGGCCGACGGCGTTGAGCGCGTTCATCGCGTCGTCGAGCTTGCCGTTGAAGTAGTAGTACTTGCCGCGCACGTACGGCACGGAGGGCTCCATGCTCTCTTGCGGCAGGCTCTGGAGGCGCGTGAGGTACTCGTCGACGTGGTCGAAGTCGCCCGTGAACTGCGAGATCTCGATGAGGCGCTGGAGCGCGTGCGTCTCCGTCTTCGAGCCGTATTTCTTGGCGACGGCCTTCTCGAGGTAGGGACGCGCCGTGAAGTAGTCGTGGGCCATGTACAGCGACTCGCCGAGGAGGCTGATGGCGTCGTCGTAGGCGCGTGTGCCCGGGAACTTCTCGACGACGTCGAGCAAGATCGTCGCGGCCTCTTCGTAGTTCTTGAGCTGGAACAGCACCTGCGCCTCGATGACCCGACGATCGGCGAGGTCGGGCGATTGCTCTGCCGTGCCCTTGAACTGGGCCGACATCGACGACGCCCGCTGATCCATGTCGATCAGCTTGGAGGCGAACTCGTCCAGCTCGTCGGCGCGCGCCACGCCCGCCGACACACCGAGCAACCCCGCGGCGCCGAGCGCGAGCCCGACGAGTTTCACCGTCCCCTGTTTCATCCAGCCCGCTCTGACTATTTGGTCGAGGACGCCGCGGCGTTCCCCTCGGCTCCCGAGACGTTGACGCGGAAGTCGACCGCCGGCTTGTCCGCGAGCTGCGTCGTCATGTTGCCCTTCTCGTAACCCACGACCGTGATGGCCGTGGTCTTCGATTCGGCAGCCACGAACGACTGACTCGATTTCGCCGTGAACTTGTAACCCTTGAGGTAGCTGAAGACGCCGAAGCCGTTGCCCTGGTACTGCAGCACGACCGTGAGCGTGTGGGAGCCCGGTTGGATGGCGCCGTTGTAGATGTCGAAATCGGTCATTTCGGCCAACCGACCCGTATCGTCGCTCTTCGAGTAGATCTGAACTCCGTCGAGGGCGTAGGCGGCCTTGACGAGGCGGAACGAGCTTCCCATTTCGTTCTTGTGGCGAATGATCGCGCGCGAGGCGCCGATGACGCCGCCGAGGACTGTCTCCTTGAGCAGGTTGAGCCGGGCCTTGGTCCGGAAGATCTGCTCTTTGAGCTCGTTGACGTTCTTCTCGAGCGAGCGGAGCCGAACCGTATACGCGCCGCTGTCGACCGCGCCGCCGCCCGCGGGGGTGGCCGTCGCGTCGGCGGGGGCGCCGGCAGCGGGAGCGCCGGCCGCAGGAGCGGGAGCGCCAGCGGCCGCCGGTGCCGGATCAGCGGCGTAGGTCGTCGTCGCGCACAGGCAGGTCGCCAAACCGAGCACCCGCAGCACGCCCGAGAACCCGCGCGCGAAAAAGGTCCGCTGCGATGTCATTTGTGACTCCGTCCAGAGTTGAGGAGCGTTCTAAGGGGAGAAACCCAGAGGTAGTGCGGTGTTGAGGCAGCTCTTAATATCAGGCTCGCCCAACTACGTCAATGTTCGCGCGGGCGTGCAGGTTTTGGGGCCACTCGTGTCGTCGTCTTCTTGAGCTTCGTCTTGGCCTGGGTCGTCCGCTTTTTGAGGGGCTTCTTGATCGCCTTCTTGCTTAGCTTCTTGGTCAGCTTCTTGGTCAGTTTCTTGGGCGGCTTCTTAGCGATCTTGGCGATCTTGGGCTTCTTGACTGACGCGGCGCGGACCGGGGCATCGGGGGTTGTGTGGACGGGCTTGAGGCCTGTGGATACTTTTGCGTCGCTTCCCGTAGATACCTTGCCGACCGCTTCGTCCAGTTGCCCATCGCCCGCAAGGTCGGAGCCTGTGGAAAGCTTTTTTCGCTCGAGCTCGATCACCTTCCAGATTTCCTCGAGGAGCGCGGCGAGGCCGGCGCCCGTTGCGGCGCTGATGACGAGCAGCCGGATCTTTCGGCGCGCGAACGCCGCCGTGAGCCCCGCGCGGGCCTCCTCGACGTCGGGCAGGTCGGCCTTGTTGAGCACGACGAGCTGCGGACGTTTCGCGAGCGCTATATCGAAGAGCGCGAGCTCTCGATTGATGGCGTCGAAGTCCTTCATCGGCGCGCGCGGCTCGATCGCCGACGCGTCCAGGAGGTGCACGAGCACGCGCGTGCGCTCGAGGTGACGAAGGAATCGTCCGCCGAGGCCCGCGCCCTCGTGCGCGCCCTCGATGAGGCCGGGGATGTCGGCGACGACGAAGGAACGCTCGCCGTGCAGGCGCACCATGCCGAGGTTGGGCACGAGCGTCGTGAAAGGATAGTCGGCGATCTTGGGCCGGGCCGCCGAGATGCGCGCGATGAGCGACGACTTGCCGACGTTGGGAAAGCCGAGGAGCCCGACATCGGCGAGCAGCTTGAGATCGAGGCGCACGGAGCGCTCTTCGCCGGGCCAGCCGGGCTCGGCGCGGCGCGGCGCGCGGTCCGTCGACGTCGTGAAGTGGATGTTGCCGCGGCCGCCCTTGCCGCCGCGCGCGAGCAGGAAGCGCTCTTCGTGCTTGCTCAAGTCGGCGATGAGCGCGCCCGTGACCTCGTCGTGAATCTGCGTCCCCGGCGGGACGCGCAGCACGAGATCCGCGGCACAGCGGCCGTACTTGTCCTTGTTCGAGCCATGTTCTCCCGACTTCGCCTCGTACTCGCGCTTGTAGCGAAAATCGAGGAGCGTCGAGAGGCCTTCGTCGACGACGACGACGACACTGCCTCCGTCACCGCCGTCGCCCCCCGAGGGCCCGCCCATCGGGACGAACTTCTCGCGGCGGAACGCGACGATGCCGCGGCCCCCGGTGCCCGCGCGAACGCGGATGAGGACCTGGTCGACGAACTGCATGGGGCCGCGAAACGCGACCGCGGCGGTTAGGCCGCGGGAGCCGGCGCCGGGACGATGCTGACGATCGAGCGCGGCCCGGACTTCCTGAACTTCACGTGGCCGTCGGCCAGCGCGAAGAGCGTGAAGTCGCGACCCTGGCCGACCTGCGTGCCGGCGTGGATGACCGTGCCGACCTGGCGAACGAGGATATTGCCCGCGAGCACGAACTCGCCGTCGTGGCGCTTGACGCCGCGGCGCTGGCCGTTCGAATCGCGGCCGTTGCGAGAGCTGCCCTGACCTTTTTTGTGTGCCATTTCTTAGATCCTGGTCTTGCCGTTAGGCCGGACGAATCGCCGTGATCTTCAGCCCCGTGAACGGCTGGCGGTGGCCCTGCTTGCGGCGGTAGCTCTTGCGGCGCTTGTACTTGAAGATGATGATCTTCTTGCCCAAGCCCTGCTCGATGATCTCGGCCTCGACGCTGACGCCAGCCACCGTGGGACGACCCACTTCGACCTTGCCGGCATCATCAGCGAACAGCAGCGACGCGAACGTCACCTTGGTCCCCGCGGGACCTTCAAGCTTCTCGACACGAAGGGTTTCCCCCTCGGCGACACGGTATTGTTTTCCACCCGATGCGATCACGGCGTACATGAAACTGGGCCTCCAGGCGAGCGGCGTAGTCTATGGAGAGCGGCTCTCTTGTCAAGGGTATAGCGGCAGCTCAACGGACCAGCTCAACGGACCGCGAAGGCAAACGGGGGTCTCGCGACGCCCTCGTCAGTGACGATGGCCGTCACGAGACGCGCCGGCGTCACGTCGAAGACGGGGTTTCGCACGGCCGTACCGGGGCCGACCATGGGGACGCCTCGAACCTGGGTGACCTCTTCGGGGGCGCGTTCTTCGAGGATAATCTTGGCGCCCGTCTCGAGCGCCGAATCGAGCGTCGTGCGGGGCGCGGCAACGACGAAGGGCACGCCGAAAACGTGACAGGCGGCCGCCACCCCCGCCGTGCCGATCTTATTGGCGACGTCGCCGTTGCGCGCGATGCGATCCGCGCCGACGATCGCGAGGTGGACGTCGCCTCGCGAGAGGAAGTGCGCCGCGGCGCCGTCGACGATGACCTCGCACGGGATGCCGTCCTGCGCGAGCTCCCACGCCGTGAGGCGCGCGCCCTGGAGCCACGGGCGCGTCTCGTCGGCGAGCACGCGCACCTTCTTGCCGGCGGCGACCGCGGCCCGCACGACCCCGAGCGCCGTGCCGTAGCCCGCCGTCGCGAGCGCGCCGGCGTTGCAGTGCGTGAGCACGACGGCGCCGTCGGGGACGAGCGCGGCGCCGTGGGCGCCGATGGCGCGACAAGCGGCGAGGTCCTCGTCCCAAAAGGCACACGCCTCGTCGAGCGGATCGCGCTCGCCCGTGATGGCGTTGGCGATGCGGTGGACGGCGGCGCCAAGATTCACGGCCGTGGGGCGCGAGGCGGTGATGGCCTTCATCGCGGCGCGCAGCGCGAACACCGACGGGTTCGCGCGCCACGCGAGGGCCGTCGCGAAGGCGGCGGCGCAGCCGATCGCGGGCGCGCCGCGCACCTCCATCTCGGAGATCGCGCGGCACAGATCCTCCCAGGTATCGTAGGCCGTCCAGACCTCTTCGTGCGGCAGGCGGCGCTGGTCGAGGACGACGACGGCGTCACCGCGCCAGAAGATCGGCGACAGCACGTCGGGGTGCTCGGAGGGGCGCTGGCCGGGCAGGAGGGAGACCGGCGCCATGTGACGACCCTAGCCGAGGAGCCGGCGCAGGATCTCGTTGACGGCCTTCGGGTTGGCCTTGCCGCCCGTTTCCTTCATGACGGCCCCCACGAAGAAGCCCATGAGCTTGGGGTTCTCCTTGAAGCGGCCGGCTTCGTCGGGGTTGGCGGCGATGACACGCTTGCAGGCATCCTCGAGGGCCCCCGTGTCCGAGACCTGTGACAGGCCCTCGGCCTTGACGAGATCGGCGGCCGTGCGGCGCTCGCTCCACATGCGCGCGAAGACGTCCTTGCCCTGCTTGCCCGAGAGCGTACCCGCCTCGATGAGCTTCACGAGCTCGGCGAGCGCGACCGCGGGAACGGGCAAGGTGGCCGACGCGTCGCCGAGCGCGCGCGGGTCGGTCACGCGCGCGAGCACCTCGTTGATGACCCAGTTCGCGGCCTTTTTGGATGGCGCGCCCGCGACGACGACGGCGTCGAAATACCCGGCCGTCTCGCGATCCGCGACCAGCACGCCGGCGTCCTGCGGCGACAGGCCTTCGGTCACGTAGCGCGCGAAGCGGTCCTCGGGCAGCTCGGGTTGGCTCGCGCGCACCTGGGCCAGGAACGCCTCGTCGACGACGAGCGGCGGCAGATCGGGCTCGGGGAAATACTTGTAGTCGTGCGCCTGCTCTTTCGAGCGCATCGATTGCGTGAGGCCGCGCGAGGCGTCCCACAGGCGCGTCTCCTGAACGACGCGCTCGCCGCGATCGAGCAGCGTCGCCTGGCGCTTGACCTCGAACTCGACGGCGTCGCGCACGTTCTTGAACGAGTTCATGTTCTTGATCTCGGCCTTCGTGCCGTACTCCTTGGCGCCGTGCAGGCGTAGAGAAACGTTGGCGTCGCAGCGGAGCGAGCCCTCTTCCATGTTGCCGTCGCCGATGCCGAGGTAGCGCACGAGCGCGCGAACGGCGCGCACGTACTCGGCGGCCTCCTCGGCGGAGCGCACGTCGGGCTCGCTCACGATCTCGCACAGCGGGACGCCCGCGCGGTTGTAGTCGACGAAGCTGACACCGGCCGCGGCGTGCAGATTCTTGCCTGCGTCTTCTTCCATGTGGATGCGCGTGAGCTGCACGCGGCGCGTCTCGCCGTGCAGGCGGAAGGTGATGGCGCCGCCCTCGCAGATGGGCTCGTCGAACTGCGAGATTTGATAGCCCTTGGGCAGATCCGGATAGAAGTAATGCTTCCGCGAGAAGCGGCAGCGCGAGCGGATCTTGCAACCGGCCGCGAGGCCGAGGCGCACGGCCGCCTCGACGGCGGCCTTGTTCAAGACGGGCAGCGTGCCCGGCATGCCGAGGCACACGGGATCGGTCTGCGTGTTCGGCTCGGCGCCGAACGCCGTCGACGACCACGAGAACACCTTCGACTTCGTCGCGAGCTGCACGTGCACCTCGAGGCCGATGACGACCTCGTACTTCGGGTGCATCGGGGCCAACGTCTGATTGGGCGCGCTCATGACGGCCCTCCCACGTCGGCGGGACGTCGTTCGTGCCACTGCGTGCGCGATTCGTAGGCGCCCGCGACGCGGAAGCAGGCTTCCTCGCCGAGCGGCGGGCCCATCACCTGAAGCCCAATCGGCAGACCGCTCTTGGTAAAGCCACACGGCTGCGCGAGCGCCGGGATGCCGGCGAGGTTCGGTGCGACCGTGAGGATGTCGGCCAGGTACATCTGCAGCGGATCGCCCATGCGCTCGCCGAATTTGAACGCGGGGATGGGTGACGTCGGCGTCACGAGGACGTCGCACTGCCCGAAGGCCGCCGCGAAATCGTCGAAGATCTTGCGGCGCGCCCGCAGCGCCTTGCCGTAGTACGCCTCGTAGTAGCCGGCGCGCAGCACGTACGTGCCGAGCATGATGCGGCGCTTGGGCTCGCGGCCGAAGCCCTCGCCGCGCGTGCGCGCGTAGAGCTCCTCGAGCGAACGGACGCCCTCGGCGCGCTGGCCGTACTTCACGCCGTCGTACCGAGACAAGTTCGAAGACGCCTCGGCCGTGCAGACGAGGTAGTACGTCGCGATCGCGTACTTCGTGTGCGGCAGCGACACGGGCACGACCTTGGCGCCCGCGCGCCCGAGCTCGTCGAGCGCCGCGCGCACGGCGGCCTCGATCTCGGGATCCATGCCGGGGCCGAAGTACTCGGCGGGCACACCGACGCGCACGCCGGCCAAACCTTCACGCCCCGCGCGCGCCGCCTTCGCGTACGCGCCCACGGGCTGCGGAATGCTGGTCGCGTCGAGCGGATCGGCACCCGCCATGACCTCGAGCAACGTCGCCGTGTCCTCGACGGTGCGCCCGAAGGGCCCGGGGTGATCGAGCGACGACGCGAACGCGACGACGCCGTAGCGAGAGACGCGGCCGTACGTCGGCTTGATGCCGACGACACCGCAAAGAGCGGCCGGCTGGCGGATCGAGCCGCCCGTGTCGGTCCCCGTCGCGCCCGCACACAGCGACGCCGCGACGGCCGCCGCCGAGCCGCCCGACGAGCCGCCCGGCACGTGGGCGAGCGACCACGGATTCTTCACGGGACCGACGGAGCTGTTCTCGTTCGACGAGCCCATGGCGAACTCGTCCATGTTGAGCTTGCCGAGCGACACGGCGCCCGCGTCCGCGAGGCGCGCCGTCACCGTCGATTCGTACGGCGGCACGAAGCCCTTGAGGATCTTCGACGCGCACGTCGTCTCGACACCCTTCGTGCAGAAGATGTCCTTGATGCCGAGGGGCACGCCCGCGAGCGGCCCCGGATCGCGGCCGGCTTTGACGGCGGCGTCGACTGCGTCGGCCGTGCGGCGCGCGCCCTCAGCATCGACCAACAGGTACGAATTGATGGCGCCGTCCTGCCGCGCGATGCGCTCGAGGTACGCGTCGGCGACCTCTCGCGCCCGCAGCTTGCCGCCGCGCACGCCGGTCGCGATCGCCGCGATCGACGTCGTCTTGACGTCGAAGCTCACGACTCGTCCTCGGGGCTCGAACCAGCGGGACCGGCCATGGGACCGCCGTCCGCGGCGCGACCGGAAGCAATGATGCGGGGGACCTGGAAGAAGCTGGCCTCGCGGCGCGGCGCGTTCGCGAGCGCCTCTTCGAGCGACAGCGACGGGCGCACCTCGTCCGGCCGCAGCGGGCAGTCGAAGGGAACGGCGTGCGTCATCGGCTCGACCGAAGTCGTGTCGAGCGCGCCGAGCTCGGCGACGTAGCCGAGGATCGAGTCGAGGTCGGAGGTCAGGTCGGCGACCTCCTGGTCGGTGAGCTGGAGCCGCGAAAGCGTCGCGATCTCGCGTACCTCTTCCGGACGGATTCGTGAGTCGGTGGCCGTGCGTGTACCCATAAGAGGCCAAATAAATACCACGGCCGCGCGCCCCATCCCCACCCCGAATCTGGCGAGAATCCGCCAGGCCCGCTATAGTGTGGGGTCTTTTCGT
Source organism: Polyangia bacterium (assembly GCA_038325725.1). GTDB lineage: Bacteria > Myxococcota_A > Polyangia > Fen-1088 > Fen-1088 > DASZFV01. The sequence continues at coordinate 4,887 of JBBQJG010000156.1, read as the reverse complement.
CACCACCCCCATGCGCTTCCCTCAAGTCGTCCTCCTCCGATCGCCCTTGCGAAAGGGCTCGCTCGCACCGCGCTGGCTCGCGCAGGGCGTGGTCGCGCTCGCGCTCGGAGCGGCCGCGTGCGGCGACTCTTCGCCCGCGATCGACGCCACGGCGGCCCCCACCTCCGAGTCGGCCGAGATCTCGATCCGCTTCGACGTGAGCGCGGGCAAGCCGACCGTCGAAGTGCTCGCCTTCCGCGCGACATCGACCGTGGGCGTGGGCGCGAGCAGTCCAAACGACGGGCGACCGGACGTCCTCGGCATCGTCGATCCGCTCGCGGCCGAGTCCCCCGACCAGGGCTGCGCGCTGCGCGACATCGATCTCGCGACGAAGGCGCTCGCGCTGCGCGGCGGATCGATCGATCTCCAGGAGCTCACGGGCATCGGCGTCGGCATGGGCGGCGGCACCCTCGCTGGAGATTCGCTGCTGCGCCCGTTCCCGCGCTTGTACCCGGACGTCGCGACCGTCGTGGGTGGCGTCGTCGCCGGGGCGGGGCCGCAATATCTCGGCGCGCTGCCCGAGCGGATCACGCTGTCGACGGCGGAGTCGGAGCTCCCCGTTCTCGAGCTCGCCGTGCCGTCGGCACCGCGCGCGATCGCCGTCAATGGCGCCGCGGTCACGCCCGGCCTGCGCGTCGACGTGCCCGACGGCCTGTCGGTCACCGTCGCGGGCGGCGCCGGCGGACGCGTCGAGCTGCGGCCCTTCGGCTCGACCCTCACGGCGACGTGCTCGATCCCCTCGAACGCCTCGCCCGAGGCGATCGTGAGTGTCCCGCGCGCGTTCATCGCGCAGCTCGCGCGCGCCACGGGCTCCGTGCCGGGCGCGCCCCTCGCCGTGTCGCTCGAGATCGCGCGGCGCACGCACGTGCTCGCCGGTTTGAGCGGGGTCGCCGCGCGCGTCTCCGTCGAGGTCCGCTCCGCCGCCACGGTGGAGCTGCGGCCGTGAGCCGCGGGCCCATTCGGAAAGATACAAGGAAGCACACGCGCGGATCGCTGGCGCTGCCCGTCATGGTGGGCGACGCCGCGAGCAAGGCGCGCGTCGGCATCCGCTTCGACGCCGCCGACGTCTCGGGCGGCGGCGCGTTCCTCCGCTCGGACATGCTGTTCGAGGTGGGTGAGCTGCTGCTCCTCCAATTCTCGCTGCCCGACGGGCGCCCCGTGTCGGCGCGCGGGCGAATCGTGCGCGTCACGCGCCAAGGAGACGCCGGCAAGAGCCGCTTCTCGGGCATGGGCGTCGAGTTCGTCGATTTGTCGGCCGAGGATCGCGCCGCGATCGAAGAACAGCTGCCCTGAGCGCCCGCCATGTCGATGTCGATGTCCGACGCCCTCGACGAGCTGACGTACGACGTGGAAGAGGACGGGGTGCTCGTGCGCCGACAGCTCGAGCGCGTCGTGCTCGGCGGCGGCGCGTGGGCGACGGTGATGTTCCTGTACGAGGAGCGCGATCGGAAGAGCGGGGCCTTCGGCGCGCCGAAGATCAGCGTCGCGCGCTTCAAGAAATTCCGCGGGACCTACAAGCGACACGCGGCGTTCACGCTCGCGAGCGTCGAGCAGGCGCGCGCGCTCACGGACACGTTCGAGCGGTGGTTCGGCAAGATGGACCAGTCGGCGCCCGAGGAGGCCGACGCCCCTGACAACGACGCCAACCACGACGACAACCACGATGACGCCGGCCCCCCCCTGGCGATGGACGAGGCCTGAGCATGGCGGAGGCTCGCCCCGGCATCGCCGTCTTCGTCAACCCGCGGTCGCGCGCCAACAAACGCAACCCGCGTCTCGCCGCCGATTTCGCCGTGGCCATCGGCGACGCGGGCCGCGTGCTCGCGCCCGAGAGCCTCGAGGAGCTGGCGGCGATCGCCGCGATGTTGCGCGAGACGCCACCCGCGATCGTGGCGGTGCACGGCGGAGACGGCACGTTGCACAAGGTCGTCTCGGCGCTGGGCGCCGCCTTCGAGGACGCGCCGCTCCCGCCGATCGCCGTGCTGCCGGGCGGCACGATGAACGTCGTCGCGTCGTCGCTCCGGATCGGACGCGCGCCCGTCCCTTTTTTGAAAGAGCTCGCCGAGGACGTCCGGGCCGGGCGGCTCCCCGAGGTCTTGCCGCGCCACTGCCTCCGCATCACCGACGGAACGCAGGACACGCTGGGCTTCGTCTTCGGCAACGGCCTCGCGGCGAACTTCCTCGGCGCCTACTACGACGCCGACACCTACGGCCCGGCCCGGGCCGCTTGGCTGCTGCTGCGCACCTTCCTGTCGGCGCTCGTTGGGGGCACCTTCATGCGCCTCATTTTCAAACGCTTCGAGGGAAAGGTGCTCGTGGACGGCCAAGAGCTGCCGCGCACGCGCTTCGTGGGCGTCAACGCCGCCACGGTCAGAGAAGTGGGCCTCGGGTTCAAGCTGAACCACCGCGCCGACGATGATCCGGAACGTTTTGGTGTGCTCGCGATCCACGCGCCCCCGCTCGCCCTCGTCAGGGACCTGGGCGCCGTCCATCGGGGCCGCGGAATCGCCCCCTCGCGCGCCTTCAGCGCCGTCGCCTCGACCTTGGAGATAACCCCCATGCCGACGTCCGAGGGAAGCGTACCGAGCGACATGTCGTACACGATCGACGGCGATCTCTACCGAGCCCCGGGCGCGGCCGGCCTCCGCATCAGCGTCGGCCCCGCGATTCGCTTCGTGCGCCCCCGTGGGCAGGCGGGCGCGTTGCCGAGCACGGGCGGAACCGGCGCCGCCGAATTGCCCAAGGCCTCGGCCGGGGATACCATGGACGCCGCCCGATGAGCTCTTCGTTCCCAATGGACGGCATGCGGGTGAGGTTCGCGGGCGATTCGAACGTGGGCATGAAGCGCGCCCACAACGAAGACGCGTTCTACCTGCCCGAGACCGAGCGCCTCGCGATCGTCGCCGACGGCATGGGCGGCCACGCGTCGGGCGAGGTCGCGAGCCGGCTCGCCGTCGACACGATCTCCGGCTTCTTCAAGGCGACGCAGGAAGAGCAGCAGCTCACCTGGCCCTTCAAGATGGACAAGGGCAATCGCTACGACGTCAACCGGATGATCACGGCGATCAAGCTCGCGAACCTCAAGATCCACGAGCAGGCCCAAAAGGATCCGCGCTGCCACGGCATGGGCACGACGGTCGTCTCGGCGCTGTTCCTCGACGGAGCGCTCGTCATCGGCCACGTCGGCGACAGCCGGCTTTATCGTCGGCGCGACAACACCTTCGAGCAGATCACCGAGGATCACTCGCTGCTCAACGACTACATCAAGATGAAGCACCTCTCGCCGGAGGAGATCGCGGCGTTCCCGCACAAGAACGTCATCGTGCGCGCTCTCGGCATGAAGGACACCGTGCAGGTCGACGTGCACGTCGACTCGCCCCGCCTGGGCGACGTCTACATCATCTGCTCGGACGGCCTGTCGGGCATGATCAAGGACGAAGAGATCTCCGAGATCGCCATGTCGGAGCGCGACTTGGATGTCGTGTGCGAGCGACTGATTTCGACGGCCAACAAGAACGGCGGCCTCGACAACATCACGGTCGTCGCCGTCCGCCTCGAAGAGGCCTAGGGGAGGCCGGCCCCTCGCCACCTGGCTTGGGGATTGCTATCGAGGACGGTCGTGCGTTCGACCTTCCCAGCCCGTTTCGTCGCCGCGCTCGCCCTCTGCGGCGCGCAGGCCTGCAGCGGCGCGGGGCACGAGGCTCCTGACGCGGCGATCGGGGATGCGGGCGACGCCCGCGAGACAGGCGAGCTCGGGCGAAGCCCGCTGCGCATCTCGGAGCTGTGCGCGCAGGACGATGGATTTTTGATAGACGAGCTCGGTCAGACCGAGGACTGGATCGAGATCGCCAACGTCGGCGACGCGCCTGTCGAGCTGTCGGACTACGCGCTCGTCGACGACGGCGCGAAGGCGCACCCGCTCGCGAGCGGCGCGCTCGCGCCCGGCGAGGCGAAGGTGTTCTTCGCCGACGCGCAACCGGAGCAGGGCGCGCGGCACCTGACCTTCCGCCTCGCCGACGGAGGCGAGCGCATTCGCTTGCTCGATCTTCCGCACGCGCGCATCGCGGACGAGGTCACCTACCCGGCGCTCACGATCAACGAGACCTACGGCCGCTATCCCGGCGACGACGGGCCGTTCGCGCGCTGCCATTACGCCTCGCCCGGAAAGCCGAACGGGGCGACGTGCGGTCCGCCGCCGCCGCCCGCGCTGCCGAAGGACTTCACGTTCAAGCCGTACACGCTGCCGACGCCGTGGCCCGCAATCCCGACGCCCCTCGCGATCACCGAGGTCGCGCTGCGGCCCGCGCGGTTCGTCGAGATCATGAACACGTCGGACGCGCCCGTGACCCTCTCCGACTTCACGCTGCGCGCTTCGGCGACGGGGCCCGGCGATCCGTGGCCGCTCGCCGCCGACGGCGTCGCGCTCGCGTGGCCGAAGGCGACGCTGCAGCCACACGAGGTCCTCGCCGTCCCCGTCGCCGAGGCGGACGTCGCCGACATCGCCGCGAGCGGCGACTACGAAGGCGTCGTCACGCTGTTCGGCGCGCGCGATCACGCCCTGCGCGATCGCGTCGAGCTCGAACGGCCGCCAATGAATGGCGCGCTCGCGCGCTTCCCGATGGGCGTCGCGGGCGCGCCGGGCGCCTCCTTCGCGGCGTGCGCCAACACGACCCCAGACGCCGCCAACGACACCTGCGCCGCCGTCACCACCGTCGACGTCGGCGATCGGCTGAGGCGGCTGTCGTCGCTCGCCGAGGAGAGCGCGCTCGCCGTGGGCGGCACCGACGGCGACTCGCAGTCGGTGAAGTTCGTCGTCGACATGCAGGCGGGCGACGCCGTGCACTTCCT
>JBBQJG010000155.1:0-13471 GCA_038325725.1 Polyangia bacterium | reverse complement strand
ACGAAGCCTGGCGCCAACAACCGGGCCGTCATCCGCAAGATCGTCGAGACCTCGAAGCTCGAGGTCGAGGTGGGCGGGGGCGTGCGCACGCTCGAGGACTGCGAGGCGCTGTTCGACGTGGGCGTCAAGCACGTCGTCCTCGGCACGGCGGCCGTCAAGGACCCAGCCATGGTGCGCGAGGCGTGCGCGCGCTGGCCGCGCAAGATCGTCGTCGCCGTCGACGCGCGCGAGGGCAAGGTCTCGGTCGAGGGCTGGACCGAAGACACCTCGGCCGACGCCGCCCTCGTCGGGTTGGCCGTGGCGCGCGCCGGCGCGGGCGCCGTCCTCTACACCGACATCGGCCGCGACGGCATGCGCACCGGTCCCAACGTCGACGCGACGGCGCGCCTCGCGCGCAGGCTCGATCCCTGTCCCGTGATCGCCTCGGGCGGGGTGGCGCGTCTCTCCGACCTGGACACCCTCTTGGAGACGGGGGCCTTCGCCGTCGTGATCGGCAAGGCGCTCTACGAGGGCGTCTTCACCGTCGAAGACGCCCTCCGTCGGGTGCGAGAAAGGGCCATCTAGGCCCTTCCCATGCTCTGCAAGCGCGTCATCCCGTGCCTCGACGTCGCCGACGGGCGCGTCAAGAAGGGCGTGCGCTTCAAGGAGCTGCGCGACGCTGGCGATCCGGTCGCCGTCGCGGCCGCGTACGACGCCCAGGGCGCCGACGAGATCTGCTACCTCGACATCTCGGCGTCGGCCGAGGGGAAAGCGACGACGCTCGACGTCGTGCGCGCGACGGCCGAGCGCGTGTTCTTGCCGCTCACGGTGGGTGGCGGCGTCCGTTCGGTCGAAGACGTGCGTCAGCTCCTGCTCGCCGGCGCCGACAAGGTCGGCATCAACACGGCGGCCGTCGCCGAGCCCGAGCTGGTGCGCCGCGCCGCCGACGCCTTCGGCAACCAGGCGATCGTCGTCGCCGTGGACGCCCGCCGCATTCCGGGCAGCGCGCCGGACGCGCCGCGCTGGGAGGTCTACACGCACGGCGGCCGCAAGCCGACCGGCATCGACGCGCTCGCGTGGTGCGAGCGCATGGCGGCCGCGGGCGCCGGCGAAATCCTGCTCACGAGCATGGACCGCGACGGCACGCGCGACGGGTTCGACCTCGCGCTCACGCGCGCCGTCGCCGATCGCGTGCCCTGCCCCGTGATCGCCTCGGGCGGCGTCGGCACGCTCGAGCACCTCTACGAAGGCGTCGCGCAGGGCCACGCCGAGGCCGTCCTCGCGGCGTCGATCTTCCACTTCGGTGAATTCACGGTGGGTCAGGCGCACGAATACTTGCGGGCGCGCGGCGTCCCGGTCAGAGATGAAGTCGATGGGCGATAAGACCGACGCGTCCGAATCCGAAACTGCCGAGCTTCCAGCCATGCTGCTCGACGCCGTCGCCTTCGACGGCAGCGGCCTCGTGCCCGTCATCGCGCAAGAGGGCGCGACGGGACAGGTGCGAATGCTCGCGTGGGCGAACCGCGAGGCGCTCGCGCTGACGCTCTCGACGCGGCAAGCGTACTTCTGGAGCCGCTCGCGCAAGAAGCTTTGGCGCAAGGGCGAAGAGTCCGGCAACACGCTGTCGGTGCGCCAGCTGCGTCTCGACTGCGACGGCGACGCCGTCCTGTACATCGTCGATCCCGAGGGGCCCACCTGCCATACGGGCGCGACGTCCTGCTTCTTCCGGGCGGCGGGTGCCTCGCGCTCCGAGGGCGACGACGCCGAGCTCGTCGTCGACGACGGCCCGCGCGATCCGCCCGGCGTCGTCGTCGCCCGCGTCGCGCGCGTGATCGCGGCGCGCCGAAAAGAGCGGCCGGAGAAGTCCTACGTCGTGTCGCTCCTCGACAAAGGGTTTCCGAAGATCAACGAGAAGATCACCGAAGAGGCCGGCGAGCTCGTCGAGGCGCTGGCCGATCCAAAGGGCGACGCCCCGCACACGGCGCACGAGGCGGCCGATCTGATCTTCCACGTGCTCGTCGGGCTCGAGGCGGCGGGCGTGCCCGTCGACGACGTCTTCGGCGAGCTGCGGCGGCGCTTCGGCGTCTCGGGCCTCGACGAAAAGGCGAGCCGCGGGAAATGACGTCGGCGCTGCGGCACGTGCTGGGCCCCGGCGGGCTCTGCGCCGCGGCCTTCCCCGGATATGAATCGCGCCCCGGCCAGCTCGCGATGGCCGAGCGGATCGCCGCGGCGATCGAGGGCGACGAGCGCCTGCTCGTCGAGGCCGGCACGGGCACGGGCAAGACGCTCGCGTACCTGATCCCCGCGCTGCTGTCGGGCCGCAAGGTCATCGTCAGCACGGGCACGAAGACGCTGCAGGACCAGATCGCCACGGTCGACATCCCGCGCCTGCGCGCGATCCTCGATCCGACCGGCGTCCTGGGCCGACCGCTCACGTGGGCCGTCATGAAGGGGCTCGGCAACTACGTCTGCCTGCGCCGCCTCGCCGAGCGCGATCGGCAGCGCTCGCTGCTGCCGACGCCCGAGCTCGACCGCGTGCTGTCGTGGGTCTCCGAGACGGCGACGGGTGACAGGGCAGACCTCGCCGACCTGCCCGACGACACGACGCTTTGGCGTGACGTGCAGGCGACGCCCGAGACGCGCATCGGCGCGCGCTGCACTTACTTCGAGAAGTGCTTCGTCACGCAGATGCGCCGCCGCGCCGCCGACGCGCAGCTCATCATCGTGAACCACCACCTGTACTTCGCGGACCTCGCGCTGCGCAGCCAATGGCCCGAAGCGCAGGTGCTGCCGCCGCACGAGGTCGTCATCTTCGACGAGGCCCACCAGATCGAGGACGTCGCGACGGAGTTCTTCGGCCTGCACGTCTCGACGCAGCGGGTGTTCGCACTGTCGCGCGATCTCGCGCGCGCGGGCGTCATCGATCCGGGCCGCGCGCAGTCGGCGATGGGACGACTCGCCGCTGTGGTCTCGGCGCTCGCCGATGCGCTCCGCGACCGCCTGCCCGCGCCCGCGGCGGGCCGCGACGAAGTGCGCGTGCCGATCGCCGACAACCTGTGGGCGGGCCCCGCGCTCGCGCGCTACCACGAGCTCGACGGCGTGCTCGAGGAGGTGTCCGCGTGGCTCGACGGCGAGAGCGACGAGGTGCGCGAGTCGGACCACCCCGCCGAGCTCGCGGCGCTGGGCCGGCGCGCGAACGCGCTGCGCGGTGATCTGGGTCAGCTCGTCGGTGGCCGCGGCAAGGGGAGCGTCCGGTGGATCTCGGCCACGCCGCGCAACGTGAGCCTGCACGCCTCGCCCATCCACGTCGGCCCCGCGCTCACGCGCGCCTTCGACGCGGTCTCGGGGCCGCTCATCTTCACGTCGGCGACCCTCACCGTCGCGGGGAAATTCGACTTCATCCGCGAGCGCGTCGGGCTCGGCGACGCCGCCGCCGACGCGATCTATCCGTCGCCCTTTCGTTACGCGCGGCAAGCGCTGCTGTACGTCGCGACGGATCTGCCCGACCCGCGCCACGCTGGCTTCGCGCTCAAGGCCGCCGCGCGCATGGCCGAGCTGTGCGCCATCACGAGCGGGCGCGCGCTGCTGCTGTTCACGAGCTTCAAGAACCTGCGCATCGCCGAGGCGTACCTGCGCGCCAAGACGAAGCTACCGCTGCTCGTCCAGGGCGAAAGGCCGCGGCACCTGCTGCTCGCGGACCTGCGCGAGAAGATCGGCTCGGTGCTGCTCGCGACGGCGAGCTTCTGGGAGGGCGTCGACGTGCCGGGCGAAGCGCTGTCGCTCGTCGTCATCGACAAGATCCCGTTCGACGTCCCCGACGATCCGCTCACGGCCGCGCGCATCGATCACCTGCGCGACGCCGGCGGCGAGCCGTTCAGCGCGTTCCAGATCCCGCGCGCCGCGCTCGCGCTCAAGCAGGGCTTCGGCCGCCTCATCCGCGGCCCCAGCGACTTCGGCATCGTCGCCATGATGGACGGGCGCCTCTTGCAAAAGCCCTACGGCCGCGATCTCGTCGCGAGCCTGCCGCCCGACTGCCCGCGCACCGAGCTGCTCGAAGACGTCGCGACGTTCTGGGAGCGCGGCCCCGTCGCCTCGGCCGATCGCGTGCGCGCCGAGCTCGCCGCGCGCGCGGCCGCCGCGACCAAGCCCGCCCCGGAGACGCGGTGAGCCCGATCCTTCTGTGCGGGCTCGCGTACGTCGCGGGCTCGATCCCCTTCGGCCTCGTCGTCGCGCGCGCAAAAGGCGTCAACCTGCGCGCCGTCGGCAGCGGCAACATCGGCGCGACCAACGTCGCGCGCGCCCTGGGAAAGAAGTGGGCCGTCGTCGTGCTGCTTGCCGACGCCGCGAAGGGCTTCGTCCCCGTGTGGCTCGGCCAGCGCCTCGGGCTCGAACCAAAATTCGTCGCCTGCGCCGGCTTCGCCGCGATCGTCGGCCACATGTTCACGCTCTTCTTGCGCGGCCGCGGCGGCAAGGGCGTCGCGACGTCGCTCGGCGTCGCCCTCGCGCTGTCCTGGCCCGCCGCCCTCTGCGGCTTCGGCCTCTACATCCTCGCGTATCTTCTCCTGCGCCTCTCCTCCGTCGGATCGCTGCTCGGCATCTGGTCGTTCCCCGTGTTCGCGACGCTGCTCGGCGAGCCGCCGCGCCCGTACATCGTCCTCGCGACGATCGTCGCGCTCCTCGTGACGCTGCGCCACCGCGAGAACATCGCGCGCCTGCTGCGCGGCGAAGAGAAGAAGGCCTGACGAAGACCTTACGGCGTTAGGATGCCGGGCATGACCCGCGCCCTGGCGTTGTCGTTCGCGATCTTCACCCTCGGCTGCACGTCCCACCTCTCAGGCGACCTGAAGATCGACGACGTCCCGTTTCATCCGACTCACTGCCGTTCGGGCAAGGCCCTCGGGTTCGAGGGCGTCGAGCTCGCCGACGAGAACGCCGCTCGGCTGCGGCTCGCGCAGAGTTCCGACGGCACGCCCATGACCGTGTACTTCCCGCCCGGGAGCCCCGTCGGAGACGCATTGGGCCCGTGCTCCACGCTCAACGCCGTGCCGGGCACGGGTGCCGTCGACGGCATCAAGAACGTCGATGGAGACGCGACGCTGTCATGCCTGACGCCGCCCCACACGGCGAGTGGGCGCATCAGCTTCAAGAACTGCCACTGAGCGCGCGGCGCCCTCACTTCGTGAGCGGGGTGTGCGGACAGTCGAGCTTCGAGGTGTCGTAGCGCGTGCCGCCCGCGACCATCTCGAAGTCGCTCGGCTGGATCGTCTGCAGATCGCGCGCGCCGAGCCCCGTGCCCTTCACGGTGTCCCACTTTGCCGTCGTCGCCTCGTCGTCCTCCGACGTGAGCGCGATGTTGCCGCCGTCGGACAGGATCATGCCGTAGTCGTGCAGCGACTGCGCGACGACGCGCGCGGCGGCGTTCGGCAGCGACGCGAGCACGGCCGCGAGGCGATCCGCGCGTAGCCGGAGCCGCGCGCCGTAGGGCACGGCGTTCGGCAGCGACGTGTGCCCCGTCGCGTGCGTCGCCGGGCGCACGAAGGTGTTGTTCTGGATGATGTCGTTGGGGAGGATGAAGCGGATCGCGTGGTCGATGTGCCCGGCCGCGACCTCGTCGGCGTCGAAGAGCATCGCCGCGATGGGGAAGCCGCCCGCGTCGGCGCTCGTGCAGCCGTCGCCGCGCCCCGTGGGCGGCGGCGCGACGGAGGTGTCCCAGATCGCGAGACAACCGCCTTTGTAGCCGCCGCTCGAGAAGTCGACGCGCCACTGCTCGTAGAGGCGGTGCTCCTTGGGCGCGATGACGATCAGGTGGCAATCGCCGTCGCCCGTGCAGTCGTAGCCAGCTTCTCCCTCGAGGTGCCCGCCCGCGGGGATCGGCACGGGCGCGAGGTCGCAATCCGGATCGTACGAATCACCCGTCGGCGCGAACGCCGTCTTCGGGGCGGTGCCGGCGGCGTCGCACATCACGTGGATCGACGTATCGATCTGCATCCGCCCCGCGCCCCACCCGTGCGCCTGCAGCGCGCCGATGATCGCGGCCGACTGCGCGTCGACCGGCATCGCGTCGGCGCGCTGGTTCCAAGGCGCGCTCGCGGGGAACAAGGGCCGGCGGCACGTGCTCGGGCTGGGCGTCCCGGTCGTGCCCGCCGCCCCGGTCGTGCCCGCCGCCCCGGTCGCGCCCGCCGCCCCGCCGGTCCCGGGGCTCGATTTTCCCCCGCACGCGGCCAAAGCCCACACCGCGATCCACCCCAGCGTCGATCGCCGCATGAGCCGATCGTACGTCCGAGCGCGAACGTTTCGCAAATCGGCCGCGCGAAACGTGTTTAATGGCGACGGAACTGGGGGGATTTGGGATGCGAGCCGTTCGTTTCGTCGTCGTATTGGTCGTAGCGATGGTCGCGCTGCCCCTCGCGCGCGCGGCGGCCGGCGACGCGCCGCCGGGATATCAGCTCGTCACGATGACGCCGCTCGGGCGCTCGTTCTCGACTCAGAAGCCGGGCGTCAAAACGATTCAAGCGGCCCTGCTCGCGACCGAGCGCGATCTCACGAGCTACTTCGCCGTGAAGCCGACGCTGAGCAACGCCTACGAAGACGTGCGCAATCACCGATCGGGCGGCGCGGCGTTCTCGGTCACCTACGCGGGCGGACCGATCAAGGGGCTCATCTTCTGCAAGCTCGGCCCGCGCGGCGCGAGCGTCGCCGTCGTCGGCGCGAGCGTCAACGTCTCGCCCGCCGAGTGGAGCAAGCTCATGGGCGCGCCCGTCGCTACGCCCGTCGGCGCGCCTGCGCCGGCCGCCACACCGAATCCCCAGACTCCTTCGGCGCCCGCGAACGCGTCATTGCACACGGTCTCGTTCTCCGACGGCACCGGCACGATCGGCCTGCCCCCCGGATGGCATGCCGACCTCAAGACCTGCGCGTGGGGCGTCATCGTCCAGGGCCCCGCCGATCAGCGCGTTCTCGTGGGCACGATGGCGACGGTGTATCTGCCCAACTCCACGTTCGTTCGACAGCAGCGGACAATGCCAGGCGGCGGGATCTTCGTCATGAACGCCCCGTTCGTCGCGCCCGCCGACGCGCTCCGCATGCTCGGCCCCCAGCTGAGCCGGACGGCCGCCCTGAACCACTACCCGACGTTCGTGCTCGACAACGTCGCGGAGAAGAAGCCGCTCAAGCCGATGTTCCCCCGCGGGCGCTCGGCGCTCGTGACCTACGGGGTCACGGAGAACGGACGCCGCGGACGCCGGCACTACAAGACCTTCGCCCAGCTCGATCTCGTGCCGCCCGCGGGCGAGTTCTGGATGTTGCGCTTCACGGGCGAGGTGCGCGCGCCCGACGCGACGTTCGAGCACGACCTACCGCTCATGCTCGCGATCGCGGCTTCGTGGAAAGGCAACGACGCGGCGATGGCCCGTCGGATCAACGGGCAAACGGCGGCCAACAAGCGCAGCTTCGACCGCTTCGAGCAGCAGCAAGCCGAGAAGTCGGCGGCCTTCGACAAGTACATCGCCGGCACCGAGGCGGCGTCGAACGACCGCATCTCACAGGCCAACGCCGACGAGAAGGCGTCGAACGATCGCCTGCGCTCGGCGAACGACTTCGACGAGGTCATCCGCGGCGTGCGCACCGTCGAGGACACGCAGACGGGCGAGCGAAAGAGCGTGAACCTCGGGGACGTCGACAACATCGTCGACAAGCTCAACGAGCACGACTCCGGGCGCTACCGCCAGATCCCGCTCCGCGACGAAGCCGAAGGCCAGTAGAGACCCGCGCCGCGCGCCCCCGCGGCGCGATGGTGCAGTCGGCCAGCGCCAGATGCCCACCGAGCCCCGGGAATGGCTGTCAGATAGCCCCTTCCCGATCGAGAGGTGAGCATGACGTTCGGAACTTGCCGCATGATCGTCGCGGCGCGGGGGTCGAGTCACTCCAGCCTCGGGGCCGTGGGCCTCGTCGTCGCGTTCATGACCGTCGGCTGCACGGGCACGATTGCGCGCCCCGGTGCGAGCGGCAACGCCGGCGCGAACGCGACCGGCGGCGCCGGCGGCACGAGCGTGGGCAGCACGGGTGGCGTCGCGACGGGCGGCGTCGGCGTCACGACGCCCACCGCCGGTCCCTGCGTCGCCGCCGCGGCCTTCGCGCCCGCGCGCCTGTGGCGCCTGAACGACCAGCAGTACGGCAACGTCGTGCGCGACGTCTTCGGCGCGGGCATCACCGTCCCGGCCGATGTCAGCGAAGCGCGCTCGGCGGGCGCCGAAGATCTCGCGCGCGCCGAGAGCCTCACGATCGGCAGCGACGCGACCGCCGCGAACTACATGAGCTCCGCGCACACGACGGCGTTGAGCGCCGTCAAAGATCTCACGGCCCTCGTCGGGTGCGCGACGCCGGACGCGACGTGCGTGACGGCGTTCATCAAGACCAAGGTGGCGCGCGCGTTCCGGCGTCCGCTCACCGACGGCGAGGTCGCCGACATGCTGGCCCTGTACCAGCTCGCCGCGACCGACGGCCCCTCGGAGGGCGTCCGCGTCCTCATGGAGTACGTGCTCCAGGCGCCCTCGTTCCTCTGGCGCACGGAGCTCGCCGGCGCGGATCCCGCGAAGGTCGCGACGCCGCCGCAACCGCTCAACCCGTACGAGCTGGCCGGCGCGCTCGGCTTTCTATTCCTCGACTCGGCGCCCGATGATGCCCTGTGGGGCAAGGCGGCGGCCGGCACGCTCACCAAACCTGATGTCCTCGGCGCCGAGGTCGATCGCCTCATGGCGCTGCCGGCGGTCAAGGTGAACATCGCCAACAAGGTCGGCAGCTGGCTCACGATCAAGAAGACCGAAGCCACCGTGAAGGATCCGACGATCTTCCCGGAGTTCACGCTCGCCGTGAAGGACGCGCTCACGTCGAGCGCGCAGCTGTTCCTGCAAGACGTCGTCTTCGGCGGCAAGCTGTCCGACCTCGTGACATCGCGGAAGATGTTCCTCAACAAGGATCTCGCGACCCTGTACGGCGTCCCCGGCGTCACGAGCGCGACGCTCGTTCCCGTCGACGTCAACCTGCCCGAGCGCGCGGGCGGCATCCTCACGCAGCCGGCGGTCCTCGCGGCGAACTCGCGCGTCAACCGCGGCGATCCCATTCACCGCGGCCTTTTCATTTATTCGTCGCTCGTGTGCGGGAACCCGGTGCCCTCGCCGCCCGCGAACGCGACGACGTTGGATCAGTCTCTGCCCGCGACGGCGACCGAGCGCGATCGTGCGAACTTCCGCGCGTCGCGCCCCGATTGCTCGGCCTGTCATGTCCACTTCGATCCGCTCGGCCTCTTGAGTGAGCGCTACGATCCCATCGGGCGTTACCGCGAGAAGGACAGCTCCGGCCAGCTCATCGACCAAACGTCGACGATCAACCTCGGCAGCAAGGTGCTCGACGGCCCCGCCAACGGCCTCCCCGACTTGATCACGCGGCTCCAATCGTCGCGCGACTTCGCCGACTGCGCCGCCGGCCGCCTCGCGTCCGTCGCCGTCGGCCGCACCGTCAGCACCGACAACTCGTGCGCGCTGCAGAACGTGCGCGACACCTTCGCGGCGAGCGAGTCGTTCATGGGCCTCTTCCGGGCCCTCGCGACGTCGCCCGCGTTCACGACCCGCGGCGGAGCGATTCAATGAGCATGACGAAGTTTCGACGACGAACGTTCCTCGGCGGCGGCGTCACGGCCGGCCTCGCCTCGATGTTCCTGCGCCCGCTCGAGGCGGCGGCAGCGAACGGCCCGCCCACGCGCTTTCTCATGCTTCACCGTCCGTGCGGCACGATCGCGAGCCGCTTCTTCCCGGTGCCCGGCGGCACGACGACGAACTTCACGCTCGGCCCCATCATGTCGCCGTTCGAAGCCCTCAAGAACGACATGGTGATCTTCAACGACATCACGGCGTCCCGCGATCCCAACTGGCAGGGCGACAGCCACGGCCAGGGCTTCATCTCGTCGCTCACGGGCAACCGCGCCATCAGCGACGGCGAGCCCATCAACGGCGATCCGCAGTACCACCACATCACGGCCGCGACGCCGTCGATCGATTGGCTGCTGCTCAACGGCTCGCCGCGCCTGCAGGGCTCGCCCGTCGGCTCGATTCACCTCGGCGCGTATCGCGACTCGGTCCAGGGGGGACGCATCTTTCCCGAGGGTGGCGCCGCGAACTTTCGGCCGCTGTCGTACAAGGGCGCGAACATGCCGATCTTCCCGGAGATCCGGCCAGCCGTCGCCGCGCAGAACCTGTTTGGCAACATGGTCGCGGGCGGCGCGGCCGCCGTGGCGCGCCAGCAGCAGCTCAACAAGAGCGTCCTCGATCTCGTCGCCAAGGACCTGGGCGCGCTGCAAAAGCAGGTGCCCGCGTCGCAGCGGCCCAAGCTCGACGCGCACCTCGCCGCGATCCAACACCTCGAGACGCAGATCGCCGCCGTCCGCACGACGTGCACCCCGCCCGCGCTCGAGCCGGCGCTCACGACGATCCCGGCGGGCACGCCGAGCGGCCTGCGCATCGACGCGCTCGAGCACACGCTCGTCTCGAAGGAGCAGCTCAACATCATCAAGATCGGCTTTCAGTGCGACCTCATCCGCGCGGCGACGTTCACGTACGCCCACGGCAACTCGGACGTCCAGTTCTCGCAGCTCATCCCGACCTTCGGGACGATGACGGGTCACCACGACATCTCGCACGCGACCGACGCGGCCTCCGTCGACCGCCTCGCCGCGATCGATCAGTTCTACTGCGCGCGCGTCGCCGAGTTCCTCACCGACCTCAAGAACACGCCCGAGGGCACGGGCAACATGCTCGACAACACCTTCGTCGTCTTCTTCAGCGAGGTCGCCCTCGGCGCGGGCCACGGCTGGACGAAGATGCCCGTGACCTTCTTTGGCGGCAAATCCGTCGGCCTCCAGGGCGGGCGCAACCTCATGATGAACGGCCGCTACCTCAACGACATCTGGGCGTCCGTCCTCCTCGCCTTCGGCCTCCCGCTGCCCGCCGACAACAAGTTCGGCGGCAACAACGTCTGGAAGGGCGTCACCGGCCCCCGCCTCGGCGAAGGCGCCGTCCCCGGCATCTTCGCGTAACAAAGATCGCCCGGCCCGGGAGGACCGCGCGGATCGACAAAGCTCGACCGACGAGCCGACCATCTGACGATCCGCCGGTTTTTTCTACCGACCCTTGGCCATGTCCGCGCGCAGGGTCATGCACGTGCTGCTCGCGCGGGCGACGAGGCTGCCCTTTTCGTCGAGGACGTCGCACTCGACGAGGCCCACCGTGCGCCCGCGCTTGACGATCTTCGCGACGGCGCGCAGGTGCGTCCGCCACACGGGCTTCATGAAGTTGATCTTGAGCTCGAGCGTCGTGAACGTCTCGCCGCGCTCGAGCTCCGACGCGTACGCCATTCCCATGGCGGCGTCGCTGATGTCGCACAGCACGCCGCCGTAAAGCGTGCCCATCGGGTTCGCGAGCCGCTCGTCGGCATCGAGCTCCATCGTCGCCGTCCCCGGCGCGATCGCCGTGAGCCTGAAGCCCAACAACTGCGCGATGGGCGGCACGAGCGACCCCGCCGGATCCTTCAGGGCCCGCTGCAACACGTCGTACAGATCGTCAGCCATGGTCGCCAAAAGGTGGCAGCTGACGCCCGACGACGCAACCCGACGCCCGCTCCGTCGACAACATGACCATGTCTGGTCCCATGGAGCCATTCATCTGAGCTCGGCGGCTTCCTGGCGCGCCAAGACGGGAGAGAGCTCGGTCCTCGCGACCCACGACGAGACGCTCGCTCTGGCCGCCCGCGCCAGCGGCTTTCGCGTCATCGGAGTTTGAGGGCCACCCCTTGAGCGCCGCCGCGCCGTCGCCTATGGTCGTGGGATGTCACCCCGACTCAAGAAGCTCATCAAGCTGGCGGTGGTCGCGGGGATGGTGGGGTTCATCGTGTTGCAGGTCTTCCCGGCCAAGGTCATCGGCATCCCGACCGAGGACATCGGGACGAACCCGCCCGGGCGCTACAAGATCGACGCGCCCCCCGAGGTGCTCACGCTCCTCGAGCACGCCTGCTTCGACTGTCACTCGAACGAGACGAAGTGGCCGCTCTACGCGCGCATCGCGCCGGGCTCGTGGCTCATGGCGCGTGACGTTCACAAGGGCCGCAACCACCTCAACATGTCGAAGTGGGGCGAGGTCGACGACGACGAGCGCCAGACCGATCGGGAAAACTGCTGGGAGCAGATCGAAAAGGGCGAGATGCCGCCATGGTTCTACATCCCGATGCACCCCAAGGCGAAGCTCTCGGACGCTGACAAGGCCACACTCAAGAGCTGGTTCCTGAAGGACGCCGCCGCGAAGGACGCGCCCGCCCCCGCGAAGAACTGACCGGCCCGCGCGCCGTCGTGGCCAAGCACCCCGTGACGATGGCCGTCCGCGCGCTGCGGGCGGCGAACGCCGCCTTCGAGCCGCACCTTTATCCCTGGCACCCGCACGGCGGGACGAGCGCGTCAGCCGAGGCCAGGTCCGCAAGCCCCCAAAACACCCCCGTCGGTTCATTTTTGCGCACCGCGTCTGTCAATAAAAGCACTGTAAAATCAAATCATTACCTAGCCATACGCTCCGAAAGAAGCCCGCCCGGAAGTTCCGTGTTAGGGATCGGCCGTCATGCGGAAGGTCAACGGGCTGTGGCACCACAAAAACCCTGTCGACGCCCGTCCCTCGTTCGCCGAGCGCGTTCACTGGCACCTTCACCACGCCCGCGCCTGTGGCTGCCGCGCCATCCCGAAGCACGTCGTCGCGACCTTGCGTGAGCGCGGCATCCAAGTCCCGGCCCGCAAGGCCTGAGCGGCGAGTCGGCCTCCTGGCCGGTCTACGAGCGCGACGAGCGCGGGGCGTGCTCGTTCCGCCGTCTCGGCGACAGCGACACGGGCCCTTAGTGCAGGATCGCCTGCAGGACCATCGTCAGGACGAAGCCGGCGACGAGGCCGACCGACGCCGTGCCTTCGTGGCCGTGGCTGTGTGACTCGGGAATGATCTCGTTCGACGTGACGTAGATGAGCGTGCCGCCCGCGAGGGCGAGGATGAACGGCATCGCTGACGCGGCGAGCGCGGCGACCACGCCTCCGAGCAGCGCGGCCCCGGGGATGACGAGGCCCGTCGCCGCGACGATGAGGAACCCGCGGCGCCCCGAGACGCCGCCCGCGCGCAACGGCGCCGCCATGACGAGCCCCTCGCAGACGTTCTGAACGCCGACGGCGATCGCGAGCAGCAGGCCGAGGTGCGACGAGCCCGGCACGGCGAAGCCGGCGCCGATCGCGAGGCCCTCGGGCAGGCGGTGGAGCGTCAGCGCGCCCACGACGGCGTAGCCGCGGCGCGCGTCGCGGTGCGCGTCGTGGTCGGCGCGATCGTGGACGTCGTGCCCAGGCGCGTGGCCCAGGTGCTCGTGGTGGCCGCCCGCGTGGTGGTGCGGGATGAACCGATCCATGACGGCGGCGAGCGCGACG
>JBBQJG010000154.1:0-13522 GCA_038325725.1 Polyangia bacterium | reverse complement strand
ACCGAGCCCCGCGGACGGAAGCCGATCGCGAGCCCGAACATGAGCAGCGCGCAGATGCCGTTGTCGAGGATGTGCAGCCTATCGCGGTCAGACAACGCGAGCACGAACGCCTGCAGGAGCGGCTGACCCCCGAGGCTCCCGATGCGGCGGTACGAGAACGACTCCACCAGCGTGCCCGTCGCGAGCAGCTGATGGACGAACTCGCGGTAGGCCATATTGTCGTCCCAGGTGTTGAACTCCATGAACGGGACCGAGCCTAGGTACTGGAGCAACATCACGCCGAAGAGGACGGCGAGCACGCCGCCGTAGAGCCAGAGCGCGCGATGCCGCGGCAACAGGCGGCGCGGAAGATCGCGCCAACGCACCGGAGGTTCGGCGCTCGCGACGCGCGCCCAGAGCGTTCCCCAGACCAACGGTCCCGCCGCCAAATACGTCACGAGCATCCCCACGGAGACGAGGTGAACGAGCACGAGGAGCCCGCCGAACGCGATCGAGAGCGCCATCCCCACGGTGCCGTGAAAGCCCCAGCCCCTCACCTCGCGGCGGCCGAGAGCCAGGCTCAAGGCGGCGCCCCACGCCACGAACGACGCGAGGATGAGGAGGCCCCACACCGCGGCGCCGAGCGGCGACCACGCCCCGCGCAGATAGAGACACAGGCCCAGGACGGCGAGCCACGCGCCCCCGGGCAAACCAATTCTCGTCGCGCGTTGGATCGGGGTCATTCGTTCAGTTCGGCCGAAGGTAGACGTTGTCGGACAGTTTCTCGTAGTGCTGCTCGGTCAGGAAGGGCTGCCAGAGCGCGGCGGCGTGTCGTCCGCGCGCGTAGGCGTAGCTGGGGTCGAGGACGATGATCTTCGGCTTGCTGGCGAGCATCTCGTCGTAAACGGTGCGCAACTTGTCCTTGTCGGTCTGACCGACGTAGTAGCCGAGGATCGGGTCGAGGAACACGCTCTCGCGCACGCCCGAGATGCGCTCCGTCTGCACGTAGAGTATGGGGTTGCCGTTCGTCACGATCTTGTCGGCGGGCGTCGTGTGCGCGCGGATGAGCTCGAAGACGCCGGGGACCGGCTCGCCCATGACCGGCGGGAACGTGCGGGTACCGTAGGCGAGGCGCTCGGCCTCGACGCGCGGCCATAGCACGACGACGATCCCCGTCAGCATCGCGACGCGGACGAGCGCGCGCACGGGCGCGGACGTCGCGCGCAGTTGTGCCGCCATCGCGTCGAGCCCGAGGGCCAGCAGGAAGAAGAGGCCTCCCAACACCATGTTGTAATAGTGCTTCCACGGGCAGTTGCTCGCCGAGGCCGCGAGTACGCCCATCAACAGCGCGAGCACTCCGCCCACGATCACGGGCAGCGCGCGCCGCCGCGCGAAGATGACGAGGCCGGAGGCGAATGGGATGAGGAACCCCATCGTTGGAAGGTTGGCGTAGTCGTGTGCGAGCGCGCCGGCCTGACGCAGCAGATCGTTGAACGGCGTCGTCGGCTTGAAGACGCCGCCCGCGACGCAGAACGACAGCACGGGATCGCGATAGATCACGGTGTACCGGCCGACCATGCGCACGTACGCCGCCAGCGCGCCCGTGGGCGCCAGGAAGATAAGGAGCCCGACGACGACGACCGCGCCCCCGATGGTCGACCACTCCAGGTACGTGAGCGCATCAACCTTGAGCGTCCCCGTGCGCTCGCGCGCGAAGAAGCACGCGGCCCAAGTCACGACGACACACGGCAAGAACGGATCCTTTGACTGCGTGCACGCAATGAGCAGCGCCGTCCCGAGGGCTGCCATGAAAGCCGGGCGCCGCGTCCGCGCGAGCAGGCACGCCGTCCCGAGGAAGTAGTACGAAAGGCCGATCGACTCCGTGTCGGACAGCGCGTAGTCGTGAAACTCGTGCGTGACCCACAAGTGAATGAGCGCGAGGGAGAACCCCATCGCGAGCAGCCTGTCGATCCGCCTCGAGAGCAGCGCCGCCTGCATGCATAGGATCGAGAGCAACGGGAAATAGAGAAAGAACTGCCGGTATCCGAAGTTCTCGAGGCCGTGCAGCTTGAGGGCGAGCGCGTACGTGAGGAAGACGAACGGCGGCTTGAACTCCATGAAATCGCGGTACGGGACGAGGCCCTTGAGCAGCGACCACCCGCACCACACGAAGTAGCCCTCGTCGCCCCAGCCGGCGCTGTGCCTCATCGAGTCGTTCAGGAGCACGAACACGTAAGCCGGAACGACGAACATCGCGACGGTCGCGGTGAGGCGCAGCGTGGCCCTTCGCGCCTCGCGCGGGTTCTCGGCAGCCCAGGCTGGGAAGCGGCGCGCCTCCCGCGCGAACGCAAGCAGCGACTGGAGGATCTGCCCGGGCATCTGCATTCTTCGATCGAGGCTGACGACCCCGAAAACGGCCGGACTGTACTATTGTTCGCCGCCGTGACCGTCAGCTTTCTATCGCCCGAGGCGGCCGAGCGCCTCACGGCGCTCGCGCAGAAAAAGAGCGTTCGCGCGGCGGTCGCGATCGCCTGCCTCGCCGTTCACCTCGGCGCGCTGATGCATTCAGGCGCCACGCGCTTCGACGCTCCGTTCAACGCGGCGCCCGGCCAGCCGCCGGCCTTCGTCAACCCGGCCACCGAAGGCGCGGCGCCGCGGTGGAACCGCCTGGTCGTCAGCCGGTGGGACGCCGGCCACTACATCAGCCTCGGACTGCGCGGCTATCAATCCTGCCCGCCCCGCCCCGCGTCCGGGCCGATCACCTTCGACGGGCGCACGTGCGATCTGTCTTTCTATCCGACCTACGGCCTGCTCGGGCGCGTCGTGAGCCTGGGCGGCGCGATCCCGATCGACTTCGCGCTGTTCGGCATCTCGCTCGTATCGTCGTTCATCTTCCTGTTCCTGTGGACGGGCCCCGCGCTCACGAGCCGGCTGGGCGTCGGCGAGACGTACCTAGCGCTGCTGCTGCTGAATGCGTTCACGACGGGCTTCTCGCTCGTGAGCGTCCAAACCGAGCCGCTGACGCTGGCGCTCACGATGGGCGCGTTCGTGGCGCTGCAGAAGCGCTGGTGGCTCTTCGCGGGCTTCCTCGCGGGCGCGACGAGCGCCATGCGCATCACGGGCGTCGCCACGGGCGCCGCCTGCGCGCTGGGGATCGCGCTCCAGTGCTGGCAGGACAACAAGACAGCGCCCCTCGATCGCCGCGCCTGGGTCGAGCGCGGCGCCGCCGTCGCGCTGTGCGGCTGGGGGATCTCCGCGCTGATGGCGTATCACCTCGTCCGCTTCGGCGATGCGCTCGCGTACATCCACGCGCACTCTTCGGCGTTCCATCACAACCCGTCACTCTGGACGCTGCTGTCTCCGCGGCCCGAGTGGCTCATCCATGCCATGGAGCAGCCGCTGCACGAGGGCGTGTGGTTCGTCGCGGGCGTGTTGTGGTTTCTGCTGGGCCACCAGACGCTGCGCCGCTTCCCGCTGCCCGAGCGCGCGTTCTGGTACGCGCTCTACATCATCACTGTCGGGGTCGCGGCCGTCGGCCAGGTGCAGATTTGGTTCCAGGGCATGAACCGCTATCTGCTGATCGCGTTGCCGCTGTTCTTCGCGATGGCGAGCGTCCTCAAGAGGCGCCCCGTCGCCCTCGCCTTTTGGCTCGTCATCAGCACGTGGCACTACTGGCAGGTCGACATCTGCACGTACACGGGCGGCCCCGGTGATCACGTGCTCGACGTCTGTCACACGCCGCACTGGATGGGGAGGATTTGAGGACCCGAGTCTTCAACGCGCTCGACGCTGTCCGCGCGCGCCTCGTCCCCGCGTCGGTCGGCGCGGCCCTGACCGCCCTCGCGCTGCTCATCGCGTTCGTCGATGGCATCACCGGCATCAACGCGCCGTTCGCGGCCGGGCACTTCGCGTCGTCGGCGGGCATCGGCATTTGCTCGGACAACATGTGGCGCCTCCACACGGTGCTGCCCGTCCTCGCCTACGTCGACGCCGGGGCCGCCCCATCGAACTACTACATGCATCACCCGCTGGGCGTCTTTTGGACGGTGGCGCTGCTGGGCAAGGTGTTCGGCTTCCACAACTGGGTGCTGCGCCTGCCGGCCATCGTCTACGTGACGTTGACGCCGTGGTTCCTCGCGCGGCTCGCCAAGCAAACGTGGGGACCGATCGCGGCGGGGCTGACGGCGGTCGCCTTCGTCGCGCTCCCCATCACGCTCGGCTACGCGAGCTATCACGACCTCGAGCAACCCGTCATGTTCGGCTGCGTCGTCGCGACGTGGGGCTACGCGCGCTTCGTGCAGACGGGCCGCGATCGCTACGGGTTCGCGAGCGCCGTCGGGTTCTTCTTCGCCGTGAGCCACGATTGGCAGGGTTACATCTGGGGCGTTCTTTTCCTCGGGTGGCTCTTCTGGCGCGGCTTCTGGCTGCCCGCGGGTGTGCTCGGCCCCGGGCGACCGCGCGGCTTCGGCCGCTATTGGGCGCTGCTGGCGATCGCCGGCGCCACCGCGCTCGGCATCGAGGTCCTCGCGCTCCAGGAGAGCGGGCGGCTCGCCGATCTGCTCGGCTCGGGCGCCGGCCGCACGTCCGGGAACGCCTTGCCGCTTTCTCTCGTGTTGACGGCGCGCAAGTTCCGCATCGAGCTCATGTTCACGGGGCTCGCGATCTTCCTCGGCAAGCTCGCCGTGCCCGTGATCGTCGCGCGCGGCGCCGTGAAACAAAACGAGCTCGAGTGGCTCGCGCTCCCGCTGCTGCTCGCGGCCGTCATCCAGTACGTCGTCTTCAAGCAAGGCGCGGACATCCACATCTTTTGGCCGCACGCGTTCGCGGCATACTTCGCGCTGGCCGTCGGCGCGCTCGCGGTGACGGCCAGCGAGCTGACCGCATGGGCCGCGGCGCGGCTCGCGCGGCGGGCGGAGGCCCAAGGCCGGTCTGAGCCCAAGACCACGCGCGCAACGCGAAAAGCAGCGCCTTGGGCGGGACTGGTGCTCGTCGGCCTGCCGACGCTTTTCGTGCTGCAGGATGGCCTCCGCACGGTGCGGCTCGCGCACGAGACGGGCGGGCGTTTCGCCGAGGGGAATCAGGAACTGCGCGTCGATGTCGTGCAGGCGCTGCGCTGGTTCCGGACGCGCGTACCGGCGGTCTCGAGCGTGGCCTTTCACCCGAGCGTGCAGGTCTCTTGGGCGTTGCAGTGGGAGATGCGCCCCGCGATGACGCTCGCCAATCAGCCCGTCGGCGCGCTCGCCCCCGACGTGCGCACGTTCATCCTCGACACCCGCGCGACGAGCGTCGCGGATCTGCGCGCCGCCGTGAGCCGCTACCATGTCCACGCGCTCCAACACTATTGGCTCATCGACCCGAAGGAGCCGCCGGCGCCGCTCTCGGGCTACAGCTTCGACGAGCACGAGCCGTCGCTCCTCGAGGGCCTCTCCCAAGGCCGCGTCGAGCCCATTCGCCGCGTCATCGAGGATCCCTTCGTGACCTGGGAGTCTCGCGCGATGCTGGGCCTGCCCGCGACGCGGCCCACCGTCGAGCCGCGCACGGCCGAGCAGGTTCGCGTCGCGCACAACGCGGCGTTTGCCGCCGGCGATCGCGGCGCAGAAGCCCGTTGGCGCGCGGCCCTCACGGCGCGCCTCGATCTGCCCGTCCACGCGAAGTTCGATAACCAGACCGAGCTCCTGGGCGCGATCCGAAACCGCGGGGCTCAGCGAAGCTTCACTTACGAATTCGTGTCCGGCCCCTTCAAGACCGACTGCAAGCTCGTCGTGAGAGCCAACGTCGTCTCGGGGCCGGTGCTGTCGACCCTTCCCAAGGACACGATCGAGCTCGACCTCGCCTCGCCCCCGGAGTGGCCGACGACCCTGTGGAAGCCGGGGTGGATCTATTCGTACAAGGTCGTGTTCCGCGGCCGTCCCGGTACTGAGCAGCTCATGGGCTCGTGGTTGGGCGACGTGCATCGCACCGACGGACCGCCTCAGATTGATCTGGGGCGTTTCTAAAGCGCTATTTGGCGATGTGGCGCGCGACGACGAGGAACCCGAGGGCCTCGTCGGGATCGAACGCGACCCGATCGAGCACGCGCGCCGCGGCCGAGATCCCGACGACCGCGGGGCCCACCGCCGGCAGCGTCCACCAGCGGACGGATTCCTTCGTGGGCGCTTCGTGGCCGAGCTTGCCCATCTGCTGGATCAGGCCGCCCACGCGCGCGACGCGGAACGCGAGGTACGTGCTGAGCTTGTGCCCGAGCACGGACCAGAGGCTGCCCTGCTGAATCGTCTCGACGATCTCGAGCCCGGCTTCGGCGCAGAGCTCGGCGAGGCCGTGCGGGCTGTAGCGGAAGTAGTCGTGCGGCTGCTCGTGCAGGCGAAACTGGAAAGGCGCCGTGAGGATGAGCAGCCCGTCGGGTGCGAGCACGCGGGCCATCTCGGCGACGAGCGCCGCGGGACGCGGCGTGTGCTCGAGGACCTGGACGTTGAGGATCGTGTCGAAGGCGCCGTCACGGAACGGGAGCGTGCCGCCGCCGTAGACGACGTCGGCGCGCGAGCGCTGCCCGGCCGCCGTCGCCGCGAAGGTCGCGACGTGCTCGATGCCGATGTATGAGTCGACGTAGGAGCTAAACCACGCCTCGTACGGCTTGTCGCCGCAGCCGACGTCGAGCAGCCGCCCGCGCGCGCGCGGCGCGACCTGCTTGAGCGAGCGCTCGAGGAGCGACCACTGGATGTCGATCCAGTCGGCGACGCGACGAACGACGCTGCGCGCTTCGACCGTCACTGCGGCACGCCGCACACGGCGAACGTGTTGAGCCCAAGCTTGTGCGAAAAGCAGTCGATCTCCTGCGGGCGGAAGCCCGCCTTGACGAGCATCGGCCACAGATCGCGCACGTCGTAGTAGGTCTTGTGGTCGTTCATCTCGGCGGCCGGGCTCAGGCCAAGCCGAAACGCCGACAGCTCGAGGAAGGTCTTGCCGCGCCACGACGGCACGTTGACGAGGCAGACGCCGCCTGGGCGCAGGGTCCGCCGGATCTCGCGCAATACCTCGAGCGGCTCCCAGACGTGCTCGAGCACCGAGACGATCATGACGACGTCGAGGTCGCCCGTAGGCAAGCCCCGCACGGCGGTCAGCAGATCGCCTTGCACCACCGTCACGTTCGCGCGCGCCTTGAGCTCGTCGGCGAGCGACACGTCGACGAGCACGAGGTGCGCGACCTCGTCGAGGATGGTGCGCGAGAAGGTCGCGTGGTAGCCGCACCCGAGATCGGCGACGCGCTTGCCGGCGAAGCCGCCGCGCACGTGGCGGCGGATCTGGCGCGCCGACAGCCACACGCCGAAGCGATCCACCCGCGACGGCGCGTAGCCCTGGCCGAAGGACTTATCGCGCGTCGCGCTCACGACCGGCGGACCGCCACCGCCGTCGAGTGGAGCATGAGCGTGAACGTGAACGTCATGAACCCGGTCATGATGAAAAGCAGGCCCGTGACGCCCAGGTGATTGAGCGAGAAGCTCTCGTGGAGCTGAAAGCCGTTGCGCGCGTACGCCAGCGCGAGCGAGGCCGCGAGCCCGAGGCCCGTGACGAACAGCCCCGCGCTGAACGCGACGGTCCGGTTGTAGGGGAAGCGGCGAAACCACGCCTCGGTGCGGCGGCCCGAATAGTCGAAGAACACCTGCGAAAGGATCCCCATGTACACGCACTGCAGGCCCAGGTTCGCGAGCGACACGCCGAGCAGCATCCAGTGCAGCGAAAAAGTAATAGGACCGACCGTCACGGGGCCGAACGACAGCGGAAACGTCAGCATGAGCCCTAGAACGAGAAGCAGCAGGCCGGGCTTAAAAAGGAAGAAATTCGCGCCGTAGACGAACATCGCGCGCAGGTTGATCCACGCGGCCTGCCACGGCGAGAACCAGCCCGAGCGTTTGTGGTGGCTCAAACGCCCGTCGCGGTCCTTGAGAAATCGGATCGGCACCTCTTCGGTGCGCAGCTTCATGTGCACCGACTTGAGCACCATCTCCGACGCGTACTCCCAGGACTGCGAGCGCATGTCCATCCGCAAGAGCGCGTCTCGCGAGATGCCGCGCATGCCGCAGTGAATGTCCGAGAAGTGGCTGGCGAAGATGACGTTGAGAATCCACGTCGTCACGGGCGTGCCGAGGTAGCGGTGCAGCGCGGGCATCGACCCCGGCTCGATGTAGCCGCGAAAGCGCGAACCCATGATGAACTCGGCGCCGCTGCGGAACTTCTCGACGAAGGGCACGAGCTCGCGGAAGTCATAGGTGCAGTCGCAGTCGCCCAGCAGGACGTACTTGCCGCGGATGAATGGTAGCGCGTCGAGGTAGGCGCGCCCGAGGCCGCGCTTCGGCGTCTTGAGCACGCGCGCCCCGCCGGCGAGCGCGAGCTCCGTCGTGCGATCGCTGCCGCTGTCGACGATGAGGATCTCGCCGACGACGCCGGCCTTCTTCATGCCCTCGTGACACCAGGCGAGAAAGTCGGTGATCGTGAGCTCTTCGTTCAACGCGGGAATGACGATCGAGAACTCGGGCTCGGCGACGTCGGCCGCGGGCAGCAGCAGGCGCACGTCCGGGTCGGCTGTCGGGCTCGTCACGGCCTTGAGCTGCGGCGGGGTCGACACGGCGACGCTCACATCTTCCCGGCTTGCATGTCCGGGATCATCGCCAGCATCGACTGGCGCAGCGCCTCGCGCGCGTTCATGTCGTTCTGCCAGCCGAGGGCGCGAATGCGCGCGGTGTCGAGGCGCACGACGGGGACGTCGCCCTTCCAGCCGCGATCGCCGCCCGTGTACTCGAAGGTCACGTCGCCGGGGGCGAGGCCGACGCACTCGACGGCGAGCGCGGCGATTTCGGTCACCGTGATGTAGTCGCCCGTGGCGACGTTGTAGGCCTGGAAGTCCTTTTCGGTGCGCTCGTGCGCGTTGATGACAGCGCGCACGATGTCGAAGACGTGGACGTAGGACTTCGACTGCTTCCCGTCGCCGAGGATCGTAAGGACGATGGGCTTGTCGCCGCGGGTTCGCGCATTTTTCGATTGGAGCAGCCGGCGCGCGAAGTCGAAGCCCACGCCGTGGGTCTGGCGCGGGCCGACGACGTTGCCGAAGCGAAAGGCGCAGCCCGACAGGCCGAACATGTACGCGTAGCTGCTGATGAGCCCCTCGCCCGCGAGCTTGCTCGCGCCGTAGGTCGAGACCGGCACGAGCGGACCGTGGTCCTCGTGCGCCTCGTGCGTGCCGAGATCGCCATACACGCCGCTGCCCGACGCGTACAGGATGCGACGCGCGCTCGTGCAGCGCATCGCCTCGATGACCGAGTTCGTGAGCGCCGTGCCCTGCGTAAAGTCGATCGTCGGCTCGAGCGCGGCGCGCGCGATGTCGGGGTTCGACGCGAGATGAATGACGACGTCGTGGCCGTCCATGGCGCCCTTGAGCGCCTCGAGATCCTCGACGTTCCCGCGCACGACGCGCAGCCGCACGTCGCCGGCGTGGTGGGCGAAGTGCCACTCCCGCCCCGACGAGAAATTGTCATAGAGCGTGACGGCCGCGGCGCCACCGGCGCCCAGCAGATGGTCCGTGAAGTGGCTGCCGACGAAGCCCGCGCCGCCGACGATGAAGAAGCGCTGACCGGACGTCGAGCGCACTACGGCGTCGCTTCCCACGCGAACGCGCGCGCGGCGAAGAGCTTGAGCTTGTCGAGCGACACGGTCACGTCAGCCAAGGGAACCTTTCCGGTTTACAGGGTCGAGCAGATAGGCGGCGAAGTCTCGCAAATCGGCACCCAGAAAGGAAGGTCGCACTCCCCGCGCCGTGAGCGCCGCGAGCTCGACCTCGGGCGCGTCTGTGAGGAGCGCCGTCCGCAGGCCGAGGGCCACGCCCGCGAGCACGTCCGTCGCGCGGTCGCCCGCGATCCAAGACGCCTCGGGCCGAAACCGCGGGTGGCGCGCGAAGGCCTCGGTGAGCAGACCCGGGGCCGGCTTGCGGCACGCGCAGCCGTCTTCGGCGCGGTGGAAGCAAACGTGCGAGCTCGCGATGACACCACCCCCGGCTTGGGCCGCCCGCAGCACCTCGGCGTGAACCAACTCGAGCTCGGCGCGCGTCGTCTTCCCCTTCGCAGAAGCGGGCTGGTTGCTCGCGACGACGAGCCCGAACCCCGCCGCCGTGAGCGCGCGCAGCACCTCCGGCACCCACGGGAACACCTCGACCTCGCCGACGCGCAGCGGGCTGTCGGGCCGCGGCTCGGCCGGGTTGGGCACGGTGCGGTTCAGAATCCCGTCGCGATCGAGGACGATCAGAGATTCGCGGTGATCCATTGGGAGAGCTCCTCGAGCCCCTCGGGCGAGCCGATCTCGTGAAAACGCTCGCGCACCTCGAGGCCGGCGAGCTCACCCCGCAGGCTGAGCGCGTGAAACAAATCGGCGAGATCCGCCTTGCCCGACGGCGGCGCTTCGGGCACCTCGCTCTGCACGAGCCGGCGCTCGAGCGCCGTCAGGCCGTAGTCGATGTACGCGAAGTCCGCGGGCGGCCGCGTCGCGCGCCTCTTGTCATAAAGGACGAGGCGGCCGTCGCGCAGCTCGCGCGCGTCGTCGCTCGGCTCGAAGATCACGTTGCTCGTATCGAAGAGCCCCTCGTTGCGAAACACCGTCATGAGCGACGGCAAGCCCGACCGTCGAAAGCGCGCCCACACTTCGCCGAAGTCACACGGCAAGAAAGAATCGCCGTACGTCACGAGAAACGCGTCTTCGAGCGCGCCCTGGGAAAGCGCGAGGCGCAAGGCGCCCGCCGTGCCGCGCAGGTTCTTGCCCTCGTCGACGTACGTCACGGCGAGGCCGTGGCGCGCGCCGTCGCCGACGTGCGCGCGCAGCATCTCACCGCGGTAGCCGATCGACATCACGACGTGCGTGACGCCGTGACGCCCGAGCCACTCGAGCTGGTGATCGATGAACGGCCGCCCCGCGACCGGCAGCAAGGCCTTCGGACGCTCGTCGGTGAGCGGCCGCATTCGCGTCGCGAGCCCGCCCGCGAGGATCACGCACTGCATGCGCTAGAAAGAGTAGCCGAGGCCGAACATCAGCTCGAAGCGACCGATCGGTCCGTAGAAGCCCGTGCGCTGGGGCGAGATCGAAAAGGCCGGCGTCGCCGTGAGCATCCAGGCCGGCGACAGGTGAACCTGAACGCCCGCCGCGAAGCGCGTCTCGAACAGCGCGATCGTGCCGTTGACGGCCCGGGCCTGCCCTTTGGCGAGCAGGACCGAGTTGATCTTGAGATTGGACACCCCGAGCACGCCCACCCCGACGCCGAACAACAGGTACACGCGCTGCGGGACGACACGCACCCTGAGCGAAGGCTCGAACAACGCCGAGACGAAGCCGATCTTGTTCGACGGCGTCGTCTTCTCGACGAGCGAGGTCGAGCCGAGGAACCCGCCGAGGCGAAAACGAGCGGGCGCGTCGGCGGCGCCGAAGGTGTAGCCCACGGCGAAATCGAGCGCGAGCTGCGGCGGCACGCTGCCCGTGACGTTCACCCCCGACGTGAACTCGTCGAAGCCGAGCGCGAACTGGAAATCGACGGGGCGATTGCGTTCGTCGCCCTCTGTCACGGGCGCGGGCGGCGTCGGCCCGAGCTCGCCCGAGCGTCCATCGGTCGGAGGGCTCATCGGCTCGGGGATCGGCGGTGCCTCGAGGGGCGGCGGCGCGACCGGCTTCGGTCCCGGCGCGGAGGATGAGACAGACGGCGGCGCGACGGGCGGCGGAGGCGCCGGGGGCGGCGTCGCGGGTGCCGGTGTCGCGGGCGGCGGCGTCGCGTGAGCCGGCGTCGCGGGAGCCGGCGTCGCGGGAGCCGGCTTGGTCTCGCCACCTTTTTGCAGGGCCGCGATCTTCGCCTCGACCTCGGCGCGGAAGGCGCCCTTGGGTGCGTTCCGCAGGTAGCCTCGGTAGAAGAACAGCGCCTTGGGCGCGTCGCCCTTGAGCCGATAGGCCTGGCCGATGTTGTAGAGGAACGTCGGATCCGGCTTCTCTTTGTAGCCGGCCTGCCACGCCTCGATCGCCTTGTCGAAGTCGCCGAGGTTGAACAGCGTCGAGCCCTGTTGGAAGAGCTCCTTCGCGTGTTGAGTGCCGTCCTGGGCGCGCGCCGACGAGGACGCGAGGCCCGACGCGGCGGCGAGCACGAGGCCAAGAAGGATGCGGGGGAGACGACGGTGACGGGCGGCGCTCATCGAGAACGCCGGCATCGTATCGCGGAACCTCCGGCAGTTCCAACTCACGCAACTCACGCAACTCACGAACGACGCATGCGCGGCGCGAGCTCCATCGCGACCCGACCCTTCCGGAACACCCGCACCGACCCAGACGTCTGCGAGACCACGATCGCGATCGCGTTGCTGTCGCGCGAGATGCCCGCGGCGGCCATGTGCCGCGCCCCGAGGCCGAGCGGCACGTCCACCTCTTGGTCCTCGTCGAAGTTGAGGTAGCGGCCCGCGGCGATGACGACGCCGTCCTCGCGCACGATGAACGCGCCGTCGAGCACGGCGAAGGCGTGCAGCGCGTGCCGCACGTCCGGGTTCATGATGTTCTTCTCGTCCTCCGAGTAGCCCTGGAACGGGTTGAGCGTCAGCTGGCGCGATTTCTCCATCGTCGTGTTCGAGTCACCGACGACAAACAGCGCGCCCACCGGCCGCCCCTCCCAGCCCTCGACGCCGATGCTGACGGCCAGGTCGATGAGCGCGTCCGTCACGCCCGCCGAGACGCCCTCGGCCTGCAGAAACCCGAACGAACCGTCGCCCTCTTCCAGCCCCACTGTGACGATGAGGATCGAGTCCGGCATGGCCGCGGGCCGGCGCGACAGCAGCCCGACGACGACGTCGCCCTCTTTGTAGATGCCGCGCGCGATGCCCGAGACGAGCCCGATTTTCAACTTTTCGGGGCGGCCGAGATCGTAGTTCGGCAGCGGCAGCACGGGGATGCCCGAGGCCTCGACGACGGCGCGCTGGCTCTCGCCGACGACGGCCTGCACGAGCTTCTTGCGCGCGCGCGGGTGGCCGCGGAACAGCTCCTCGGGCAGCGGGAGATCGCCCACGTAGAGCAGGTGGTCGACGTTCGGCTTGCTCGCGAGCGCGATGGCCGCGCGGATGAGGTCGAGCTGAGTCTTCCCCGTGGTCTTCGCCGTCGCTGACTTGGCCATGGGGGCGTTACCGGCCGCCATGGTACGCTGAAAACCGAGACGGTTGATGAAGTTACGCTTGCGACTGCTTCAGGGTTGGCTGCCGCTGCTCGGGTCGTTGGTCGCCATTGGCTTCGCCTTCGACGTCATGACGCGGTCACGCCTATCGGCGATGACGGCCGTGGGGTGCGACGGCGACTACGCCGACAGCCTGCAGGCCCAGTCGCTGCGCAACCGGGAGATCGACAAGGGCGAGCGCAGCCAGTTCAGCTACCTCGTACGCAGCACGGCCCGCTACGAGTGTCCGTTCTTCGGCCCCGACGGCAAGCTGCGCCGCCGCCGCGTCCAGGCGAGCGAGCTCGGCAGCGCCTTCGCGTACGAACAATCGGG
>JBBQJG010000153.1:0-13524 GCA_038325725.1 Polyangia bacterium | reverse complement strand
GCGTGCCAAGCGCACTCGAGCGGGTACGGCAAGCAGCAAGGAGGGACAGGAAACAGCGGTTCACGACGCTCCTTCATCACGCCTACGACGTCGAGCGCCTGCGCACGGCATACCTCGCTATCAAGCGAAATGCCGCCGCGGGCATTGACGGAGAGACGTGGCGCCACTACGGGGAGAGCCTGGAGGGAAACCTCCTGGACCTATCCGAGCGGCTCAAGCGGGGCGCGTACCGAGCGAAGCCGGTTCGTAGAGCGTACATCCCCAAGGCGGACGGGCGGCTTCGGCCGCTCGGCGTACCGACGCTGGAGGACAAGATCGTCCAGCGCGCGGTGGTCGAGGTGTTGAACGCCATCTACGAAGGAGACTTCCTCGGCTTCTCGTACGGATTCCGGCCGGGGCGCAGCCCGCATCAGGCGCTGGACGCGCTCTCGGCCGGCATCATGACGAAGAAGGTGAACTGGGTGCTCGACGCCGACATTCGGGACTT
This sequence comes from Polyangia bacterium, assembly GCA_038325725.1. Taxonomy (GTDB): domain Bacteria; phylum Myxococcota_A; class Polyangia; order Fen-1088; family Fen-1088; genus DASZFV01. The sequence goes on along the minus strand of JBBQJG010000153.1, from coordinate 13,037 downwards.
CTTCGGAACCCTGGTCCACGAGTGGTTGGTGAAGTTCGTCGAGCACCGAATCGGGGACCGGCGCGTCGTGCGGCTCATCCAGAAATGGCTGGCCGCCGGTGTGCTGGAGGACGGCAAGCGAGTGCGTAGTGAGTTGGGGACAGTCCAGGGCGGCAGCGTTTCGCCGCTCCTGGCCAACCTCTACCTGCACTACGTATTCGACTTGTGGGCCCAGCGATGGAGAAAGAAGGGGGCGCGAGGTGAGGTCATCATCGTGCGCTTTGCCGACGACTTCGTCGTGGGGTTTGAACATCGATCAGAGGCCGAGCGATTCCTCGCAGAGCTCCGCGAACGATTCGCGCAATTCGGCCTCGATCTGCATCCCGACAAGACGCGTCTCATGGAGTTCGGCCGCAATGCGGACAAGAACCGACGAGGCCGTGGTGAAGGGAGACCCGAGACCTTCAACTTTCTCGGCTTCACGCATAGCTGCGCGAAGACGCGGAGGGGAGGGTTCACGGTGTTGCGGCAGACGATGCGCACAAGGTGGCAGTCGAAGCTTCGCGAGGTGAGAGCCGAGCTGAAACGACGACTGCACGACGCCGTCCCGGAAGTAGGCGCGTACCTGCGCTCGGTCGTCCTCGGGCACAACCGGTACTACGGCGTGCCCATGAACGGCCCGGCGCTCAGCGCCTTTCGACACGCGGTGGTCCTCATCTGGCGTTGGGTTCTCCAGCGTCGGAGTCAGACCGCCCGCGTGTCGTGGAACCGGATGCAGGGCTACGCCCAGCACTGGCTCCCGCCGCCCCGCATCTGCCACCCCTATCCCCTCGTGCGGTTCGCCGTCACCACCCAAGGCAAGAGCCGGATGCGGTAATGCCGCCAGTCCGGATCCGTGGAGGGGGTCGCGGGCAACCGCGATTCCTACTCCGACCTGACGGGTGCGTCCTCGATGCTTACAACTTTCTCATGGCCAAGATTCTCGTCGTCGACGACAACTCGCTCGTCGTCAGGACTTCGGTTCGAATCCTGGTGTCGGCCGGGTACGAGGTCGTGACCGCCATGAACGGCGCCGACGGCCTCCTCGCCCTGGACGCCGCGAGCCTTCCCGACTGCATCGTCCTGGACGTGGACATGCCGAGGCTCACCGGCCCCGAAATGGCGCGCGAGATGGTCAAGCACGACCACGGACAGGAAGACATTCCCATCCTCTTGGTGTCGGGACGGCCTGACCTGGCCACGATCGCCGATCAAGTCGGCACGCCGTATTTCCTGTCGAAGGGCGAGCCGGACTATGCGCGGCTCGTACTTGCGAAGCTCGACGAGATCCTGAACGAGACGCAGCGACCACCAGGCCCGAGCGCCTCTCGCGGGTGACCGAGTGGCCTGCGACCGGATCACGACATGTGCTACCGCTCAGGAGCCCGCGCGTCGAGCTTCGCCAGGCGCGCTTCGAGCTCCGCGATCCGACGGTCTCGCGTCGCGAGCGCCTCGCTGACCTCGGCGGCCTCGAAGCGTTGCGGGATGTGTTGCGGGCAGTTCGCATCCCACGCCGTCACCTTGATGACGATGGCGCGCTCGGGGCGCCCCGCGTAGCCCGCGACCGTCAGCTGCTTCACGAGCGCCGGATCGTCGTCGACGACCTTGGCCTCACCCCAGATCTTCACGTGCTGCCGGTTCTCGTAGTCGATGAGGAACAGGTGCACCTTCGCGTTCTCGGCCAGGTTGCCGAGCGAGATGTACTGCTTGTTGCCGCGGAAGTCCGCGAAGGCGAGGGTGCCGGGATCCAGCACCCGCAGGAAGCCGGGCGGCCCCCCGCGGTGCTGGATGTACGGCTGCCCCTGCGCGTTGGCGGTGGCGAGGAAGATGCCGGTCTGCGCCCCGATGAAGGCCGCCAGCTCGTCGGAGATCTTGGTCTCCCAGCCATCGCCTTGCTCCATGCGCGCGTACGACGACCGTGAGCCCAGGCGGCTTTGCACCGCCTTGACGGACGGCGTGAAGGCGATATCGCTCGGGATGGTTTCCGCATTCGGCATGGTGAGCTCCTTTCAAGCGGCCTGGCGCGAACGATCCGTGAGCGGTTCGACGCGCGGGAAATCGATCTCGGTGGCGAGCGCCGTGTTCACGTAGTTCGTCAGGGTGTTGAGCGCGACGTGAAGGATGATCTCGACGACCTGGGCGTCGTCGTAGCCGGCGGCCTTGACCTCGTTCACGTCGTCGGCGCTGACGTGGCCGCGGGCGCGCACGACCTTCGCGGCGAAGCGCAACGCCGCCGTGGCCTGCGCGTCGGATGAAGCGCCTTGCCGGTTCGCCGTCATCTCGGCGTCGTCCAGCTTCGCGACGTGCTTGCCCAGGTACGAGTGCGCCGACAGGCAGTACACGCAGCCGTTTTCCTCGGCGACGACCAGGGCCAGGCGGTTGCGCGTCTTGACATCAAGGCGCCCCTTGCCGAGCGCGCCGTTCAGGCCGAGGTATCCGGCGAGCCCCTCGGGGCTGTTGCCGACGATGCGGAAGAGGTTGGGGACGCTGCCGAGCTGCCCTTTGACGGCCTCGAGCAGCGGCTGCGAGGCGGCGGGGGAGGTCTCGACCGAGGACGGCGTGGGAATGCGCGACATGGGGTGTCCTTTCGTTTCGTTTTGGTTCGTGCGGCCGAAGCGTTCGGTCGGCACCCCACGACCATGCGTCGTTCTGAATACTTCAACAATCACTGCGGTTGTCATTGCACTGTTGCTACTATCGCAACAATGGACCGCTTGGACGCCATGTCCGTCTTCGTCGCCGTCGCCGACCAGCGCGGCTTCGCGCCCGCCGCGCGGCGGCTGAAGCTGTCTCCGTCGGTGGTGACGCGCCTCGTGGCGAGCCTGGAGGATCGGCTGGGCACGCGGCTGCTCCAGCGGACGACGCGCTCGGTGGGGCTGACCGACGCGGGCGCGCGCTACCTCGAGCGCGCGCGGCGGATCCTCGCCGACGTCGCCGAGGCCGAATCGGCGGCGCAGGCCGAGCGCATGGCGCCGACGGGGCGCTTCGTCGTGGCGGCGCCCAACGTCTTCGGCCGCCTGCACGTCGCGACGCTCATGAGCGCCTTCCTGGCGAAGTATCCGGCCGTCTCGGGTGAGCTGACGCTGTCGGATCGCCTGTCAAACCTCGTCGACGACGGCCTGGACGCCGCCGTGCGCATCGGCGTGCTGGAAGACGCGAGCTACGTCGCGCGCACGGTGGGCGCCACCCGCCGCGTCGTCGTCGCGTCGCCGCGCTACCTGGCGCGTCGGAAGGCGCCGCGCACGCCGGAGGACCTCGCGAAGCACGACGTCATCCTGTTCAACGCCCTCACGCCCACACCGGAGTGGCGCTTCCCCGACGACGTCGCCATCGCACTGGCGCCGCGCTTCGTGACCAACAGCGCCGACGCGGCCATCGGCCACGCCGAGCGCGGGGGGGGCGTCACGATGGTCCTCGCCTATCAGGTGGCCGAGGCCGTGAGGGCGGGGGGCCTCCGCGTCGTGCTCGACGACTTCGAGCCGCCACCGCTGCCGATCCACATCGTCTATCCGACCTCGAGGCTGCTCTCCGCGAAGGTGCGCGCCTTCATCGAGCTTTGCGGGAAGACGTCTGACTGGACCTTCGTCGACCTCGCGAAATGACGCTCACCCGGAAGCGGGCGCGCCAAACCAGGTGGTGAGGGCCTCACGGAGGCCGTGGTCGGTGCCGCCGCCGACCCACGCGACGTACCCATCGGGGCGAATCAAAACGGCGCTGGGCGCGGCGACCGCGCCGAGCACCGGAAGCTCCCACGCGCCGTCGTAACGAGCGTCGACGCGTTGAACGCGCTGTGCCCACGGAACGAGGTCTGGAAGGCCGGGCTCACCGAAAGTGAGCAGCACCGGTCGGGCCTGATGCAGCAGCGTGAACACGCGTCGGGGCCCGTCGGTGGTGACCACGTCGAGATCGGGCATGCGGCGGCCGAGCAGCTGGTGTCCCGCGCCGAGGTCGTAGTGAACGTCGAGGCCCGACATCATCCCGGCGTATCGCTTGCGCGGCTCGTCCATCGCGAGCAGCTCGGACACGCTCTCGCGCAACGCCTTCGTCCGTTCGTCGCCGCGGTTGATCGCGGTTTGCGCCATCGTCGTCTTGAGCACGCGCGCACCGATGGGGTGCCGCTCGGCCTGGTAGGTGTCGAGCAGGCTTCCTGGCGACGTGCCGTCGACCACCTGGGCCAGCTTCCAGCCCAAGTTCACGGCGTCTTGAACCCCGATGTTGAGGCCCTGTCCGCCCGCCGGGGAATGCACGTGGGCCGCGTCGCCAGCCAAGAGCACGCGCCGGTCGCGATAGGACGCCGCCTGCCGGGTCGCATCCGTGAACCGCGAGAGCCACGTGACGTCGTGAACCCCGAAGTCGGTTCCGTAGACGGCCACCAGCGCCGCGCGGAGATCGTCGACGGTCGGCGCGTCGCCGGGCTCGACGCGCGGCTCGATCAACACGAGGCGCATGCGTCTCCCGTCGTCGAGCTTCGCGAGGGCGTTGACGCCTTTTTCGCCGTGGCGGACGCCCCACGCCGGCTCGCCGGTCATCGCGACCTCGGCGATCAAGTAGCTGACTGACGGATCCCAGCCGCGAAACTCGATGCCGGCTTGCTTGCGGATCAGGCTGCGTCCGCCGTCGCACCCGACGAGGTATTTCGACCGCAGCGATCCACCGTCGGACAGCGCGACGTCGACGCCCGTGTCGTCCTGCGCGAAGCCCGTCACCTCCCGTGAGCGATAGATCGGGACCGCGAGCTCATGGACCCAGTCGGCGAGGGTGCGCTCGATGCGATCCTGAAACAGGGCGAGGCCGTAGTTGTGGCGTGTCGGAAAGTCACTCAGGTCGAGCGCGGTCATCCCGAAGCCGGCGACCTGCATGACCTTGCCTTGCGACAAGAAGCGCTCCGCGACGCCGCGCTGATCGAGCACCTCGATCGTGCGCGCGTGCAGCCCGCCCGCGCGCGAGCCGGCGAGGTCTTGGTTGGCGCGCCGCTCGACGATGGCGACGTCGACGCGCGCGAGCTTGAGCTCGGCCGCCAACATCAGCCCCGTGGGACCTCCGCCCGCGATCACGACCGCATGATTCGTCATGGCCGATGACTCTGCGGCGCGCCGCGGGGCTTGCCTCAAGCCCCGGTGTCTGGCGTAATTTGGAAGTGCAGAGGGACGGGCATCGCGCTCGTCAAAACGTCATGCGCCACATGACCTCGCCGCTGCCTCCGTGGAGCGCGGGCGCGATCGTCAGGCCCGCGTCGTGTTCCGCGGGCCGGCGCGGTGGGCTGGGCGCGAGGGTCTGGTTGTAGCCGTCGATGAGACGCTGTCTTTCGCGGTCTGTTACGGGCTCTTCGTCCACGACGGCCGAGCTGACGAGAAACGCAGGTGCCAGCGCGAGCAACGTCAAGATCGGGATTCCCCACGCTTTGCCGCCCTGGATCTCGTCGGGGCAGGACCCTCCGATCCGAGGTGGGCGCCGAGAACAATCGCCCGGGGTGTGAGGAGCGAGAAACCCGAGCCCCACGCCCCCCACGAGCGATGCGAGCGCGGAGATCGCGAGCGTGCTCTTGACGATCCCTCGGGTCTTCCAAGCGCGCGCCAAGTCTTCGCGTCCGACCAGACGATAGAGCGTGGGTTCGTCCAAGCGCCGGCCGTCCTGGAAGGCCACGTCGAGGTCCATACGGCGTGGGTTCTTCGTGGTCGGGTGCGGGACATCGCGCAGCTCGATCGTGCCAGGCGGGGCAGGAGACTCATCGTCCGGGGCGGCCCAGGCGCGCTGCGCGGGAACCAAGCCCAAGAGGCAAAGCGAGGCGGTGAAGAAGACGGGACGCTTGCGGGCGGAGCGGAGACACGGACGGGGTGCGGACGAAAGCATGATGACCTCGCGAGACGGAAGACCTTGGTGCGCGCGGCGGTACGAACCGCGACCGCGCGACCACGAAACGGTGACGGACACGACGACCGTCTAGACGGGAGGGGAGGTCTTCGGCGCGAGGCGATGGATTCGGGGGCGCGAGCTCCGAGACGGGACCGCGGCGAGGCCTGCGAATGCCCGGGCGGGCACGACCACGAACGCGGTGGACGCAGCCGGGGCGGTCGCGTTGGCGTCGTCGGTCAGCGCAGCGAGGCAGCCATCATGGAGGTGCGCGCCCGCTGCGGCAGTCAACCCGGGAGCGTCAGCGCGACCGACGACGCCGGTCGCATCGTCAGTCGCAGCGCCTTCGATGAAGTCGCCGTGCTCGAGGCAAAGCGTGTGAGGCGCGACGAAGAGGTGGAGCAGCGCCACGCCTCGGACGACCAGGAGCGCGAGCGCGAGCGCCGCCCCCGCGCTCGTCCGTCGATGCGCGCGCATGAGGTCTATCTTGAGGGCTGGGCGCCCCCGCGAGAACTGACGGCGATCACGAACGAGGGCGGTCTGCGCTCACCTTCAAGGGCCCCGATGTTCGTCGACACGCTCGCGAGCTCGCGGCCGGGCGGTTCCCTGGAGCGCTTCTTGTGTTCGTTGGGCGGGCCCGGCGATAATTCGCGAAAATTCCCCTGGAGACTTCCCGATGAAGACCATCACCTGTGCCCTGACCGGTTGCCTGCTTTCTCTCGCGGCTTGTACGACGTCGACCCCGATCCCGATGGATGGTTCCGCGACACCCGCCGGCTGCAGCTTCGGTGAGCCGAACAACACGCGCGAAACGGCGACGCCCGTCGCGCTGAACCGGATCTACGCGGGGAACTGCGTCGACGGCCCGGGCGATCCCATGGACTTCTACGAGTTCACGGCGCCGGCGGCGGATGTCGCGGGTGGCTACGTTCAGGTGCAGGTTCGCAACGTCGGGGGGCAATCGGCGGAGTACGAGGCCTGGGCCGCGTCGGACAACGAGAAGGTCCAGGACCACTACTCGACGACGGACGGCGCGAACCTCGACGGGTGGTTCACCGTGGCGCCCGGCGGCAAGTACCGCGTCGCCGTGCACATGTTCGCGGGGACGTCGCCGGAGTTCACGTACGACGTGCAGTTCAAGTACACGGCGCTCAACGACGCGTTCGAGCCGAACAACTCGCGCGCGACGGCCAAGCCCCTCACGCTCGGCACGGCGATCATGGCCTCGGCGGCCGTGCCGGCGCTCGGCGGCCTCGCGCCCACCGACGCCGAGAAGGACGACTGGTACTCGGTCACGTTGGCGGCGGGCACCACGACGGTGCTCGTGAGCAACGTGCCGTCCGACACGACGTGCGACGTCACCGCGTTCGATCCGAGCGGCGCGATGGTCGACGAGAAGTACAGCACGACCGACGGCGCCAACTGCAAGCTCGACCTCGTGGACCTCACGATGGCCGGGACGTACACGTTCAACATGCAGCGCTTCGCCGGCGCGCCGCCTCGAGAGGGCGACGGCGCCACCGTGCCCGCGTTCGTGAGCGGTCAGTACACGCTCCTCGTGACGCAGCCGTAGGTGTCTCGCTGGCGGCCGGAGGAATTCCCGGCCGTCAGTTCCGGATCGCGTCAGCGAGCGGCTTCCCCGTCGCGTTCGTCGCGCCCCCGACGAACGCCGACGGGAAGCACACGATCCCCTCCGGCACGGCGTCGAGGTAGGGGACCGGCGTCCCGTCGGCGACGTTGCCGTCGAGCGCGCAGTACACGTCGTTGCGGAAGTGGGTCATGCGCTCCGCGACCTCGGTGGCGGTGAGCGCCCGGATCGTGAGGCCGTCGGCGCTGACGTCCCATCCCGTGCCGACGTCGCCGAAGACGAGCGACAACCCGAGCGCCGTGGGCGTGAGCCATTCGTGGCAATCGATCTTCGGGCCGACGGCGAGGCGGGTGGGCGAAAACGCGTTGAGGCTGCCCGAGAACGTCGAGATCTGGCAGCGCGTTCCGAGGCGGTCGACGCGCGCGTGGACGTCGCCCACGTCGCTGAGCCGGTACACCGCGAGCGGCGTCGCGAACTCGTCGATGACGTCGAGCGACCAGGACCCGGGCGTCTGCGCGAGCGCGTAGACCGACGAATCTCCGAACGCGAGCGCGCGGCCCGCGTTGGGCGCCGAGCTCGTCGAGACCGTGCGGACGATGTCCTCGGCGACGTCGAACGTCATCTCGGACGTCAGCAGCGAATTGGCGATCGCGGTGACGTTGAGCCGGTGAGCCGTCGGGTTATAGGAGCCCTGGGGCGCGTGGTGCGTGCCCGCGTAGGGAAGGAACAACCGTTGGCTGTCGCCGTCGAGGCGGATGCGCTGATCGTCGGCGACCCCGAGCCACGACGACACGAAGTCGGCGTTGAACTCCGTGCCGAGCAGCAGGTTGCCGAGCTCGCTCGCGTTCGTGCGGTTGAACAGCGTCAGCTTCTGTAGTGTGCGCGCGACCCCGCCGCTCGTGAACGAGACCGTGCCTGGCCCGAGCACCCCGTCGTTCGCGAGGATGAGCTGGTCGCTCGACCCCGGCATGACGAACTGGTTCGCCGCCGTGGGGAACGAGGGCGTCGTGAGGTCGAGCATGAGCACGTCCGACCAGCTCGAGATGCCCATCGGGTTCGTGTAGTCGTAGTAGGCGCGCGAGATCATCATGCGGTCGTCGGAGAACAGCGTCGCGTGCGCGCCTGAGTACCCGTTGCCGCTCGCGCGCTGCCGAGGCTCCGCCTGCGTGCCGAGCTTCGCGATCGAGTTGCCGAGCAGCAGCAGCGTGTGCAGCACCTCGCCCTGGTTCGTGAGCACGTAGAAGTGGCCGTGCTGGAACTGCAGGTCGCCCTTTTGATCGATGGACCCGGCGACCTCGAGCGGCTTGCCGTTGAACGAGAGCGAGCCCGTGCTTGCGGCGGCCGCGGGGTCGCCGAGCTCGTAGAGCTTCTCATCGAGCTTGATGAAGTCGCCGGCGTCGTAGCGGTAGACCACGAACTGCGTCGCCTGCTCGTACGTATACGTCGGGTACGACACCATCTGCGTCTCGGACTTGTCGCAGACGTAGTCATGGTACGTGTACGTCGAGCAACTCTGGCCGACGCGCACGTAGATGTACTGGCTCACCGTCGGGGCCGCCTCTTGGATGCAATCGAGCAGCGTCTTGCCGTTGCACGAGTAGTCGCCCTTCGTCGACACCGGCGGGCGGTAGTCGGGGTTGGGGCGCTGTTCGTAGTTCGGGGAGCACGTCCGCACCGAGTGCGCCGCGCCTTCGTGCGACTGTGAGCAGTAGGAATACGTCTCGGTCTTTGTCCCCGCGAAGCGCGTGCGGTTCACGTCGCGGCTCACGACGACGTAGCGGTCACTGGCGCTGATGAACGGCTTGAAGGTCCGCGTCGTCGAGACGACGTCGCCCACGGCCAGCTGCGCCGCCGCCGTGACCGGGTTTTTGCCCGCGAACGGATCGGTGTTGGCCGGGTCGTTGAGGAACTCTTCGTGCCACGCCGTCGTGAGCGCGACGTCCCACTTGATCGCCGTGACGGCGACGCCCGTCGTCGTCGCGTAGCTCGGTCGGTAGACCGGGACGTCGGCGGTCGCGCCGCCGCTCGGGGACGCCGGCGTGTTCGTGGCGACGGGCGTGGGGGTCGCCGCGATCGGCGTCAGCAGGTTCGTGTAGATGACGAACGTGCTGTCGAACAGGCGCGCGTCCTGGATGCTCTGCTGGTCGAGCATGACCGCATCGACGAAGTCGAAGCCTGTCGCCGTCACGTGGAAGCGCAGCAGCGCCGCCTCGCTCACGGCCAGTCCGTTGACGAGCAGGACGAGCTCGTTGCCGCGATAGAAAAAGTATTTCGGCTGCCCAGGCAGCTTCAGCGCGCAGCTCAGCGCGGGCGCGGGACCGTCGGTCTTGACGGCGAGGAGGCCGTGCCGCTGCGACAGGAAGATCGCCGTGCTGTCCTGATAGCCGACGAGATCGGGGCGCACGATCGTCGGCGCGGCGCCGGCCGAGTCGGCCGCGTTTCCCGCGCTCGGCGCCTCGGCCCGCGCCGGGGGAATGTGCCCCTTGAACAGCGGCGGCAACGACTGGTCCTTGAGGATCGCGACGGGGTGGGTCCAGGTGATGCCGCCGAGAGCGTCGGCCGCGATCTGGAACGAGGCGGCGTTGCTGACGGGGCAGCGCTTCGCCGCGATCGGGTCCAGCTTGGCGACTTGGTCGACGAACGCCTTTTCCTTGAGGACGGCTCCGTCGTCGGGCACGCGCACGAGGCTGCGGTAGCTCACGGTGTAGTCGCTCGCGCCGAACGCCATTTTGTCGTCGGGCTTCGGGGCGCTGCCGCCGCCGCAGCTCGCGACGCTCGCGCCCACCGTCAACCAGAGCAGGGCGCGGAAGGGGGCAGGGGTCCGTCTCGCTCGCGTCGCCATGTGGAGGCTCCTTGGTCAGCGGTTCCGAGGTCCCGACCGTGAGCAAGCGACGTGCCCATGCGAAGTCAGGCCGAATAACTGCCCAAATGGGGGCCTCGGCGCAAGGCACCCGAGGACCCGACCTCACATTCCTGAGAGTCAGCGGTGCGAACGTCGCGTGCGACGACGAAGCGAGAGCCCGACGAGGCCGACGAGCACGAGCCACAACGGCGTCGTCCGACCGCAGCTGGTGGGGCCCGCGACGGCGCAACCGCCGCCACCCGAGCGGGGCGGCTCCGAGGTTGCGCCGGCCGCGCCGGTCGAAGGATTGCCGGCCGCGCCGGTCGAGCCCGCGGCGCCCGTCACCCCCGCGGCGCCGTTGCTCCCGCTCGCGCCCGTCGCGCCCCCGGCGCCCGTGACACCGCCGCCACCCGTCGCGCCCGCCGCGCCAACGGTGCCGCCCGCGCCCGCGGCGCCCGTGGTTCCCGCGGCGCCGGTCGCGCCGGCCATGCCCGTCCCCGCAGCGCCGCCGCCCGCGCCCGCAGCGCCGCCGCCCGCGCCTGCTGCGCCTGCCACGCCTCCCGTTCCACCCGAGCCGCCGCTGCCCGCGGCGCCGCCTTTGATGGCGGCGACGATCAAGTCGGCCATCTTCTGCTGACCGGCGGCGTTCACTTGCCCATCCTTGTTGGGGCTGAGGTACGACATCGCCAGCGTCGGCGTTCCGCTGATCGCCGTGTAAGTGTCGATGACGGGGAGCGCGTGCTTCGCGGCGACCGCCATCGCGGCGGGAAGCATGATGTCCTTGACGAGATCTCCCGTGGTGGTCAGCGGCGCCAACAGCGGGTTCACCAACCCGGTCCAAGGCAGGTCGACGGGCGTCATCATGTAGATCTTCGTGACCCCCTTCATCAGGTACCGCTGGACGAGCCCCTCATACGCGGCCTCGAACACGGACTCCATGTACAGGGCCGTCTGGTTCGACATCGACTTGATGAGGATGCGTTGGTCATGACCACCGAAGGTGCCGATGATGACGATGTCCGGCGTCGGCGTGATCGTCCCGGCGTATTTTCCGCCCATGCAGAACGAGTCGCCGCCCGCGAGCGCATTGGTGGCGGTGTCGGAGAGGGAGCAGCCGAGCACGGCGCCGCCGTCGCCGTTGTTCGTCACGGTGTAGTTCGCTCCGAGGGCGGCCGCGATGATCTCCGGGTAGTGCAGCCAGTGGCCCGTCGCGCACGGCGCGATCGCGCAGCCGTTCTCGCCGCTCTGGGTGTTTTGCTCCCCGGGCGTCACCACACGGAGCGCCGCCGCGCTCGCGCGCGCCGAAACCAACACACACACCAGGCCCAACGCGAGCTTTCGAATCATGGGCGGATGGTTGCCCTTCGCAGAGCTCGCCGCAAGCGTCGTGGTGGTGCTGGAGATCACACCGCGATCGCGTACGTGTGCCCCCACGCGCGTGCCGCGGCGTCGGAAACGTTTAGGGCGTCGTCGCGCCCGCCGACGTGCCGGCGGCAACCTGTCGAGCGAGCTTCGAGTCGGGCATCGTCCGCACGAGCTTGTTCAACACGACGGTGGCGCGCGCCTCCATGTTGTTCGCGTCGAGGATCATCGCGAGCTGGTAGAGGGCCTCGTCGGCGCGCGGGAAGGCCTTCGCCTTGGACGCCTCGAGGTACGACGACACGGACTTGAGGAACGAGGCGTTCGCTTCGGCGTCGAGCGCCTTGCGGTCTTCGCCGCCCCCGGCCGGCGCGCCCGTCGTGTCGAGCTTGCGCGATTCGCTCGCCTGCAGGCGCGTGCGAAAGTGTTTGGCGGCGTAGAGCCGCCCGAGGAACAGCGCGTACTCGGCGCGGCGCGGATCGTCCGCCTTCGCCTTGCCGAGCAGGCCTTCGACCTGCGCGAGCTTCGCGTCGTCGGCGCGCGCGGACTGCTCCTTCCACAGCGCCTCGCCGCGCGCGTGCCAGGTGGCGAGCTGCACAGCGCCGGGGTCGCTCGGGCGATGATCGTCGGCGTGCCCGGACACCGGAGAATCCTTCTGCGCGACCGCCGCCGCCGGTGCGACGGGCGGGGCGCCCGGGGACCCGCCAGCACCCGAGCTCGCCGCGGCGCCGGTCGACGCGACGGTGGGGACGGGCGGAGGAGGTACGGGGGCCGCGTGGGGCGCCGCCGGCGCGTCGTCTTTCTCCTTGGGACCAATCTCCGACAGCGCGCTCTCGGCCGCGCCCCGGTTCTTCCGCAGGTCGACCATCTCCTGGATGTACCCGTCGATCTCCTTGCGCTCGTCGGCCGAGAGCTTCGGAGATTTTCTCAGGTAATCCTTGAAGCTGATGATCGCATGGTCGGGATCCGGCAGGTTTTGGTAGCACCGCCCTATGTTGAAAAGGTAGTTCGGGTGCGGCGTCGTCGCGTAGATCTGCGCGAACACGGCGATGGCCTCGCGGTACTTGCCGCTCGCGTAGAACTCGCGCGCCGTCTGCTCGCGCGGGTCCTCTTTCCTGGCGGTGGCGACACCGCCCGTCGCCGCCACGAAAACCATAACGACGGCGATGATCGTCGCGAGCGGCCAAACAACCGCGACGCCTCGACGACCCGTGGGGGATTTACGATGCCAGGGACGCGCGCCCGAGCTCAATGAGCGGCGCCCTCTTCGAGGGGCGGCAGGGCGGATTCCGTGGCGGCGTCGAGCTCGCTGAAGCTCTTGTCAGCGCGGTCGACGATCGCGGCGCGCGTCGCCTCGTCGAGCTGCTTTACGTCCTTGAG
>JBBQJG010000152.1:0-13535 GCA_038325725.1 Polyangia bacterium | reverse complement strand
GCCTCTCGGCCCTCGGGCCCGGTGGTCTCACGCGCGAGCGCGCCGGCTTCGAGGTGCGCGACGTCCACGGCACGCACTACGGCCGCATCTGCCCCATCGAGACGCCGGAGGGTCCGAACATCGGCCTCATCGCGTCGCTCTCGACGTATGCCCGGGTCAACGAGTTCGGCTTCATCGAGACTCCGTACCGCACGGTGCAGAACGGCGCCGTCACCGACAAGGTCGAGTTCTACTCGGCGTTGCAGGAGGAGGGGCACTACATCGCCCAGTCGAACACCCTCATTGATAAAAAGGGCAAGTTCACGGAGGAGCTCATCTCGGCGCGCCACAACACCGACACGGTGATGGCGAAGGCCGAGGAAGCGACGCTCATGGACGTGTCGCCGAATCAGCTCGTCTCGGTCGCCGCTTCGCTCATCCCGTTCCTCGAGAACGACGACGCGAACCGCGCGCTCATGGGCTCGAACATGCAGCGCCAGGCCGTGCCGCTCATTCGCACGCGCTCGCCGCTCATCGGCACGGGCATCGAAGGCATCGTCGCTCGCGACTCGGGCGTGACGCTCGTGGCGCGTCGTGACGGCGTCGTCGACTCCGTCGACGCGACCCGCATCGTCGTGCGTCCGACCTCGGAGAGCGACAGCGATCCGTTGTCGGCCAAGCCCGATATCTACAACCTCACGAAGTTCCAGCGCTCGAATCAGAACACCTGCATCAACCAGAAGCCGATCATCGAGCGCGGCGACCACGTCAAGATGGGCGACGTCCTCGCGGACGGCCCGGCCACGGAGCGCGGCGAGCTCGCCCTCGGCGAGAACATCCTCGTCGCGTTCATGCCCTGGGGTGGTTACAACTTCGAAGACTCGATCCTCGTCTCCGAGCACCTCACGAAGACCGATCACTTCACCTCGATCCACATCGAGGAGTTCGAGTGTGTCGCGCGCGACACGAAGCTCGGCAAGGAAGAGATCACCTGCGACATCCCGAACGTCGGCGAGGAAGCCCTCAAGGACCTCGACGAGTCGGGCATCGTGCGCATCGGCGCCGAGGTCAAGCCGCAGGACATCCTCGTTGGCAAGATCACGCCGAAAGGCGAGACGCAGCTGTCTCCCGAAGAAAAGCTGCTCCGCGCGATCTTCGGCGAGAAGGCCGGCGACGTTCGTGACAGCTCGCTCCGGGTGCCCCCGGGCGTGCAGGGCATCGTCATCAGCGCCAAGGTCTTCTCCCGCAAGGGCACGGAGAAGGACGACCGCGCCAAGGACATCGAGGACGCCGAGAAGGAGAAGCTTCTCGCCGACCAGCGCGACGAGGTGAAGATCGTCTCGGAGTCGTACTTCGCGAAGATGCGCAAGCTGCTCGCCGGCAAGACGACGGCCGTGCGCCTCGTCGACGACAAGGGCAAGGTGCTCTGCGCCAAGGGCCAGAAGCTCGAGAACGTCAACCTCGACGAGATCCCGCCGCGTTACTGGTCGGAGCTGCAGGTCGAAGAGGGTGCGGGCAAGACGGAGGAGAAACTAGAACAGCTCGCCGCCAAGCTCGCCGAGGACATCGCCGCGATCGAGGCCATCTACCACGACAAGATCTCGAAGCTCACGAAGGGCGACGAGCTCCCGCCGGGCGTCATCAAGATGGTGAAGGTCTACGTCGCCATCAAGCGCAAGCTGTCGGTCGGCGACAAGATGGCCGGTCGCCACGGAAACAAGGGCGTCGTCTCGCGCGTGCTGCCGGAGGAGGACATGCCGTTCCTCGCCGACGGCTCGCCCGTCGGCATCGTCCTCAACCCGCTCGGCGTGCCGTCGCGCATGAACGTCGGACAGATCCTCGAGACCCACTTGGGTGGCGCGGCGCTGGCCGTCGGCAAGCAGATCGACGAGATGATCCAGCGCGAGTGGACCGGTGACGCGCTCCGCACGAAGCTCAAGAAGACCTTCACGGACGAGCACCACGTCAAGATGCTCGACGAGCTGGACGACAAGGGCCTCCTTCGCTTCGCGCAGACGGTGCGCGAGGGCGTGCACCTCGCGACGCCGGTCTTCGACGGTGCCAAAGAGGTCGACATCAAGGCGCTGCTCGCGCAGGCGAACCTCGCCAGCAACGGTCAGGCGACCCTGTTCGACGGCAAGTCGGGTGAGGCCTTCGACCACGACGTCACCGTTGGCGTCATGTACATGCTGAAGCTCCACCACCTCGTCGACGACAAGATCCATGCGCGGTCGATCGGCCCGTACTCGCTCGTCACCCAGCAGCCGCTGGGCGGCAAGGCGCAGTTCGGCGGTCAGCGGCTCGGCGAGATGGAGGTGTGGGCCATGGAGGCGTACGGCTCTGCGTACGCCCTCCAAGAGTTCCTCACCGTGAAGTCCGACGACGTCATCGGTCGCACGCGCATGTACGAGGCGATCGTCAAGGGCGAGCACGTCCTCGAATCAGGCCTGCCGGAGTCGTTCAACGTGCTCCTCAAAGAGCTGCAGTCGCTCTGCCTCAACGTCGAGCTCATCGAGGATCCGAACGCCCCGCGCAAGCAGGAGTCGACCCTCGAGCTCATGGCCCGCGAGGTGGCGGCCAAGGTGAGCGCCGGCGGCGCGAGCGCCGCGCCGGCGCCGGCCGCGAGCGATTTGGGCGGCGGCGAGTAGCCGCGCCGGTGAATAGCCGGTTTGCGACAAAGTTATTGGTCCTTTTGAAGAATCAGATTCGGGAAAGAACAGGGGCAAGATGAAAGACATCTTCAATTTCTTCGAGAAGCCGAAAGATCCGCTGTCGTTCTCTGCGATCCGCATTTCGCTGGCGTCGCCCGAGAAGATCCGCGAGTGGTCGCACGGCGAGGTGAAGAAGCCGGAGACCATCAACTACCGCACGTTCAAGCCGGAACGTGACGGCCTCTTCTGCGCGAAGATCTTCGGGCCCGTGAAGGACTACGAGTGCAACTGCGGCAAGTACAAGCGCATGAAGCACCGCGGGATCGTCTGCGAGAAGTGCGGCGTCGAGGTCATTCAGTCGAAGGTGCGTCGTGAGCGCCTCGGCCACATCAACCTCGCGACGCCCGTCGCGCACATTTGGTTCCTCAAGTCGCTGCCCTCGCGCATCGGCAACCTGCTCGACATCACGCTCAAGGATCTCGAGAAGGTCCTGTACTGCGAGTCGTACGTCGTCGTCGACGCCAAGGAGACGGGCCTGCAGCGTGGCGAGCTCCTGTCCGAGGAGCGCTACGTCAAGGCCGTCGAGGAATTCGGCGAAGAGGCGTTCGTCGCCGGCATGGGCGCCGAGTCGATCCGCGATTTGCTCAAGCACATCGAGGTGCACTCGCTCTCCGAGCAGCTCCGCGCCGAGATGAAAGAGGCGACGAGCGAGGCGAAGCGCAAGAAGCTGTCGAAGCGCCTCAAGGTCGTCGACGCGTTCCGCGAATCGGGTAACAAGCCCGAGTGGATGATGCTCGACGTGATCCCGGTGATCCCGCCCGACCTGCGACCGCTCGTGCCGCTCGACGGTGGCCGCTTCGCGACCTCGGATCTCAATGATCTGTATCGCCGCGTCATCAACCGGAACAATCGTCTCAAGCGTCTGCAGGAGCTCAACGCGCCGGAGATCATCATCCGGAACGAGAAGCGCATGCTGCAGGAGGCGGTCGACGCCCTGTTCGACAACGGTCGTCGCGGCAAGACCATCACGGGCCCGAACAAGCGCCCGCTCAAGTCGCTCTCCGACATGCTCAAGGGCAAGCAGGGCCGGTTCCGGCAAAATTTGCTGGGCAAGCGCGTCGACTACTCGGGCCGCTCGGTCATCGTCGTGGGCCCCGAGCTCAAGCTGCACCAGTGCGGCCTGCCGAAGAAGATGGCGCTCGAGCTCTTCAAGCCGTTCATCTACAACAAGCTCGAAGAGCGCGGGTTGGTCACGACGATCAAGAGCGCGAAGAAGCTCGTCGAGAAGGAGCGTCCCGAGGTTTGGGACATCCTGGAAGAGGTCATCAAGGAGCACCCGATTCTCCTGAATCGTGCGCCCACGCTCCACCGTCTCGGCATCCAAGCGTTCGAGCCCATGCTCATCGAGGGCAAGGCGATCCAGCTGCACCCGCTCGTCTGCGCGGCGTTCAACGCCGACTTCGACGGCGACCAGATGGCCGTGCACGTCCCTCTGTCGCTCGAGGCGCAGATGGAAGCGCGCGTTCTCATGATGTCGACGAACAACATCCTGTCGCCCGCGAATGGTCGTCCGATCATTCTGCCGTCGCAGGACATTGTGCTCGGCCTCTACTACATGACGCGAGAGCGCATCTTCGCGCGCGGCGAGTACCCGCACACGAAGGAAGAGGACAACAAGGGGAAGACGAAGGACAAGAGCGGCGCCGACACCAAGGTCGACCGGATCCCCGCCAACAAGATGCACGGCGTGTACTCCTCGCCCGAGGAGGTGCGCATGGCGTACGACCACGGCGAGCTCGACCTCCAGGCGTCGATCCGCGTGCGCACGAACAACGAGACCGGCGAGGGGCGCTCGATCGTGGCGACGACCGTCGGCCGCATCCTGCTCTACGAAATCGTGCCGAAGCAGCTGCCCTTCAAGATCGTGAACCGCACGATGGGCAAGAAGCAGCTCGGCGACCTCATCGACAGCTGCTACCGCGCCTGCGGCCAGAAAGAGACCGTCCTTCTCGCCGACAAGCTGCGATCGCTCGGCTACGCGTTCGCGACGCGCGCCGGCATCTCGATTTGCGTCGATGATCTGCTCATCCCGG
Organism: Polyangia bacterium; assembly: GCA_038325725.1. Lineage (GTDB taxonomy): Bacteria > Myxococcota_A > Polyangia > Fen-1088 > Fen-1088 > DASZFV01. The sequence goes on along the minus strand of JBBQJG010000152.1, from coordinate 8,812 downwards.
CCAAGAAGATCCCGCTGCTCGAAGGCGCCAAGAAAGACGTCCAGGAGATCGAGGAGCAGTACACCGAGGGCCTCATCACCGACGGTGAGCGCTACAACAAGGTCGTCGACATCTGGGCCCAGGTGTCCGAGCAGATCGCCGAAGAAATGATGGCGGAGATCGGCTCCGAGGAGATCACGAACGACGAGACCGGCGAGAAGCGCCGCAGCCCGTCCTTCAACCCGATCTACATCATGGCGGACTCTGGAGCGCGCGGTTCGGCGCAGCAGATTCGTCAGCTGGCCGGCATGCGTGGCCTCATGGCCAAGCCGTCGGGCGAGATCATCGAGACGCCCATCACGACGAACTTCCGCGAGGGTCTCTCGGTCCTCCAGTACTTCATCTCCACCCACGGCGCCCGCAAGGGCCTCGCGGATACGGCGTTGAAGACGGCGAACTCGGGGTATCTCACGCGTCGTCTCGTCGACGTCGCGCAGGACTGCATCATCGCCGAGTACGACTGCGGCTCGATGGATGGCATCGAGCTGGGGGCGCTCGTCGAGGGCGGCGAGATCATCGAGAAGCTCGGTGACCGCATCCTCGGACGCGTCGCGGTCGACGACATCTTCGACCCCTACACGGGCGAGGTGCTCGTGCAGGCGACGGGCGAGATCACCGAAGAGAAGGTCCGCATCGTCGAAGACGCGGGCATCGACAAGGTGAAGATCCGCTCGGTGCTCACCTGCGAGACCCGCCGCGGCATCTGCATCCTGTGCTACGGCCGCGACCTCGCGCGTGGACACATGGTCAACATCGGCGAGGCCGTCGGCGTCATCGCGGCGCAGTCGATCGGCGAGCCTGGCACGCAGCTCACGATGCGTACGTTCCACATCGGCGGCGTCGGCCAGGTCCGCACGGAGCAGTCACAGCTCGAGGCGCGCTACGACGGAGTCGTCAAGATCGAGGGCACGGAGCTCGTCAAGCGCGAGAAGTTCTGGATCGTCATGAATCGCCACGGCGAGATCGTGATCCAGGACGAGACGGGCCGCGAGCGCGAGCGTTACGGCCTCACCTACGGCGCGCGGCTGCACTTCGGCAGCGGCGACAAGGTGAAGCAGGGCGCGCTGCTCTCCGAGTGGGATCCCTTCTCGGTCCCGATCCTCACGGAGGTCACGGGCGTCGTGAAGTTCGGCGACGTCATCGAAGGCGTCACGATGAGCGAGCAGCTCGACGAGGTCACGGGCCTGTCCCGCAAGAGCGTCACCGAGTCGAAAGACGCCGACCTGCGACCGCGCATCTCCCTGAAGGACGACCACGGCAAGACACTCAAGATCCCGAGCGGCGAGAACGACGCGCGGTATTTCCTGCCCGTCGGCTCGACGATCGCCGTGGCCGAGGGCGACCGCATCGCGGCCGGCGACATCATCGCGCGTATCCCGCGCGAAACGACGAAGACCAAGGACATCACGGGCGGCCTTCCGCGCGTGGCCGAGCTCTTCGAATCGCGCAAGCCGAAGGAGCACGCCGTCATCGCTGAAATTGACGGGACGGTCAGCTTCGGAAAAGACACCAAGGGGAAGCGTAAGGTCTTGGTGACGCCGGAGCGCGGCGACGCCAAGGAGTACCTCATCTCGAAGGGCAAGCACCTCGCCGTTCGGGAAGGCGACAAGATCCGCGCGGGCGAGCCGCTCATGGACGGCGCCGCGAACCCGCACGACATCCTCAAGGTCCTCGGCGAGAAGATGCTCGCCAAGTACTTGGTCGACGAGGTCCAGGAGGTTTACCGACTCCAGGGCGTCAAGATCAACGACAAGCACATCGAGACGATCGTTCGCCAGATGCTCCGCCGCATCCGCGTCATCGACGTGGGCGACACGGGCTTCCTCATCGACGAACACGTCGAGAAGCACATCTTCGAAGAGGAGAACGAGCGCTCCATCGGCAAGGGCCGCAAGCCGGCGCAGGGCGAGCCCCTGCTCCTCGGCATCACGAAGGCGTCGCTGTCGACGGAGAGCTTCATCTCGGCGTCCTCCTTCCAGGAGACGACCAAGGTGCTCACCGAGGCCGCCGTCCAGGGCAAGGTCGACTACCTCCGCGGGCTCAAGGAGAACGTCATCATGGGACGTCTCATCCCGGCCGGCACGGGTCTCGGCGCCTACAAGCGCCTGTCCGTGCACGTCGACGAGGCCCCCGAAGGCGAGGTCCTCACGTCCGTCTCCGTCGGTGGTGGCTCGGCCGCTGTGGCCGTCCAGCCGCTCGACGAATAGTCAGGCGACTCGAAAACAGAAGGCCTGTCGAGCTGCGGCTCGGCGGGCCTTTTTGTTTTTCAGGCCGACCAGAGGAACGCCGCGCCGCGAACGCCGCTCGCGTCTCCGTGCGCGGCACGCACGATCTGCGTGCGGAGCTCCTTCGCAACCGTGTAGCGCTCACAGAGCGCGGGGAGGTTCGCGAACAGGCGCGGGTTGTTCGACACGCCGCCGCCGAGCACGATCGCGCGCGGATCGAGCAAGTTGATGACGCCCGCCAGCGCGCGCGCCAGGCGATCCTCGTAGAGATCGAACGCGCGGCCGGCCGTGCTGTCGCCGGCGGCGGCGCGCGCGCCGATGTCGGGCGCCGAGAGGGTGGCGTCGCCGCCGACCTGCCGATACGCGCCCGCGAGCCCGCGTCCCGACACGAAGGATTCGATGCAGCCCGCGTGGCCGCAGAAACAGGTGTAGGGCGACGCTTCGCCGGGGCGCGAGAAGGGCAGGGTCGTGTGGCTCCACTCGGCGGCCGCGCCGTTCGCGCCCGAGTGCACGCGGCCGTCGATCGCGATGCCGCCGCCCACGCCCGTGCCGAGCGTCGCGCCGAACACCACGTCGGTCTTCGCCCCGCGCGCCCCCGCGGGGTACGCCGCCGCGCCGTCGACCGCCTCCGACAGCACGAAGCACGAGGCGTCGTTGTCGAGGCGAACGTCGCGGCCCAGGGCGCGCGCGAGATCGACGTCGAGCGGGCGATCGTTGAGGCACAGCAGGTTCGAGTTTCGGATGAGGCCCGGGCCGGGCTGCAAGAAGCCGGGCGCGCCCACGCCGACGGTGCACCGCGCGGCGGCCTCGCTCTCGAGGCGCGCGACGAGCGTCGCGATGGCCCCCAGCACCTCCTCGTAGACCTGCGGCGTCGCGACGCGGTGCCGCGCGCGCTCGCGCCCCTCGTCGCCGAGCGCGACGCCCTCGATCTTGGTTCCCCCGACGTCGATGCCGATCCGCATGACGCGACTCTAGCTCGCCCTCGGGCGTCCTTGCGCGGCTGGGGCTCGGGAGGCCACAATATCGCCTCTGGCAGCACGCCCACGAGATCCAAGCTCTTGCCGCGCCTCGCTTCATTCTTTCTAGCTTTGCTGACGTTCGCCGTGGCGTCGCTGTGCGCACGCGCCGAAGCGGCGCCGGGCGCGTGCACGCAGCTGAGCATGACGTTCCAGCCCGATTGCTATCACCCGGGCGGCGCCAGCAAGTGTGGCCAGACGCTGCAGCACCTCGACTTCGGTCCGCAGATCGCGATTTGGCTCGAGAAGGCCGACCACACGCTCATCGACACGGTCATGGTGACGAACCTGACGGCCGCGCGCGGAATCGGGAACCGTCCCGGCATCTGGAACTTCCGCTCGGGGCCGAAGTTTCCGTACGGCAAGCGGTGGATGGCGCTGCCACTGTGGGCGTATGCGCGCGGCAAGCTCTACGACACGGTGTACATGCAGGACGATCGCGAGGACTGGATGGGCTTCCACGAGGCGCACTCCTCGAAGGAGCCGTTCTTTTGTCGGCCCGTCACCCAGATGGACCTCAACCTCGCCGTCGACGCGATCACGTGTCCCTCGCAAAATTTCAACAGCGCCAAGGGCAAGCTCATCACGGCGACGAAGTCCTACTATCCGCCGCGCAACGACCTCGTCTCGTTCATCAACCAAGACTGCGACGTGCTCGGCGCCTCGCTGCCGAGCTGCCCGATGAGCGCGAAGACCTACTCGACGCTCAACGACCTCGACGCCATCGCGGCCGCGACGCCGATCTACGGCCAGCCCTACACGCGCGCGTGGCGCATCCCCGACGGCCTGCCCGCGGGCGACTACGCGATCGCCGTCGAAGTGAACAAGGAGTACGACACGAACGCGTCGTACTCGTACCCGGGGTTCGACGACGTCAACGGCGGCCTCAGTGCGTACGGCATCGACGGAAATTTCGGGCAGCCTTCGGTGCTCTACCGCGTGCCGATTCACCTCGGCGGTTCGCAGCCGCTCACGGCGTCGACGTCGTCGATCGCGGGCTACAGCAAGTGGACGGCGGGGAATCCCATCGACGGGACGCTGTTGCTCAAGGACGCGACGATCTCGAGCGACGTCCCCGGCTCGGGCGAGGCGCGCTTGCTCGCGATCGATGGGCCGTCGGGCAACGGACGTGTTCATGTCGAGCTCGGGCGCTGTCCCGTCGTCGTCACGTGCGACGACGGCGGCTGCGACGGCGGCGCGAACGACGACGGCGCGGCGGACGGCGTCGACGCCGTGTCCGAAGCGCCGCCGCCCGTGGACGAGTGCAAGCCGGCGCCGCCCCCGCCCCTCGAGGTGTCGGAGCTCGACATCCCAGCGAAGTCGGCGACGACGGCCACGGTCGAGTTTCGCCACGCGAGCACGAGCGGCAAGCCCGTCGACGCCTACGAGATCCGCTATCGCGAAGGCACGACGATGACGCTCGACGAGTTCAGCCAAGCGAACACGATCCTGCCCGTCTCCCCGGGCGCCCCCGGGGACAAGACGACGTTCGTCGTCGACCAGCTCAAGCCGTCCACCGAGTACATCATCGGCGTTCGCTCTGTAGACCACTGCGATCAGCGCTCCGGTCTCGCGACGGCGACCTTCAACACCGAGCTCATGAAGTTCACGCAGCTCTCGGGCTGCTTCGTCGCGACGGCGGCCTACGGCTCGGCGCTCGAGCCGCATGTCGCCGCCCTTCGCCACGCGCGCGATCGGCTGCTCCCGGCCAGCCCGCTGTTCGCCGCCGCGACCGACCTTTACTACCGCTCGGGACCTGCCGCGGCGGCCGTCGTCGGGGACAGCGACCTGGCGCGAGCCCTGGCGCGGCGCGTCCTCGGGCCGTTTGCCGGCCTCGCAGAGGCGCTCGATGCCTTCGCCGGGCCGCCCGCCGGGGTGTCGCCGGCCGTTTCGGGACCCCAGGGGAATCGCCTTGGTGTCCGGCCGTAACTGGCCGTTGACATTCGAGTGACGCTCCCTATAATCCGACCCCTCCAAGCCGGGACTCCCGGCTCGTTGTTTTTTTTAGCGACATCGCCGATTGGCAAATTCGCGGTTTTTCCCGAGGTTTTGATCGAAAAATGCCGACCATCAATCAGCTCGTTCGATTCGGCCGCACGGCGCAGCGGTGGAAGACCAATTCGCCGGCGCTCAAGGCCTGCCCGCAGCGCCGTGGCGTTTGCGTTCGCGTGTACACGACGACGCCGAAGAAGCCGAACTCGGCGCTTCGCAAGGTCGCCCGCGTTCGCCTGACGAACGGCATGGAAGTGACGACGTACATTCCGGGCGAGGGACACAACCTCCAGGAGCACTCGGTCGTCCTCATCCGTGGCGGTCGCGTCAAGGATCTCCCGGGCGTTCGTTACCACATCATCCGCGGCACGCTCGACACGTCGGGCGTCACGAACCGTCGCCAGGGCCGCTCGAAGTACGGCGCCAAGAGACCTAAATAGGTCCCCAAGTAACTTTCAACTTCAGCAACAAAGCGAACAGAGAGAGACATGCCTCGTAAAGATGAAGTTCCGAAGCGCAAGCCGCTTCCCGATCCCAAGTTCACGGATCAGCCTGTCGACACCCGTCGCCGCGTGACCAAGTTCGTCAACACGGTCATGGAGTCGGGCAAGAAGTCGATCGCCGAAGGCATCGTCTACCGCGCGTTCGACATCGTCGCCGAAAAGGCCAAGGACGATCCTGTCAAGGTTTGGGAGCGCGCGCTCGCCAACGTTCAACCCAAGGTCGAGGTCAAGAGCCGCCGCGTCGGTGGCGCGACCTACCAAGTTCCCGTCGACGTCCGCCCGGATCGCGCGCTCGCCCTCGGCATGCGCTGGATCATCACGGCGTCGCGCGATCGCTCCGACGGCCGCACGATGCAGGAGAAGCTCGCGAGCGAGCTCCTCGACGCGTCGTCGAACAAGGGCAACGCCGTCAAGAAGCGCGAAGATACGCACAAGATGGCGGACGCGAACAAAGCGTTCGCGCACTATCGCTGGTAGCAGTTGCTTTGGTAGTCGTTCACTAGGAGAGCTTAGAAACACAGTTCGAAAATAGGGTAGGGACGATCAAGGCACGCGTTCCCAGCCTGAGAAGATGAGCCGAACCTTCGACTCCTCCTCTCGGTCTGGAACCACCGCCTCGACGACTTTCCTGCCCGCTTAGAGGAAATTCTCAACGACGGACCTTCCGGTCCCGGGCTGTTCAAACGCGAACCTGCGGTTCGCTTTTGGGCAGCGCAAGGGGTCGGTTGCGCGTCGGAAAGGCACTCGGTAGTCGTGGTTCGCTCGTTCCCCATCTCCCAGACCCGAAACATCGGGATCATGGCGCATATCGATGCGGGGAAAACCACGACCACCGAGCGCGTCCTCTACTACACGGGCGTCTCGCGCAAGATGGGTGAAGTCCACGAGGGCACGACCCAGATGGACTGGATGGAGCAGGAGCAGGAGCGCGGCATCACGATCACCGCCGCCTCGACGACGTGCTTCTGGCGCGAGCATCGCATCAACATCATCGACACGCCCGGGCACGTCGACTTCACGATCGAGGTCGAGCGCAGCCTGCGCGTCCTCGACGGCGCCGTCGCCGTCTTCTGCGCCGTCGGTGGCGTCGAGCCCCAGTCCGAGACGGTTTGGCGGCAGGCCGATAAATACCGGGTTCCGCGCCTCGCCTTCATCAACAAGGTCGATCGCGTCGGCGCCGATCCCGAGCGTTGCATTGCGCAGATTCGCGATCGTCTCAAGGCGTCGCCCGTCGTGATTCAGATTCCGAACGGCCTCGAGGATGAGTTCTCGGGCGTCGTCGATCTCCTCGCGATGAAGCTCATCGAGTGGGAAGACGACACGATGGGCGCGGCCATGGTCGTCACGGAGATCCCGGACGAGCTGCTCCCGCGGGCCCAGAGCGCCCGGGCCGAGATGATCGAAGCGATCGCCGAGCTCGACGACGACGTCATGGCGCCCTTTCTCGAGGGCCTCGAGATCTCCGAGGAGCTCCTGCGCCGCGGGCTGCGCCGCGCGACCGTCGCCGGACGCGCCGTGCCCGTGCTCGTCGGCGCCGCGTTCAAAAACAAGGGTGTGCAGCCGTTGCTCGACGCCGTCGTCGACTTCCTGCCGTCGCCGCTCGACATCCCGCCCATGATGGCGATCGATGCCCTGAGCAATGACGGCAGCGAAGTGATGCGCAAGGCGTCCGACAGCGAACCGTTCTCGGCGCTCGCGTTCAAGATCATGAACGACCCGTTCGTCGGGACGTTGACCTACTTCCGCGTGTACTCGGGCAAGATCTCCGTCGGAGAGACCGTCTACAACGCCACGAAGGGCAAGCGCGAGCGCATCGGTCGGCTGCTGCAGATGCACGCCAACAAGCGCGAGGACGTCAAAGAGGTCACCTGCGGCAACATCGCCGCGGCGGCCGGTCTCCGCGTCACGGCGACGGGCGACACGCTCTCGGACGTGAAGGCGCCCGTCGTGCTCGAGCTCATGGAGTTCCCCGAGCCCGTCATCTCGATCGCGATCGAGCCGAAGACGCAGGCCAATCAGGACAAGCTCGCGATGGCGCTACAGAGGCTCGCCGTCGAGGATCCTTCGTTCCGGGTGCGCACCGACTCCGAGACGGGCCAGACGCTCATCTCGGGGATGGGCGAGCTGCACCTGGAGATCATCGTCGACCGGCTCGTGCGCGAGTTCAAGGTCGAGGCCTACGTCGGTCGCCCCCAGGTGTCGTACCGCGAGACGATCAGCCGAGAGGCCACGGCCGAGGGCAAGTACATCCGCCAGACGGCTGGCCGCGGCCAGTACGGCCACGTCGTGCTGCACGTCGCCCCGGCCGAGGGCCGCGGCATCATCTTCGAGGACGCGACGATCGGGGGCGTCATTCCCCGGGAGTTCGTGCCCGCCGTCGAGCGGGGCGTGCGCGAATCGCTCGCTCGTGGCGTGATGGCGGGCTACCCGGCGATCGACGTCGAGGTTCGCCTCACGGGCGGCAGCTACCACGAGCTCGACTCCAGCGAGATGGCCTTCCAGATCGCAGGCTCGATGGGCGCGGCCGCGGCCGCGCGCGACGCGACGCCCGTGCTGCTCGAGCCCGTCATGAACGTCGAGGTCCTCACTCCCGACGATTTCATGGGCGAGGTCATCGGCAACCTCTCGGCCCGCCGCGGCCGCATCGGTGGGATGGAGGCCCGCGGGGGCGCTCAGGCGATCTCCGCCGAGGTGCCGTTGGCGACCATGTTTGGCTATTCGACCGACGTCAGATCGATGACGCAGGGGCGCGCAACGTACTCAATGCAGTTTTCGCGGTACGCGCCCGTGCCGACTCATGTTACAGAAGCCATTCTCGAACGCATGCGCTAGCGCGCATGCGATGAACGGATGCGCTAACGAGCATCCGATTGACCGCACCCCAGGAGCCTGAGCCATGGCCAAAGAAAAATTCGTTCGCAACAAGCCGCACCTCAACATCGGGACGATCGGGCACGTCGACCACGGGAAGACGACGCTCACGGCGGCGATCACGAAGGTGCTGACGAAGAAGGGCTTCGCGAAGTTCCTGGCGTAC
>JBBQJG010000151.1:0-13620 GCA_038325725.1 Polyangia bacterium | reverse complement strand
CATTCTGACTCCCGCTCCCACAGGCCGCGAGCGCGCTGGCGAGAATTGCCAATGAGCAGAGCGGCAACGTCAATGAAGCGAAACCATCTCTGACCTTCATTGTTGCCCTCACCGAAAGAGGTTCTCACGAACCAGGGGCGGCGCAAGCGCCGCGAGCTCGATGAAGCCGCGCACCCAGATCAAGTTGATCTCGTCGGCGAGCTCGCGCGGCGTGTCGGTCGTCGTCTCGATCGCGGCGGTGTAGCGCACGCCCGCGCGGTGGAAGTGATCGGTGATGCTGCCGTCGTGGCACACGATGAAGCCCTCCGCGTCGGCGCGCACGTCGCTGCCCGACTCGTAGCCTGAATCGACGAGCGCGTTGCGCAGAACGGGCATGCGCGCCCCCGAGCGCGCCTGCAGCGGCCGGTACGGCGCGCGCTCGCCGAAGATGTACGAATAGAAGATGTGGCCGTGCACGAAGTTGTCCTGGTGCAGATCGAGAGCGGCGACGGGCGGCGGATGCCGCGCGAGCTCGCGCGCGAGCGCGACGGTTTCCTTCGGGCCTCCATCGAAGGCCCGCCACGAGAGCGGCGTCTCGCCGTCGTGCAGCTCGCCCCGCCACACGCCGGGGGCGATCTCGTAGCGCAGGAAATCGTTATTGGGCCGTTCGCCGCTCGCGTTGTAGCGCGTGTGCGCCTCGAACCCCGACGGGTTCACGCACGGATAAAGCCGCAGCCCCACGCCGCGGGCGCGCGCTTCGGCGAACAGCGCCGGCGCGTGCGCCAGCAGCGTGAGCGGACCGGCCTTCTCGTCGCCGTGGAAGCCCGCCGTGACGACGACGTGGGCCTCGCCCTCCGTCGCCGCCGAGAGCAGCGGATGCGCTCGCCCCGCCTCGTCGACGACGCCGTAGTCGCGGACGTCAGCGACGTCGGCGAGCGACGTCCGCCAGACCTGGGCGAACTCGGCGAAGAGCACGCCCCATCATCGCACGCGCCCGCGCTCAGCCGGGCAGACAGACACCCTGATTGCAGAACTCCGCCGCGGCGCAGGTGGCGTGGCACGCGCCGCAGTTGACGCGATCCGTGGCGAAGTCGGCGCAGTAGGTCCCGTCGCAGCTGACCTGGGGGATGACGCACTTGATCCCCGGGCCGCCCGCATCGTTGGCCATCGCGCCGGCGTCGACGCTCTGCGGGATGCAGGTCGCGTTCTGGCAGAAGTAGCCCTGCGAGCACACGTTGAAGCAGGCGCCGCAGTTGTTGGTGTCGTTCAGGGTGTCGCTGCAGTAGCCGGGCCCCGCCGCCGGGATACAGGTCTTCATCGAAGCGGGACAAACCGGGGCGCCGCCGTCGAAGGTGCCGCCCGGCATGCATTGACCGTTGTTGCACACGGCCGTCGCGCCGCAGCCGACGCCGCACATGCCGCAATTGTTCGGATCCCCCATGACGTTCGCGCAGTACATCTTCGTGCCCGACGGATCGAGGCAGGCCTTCTGCGACGCCGGGCAGGTCACCGCCTGGACGACGCCGCACGTGCCGCCGTTGCAGGTCTGGCCCGCCATGCACTTGATGCCGCACGCACCGCAGTTGTTGAAGTCCGCGAAGAGGTTCGTGCAAAGCGGCGCGCCGCCCGCGCCCATGCAGGCCGCGAGGCCCATATACGTGCCGCCGCCACCCTCGCACGTGCCGCCCGTGCAGATCGCGTTCACGCCGCAGGCCTTGCCGCACCCGCCGCAGTTCGCGGGGTCGCGCGAGACGTCGGTGCAGACGTTGCCCCGCTGCGCGTCCACGCACGACACGAGCGGCGGGCCGCACGGAGAAACGCCGCCGCAGACGCCGTTGTTGCAACCCATGCCCCCGGGGCAGCTGCGTCCGCAACCGCCGCAGTTGGCCGGATCCTTCGTCGGGTCCGTGCAGAACTGAGTCACGCCGTCAGCCGACCTGCAGCTCGTCATGGGCGCCTGACAGACCTGCGCGACGCAGTGGCCGTCGGCGGCGCACATCTGCCCGTTCTGGCAAATCTTGGGGCTCGTCTGGCACTTGGGCGTGCACGCGCCCGCGGCGCAAAGGAGGCCGCCACCACAGTCGGCGTCGGCCGCGCACTGTGTGTGGCAGAATCCGAACGAGCCGCTCGTCGCCGCGCCGACGCACACCTGGCCCGCCGCGCAAGGCATCGTCGCGTCGCACAGGCTCGAGCAGAAACCGCCCGGCCAACCGAAGCGGGCTTGGTCTGCGCAAAACGCGCCGCCGCAATCGGTGTTCTTCGTGCACGACGCGCCGAACGCGCCCGGGCCCGTCGTGAAGTTGCAGATACCGCCGCTGCACGTGCCGTCGCAAAAGACGCCGCACGACATGCAGTTGCGCGCGTCGTCGAGCAATGACGTGCAGGTCGTCCCACACATCGTGAACCCACCGCCGCACACGCCGCCCGCGGCGGGCTGCCCGCACGTGCCCTGCACGCAGGCGAGACCGCCCGCGCAGACCTTGCCGCACGCGCCGCAGTTGTTGGCGTCGTGGACGAAGTCCGTGCAGTAGCTGCCCCCGCCGCCGTTCGGGCACATGTACGGCGTGCTCGCGGGACATGCGCCGGCGTCGGCGCCCGCCATCGTCGCGCCCCCGTCGGTCGACGTCGACGTCGCGCACACGCCGTTTTGACAGTTCAAGCTCGCGCACACGTTCCCGCACGCCCCGCAGTTGCGCGCGTCGCTCTTGGGATCGGCGCAGAACGTCTTGCCGCCCGCCGCGAGGTCGCCACAGGCGAGAAAGCCTACCGGGCAGGTGATCGACGGCGGCGTCCCGCACACACCGCTCGCGCAGTACTGCGTCGTCGGGCACGCGTGGCCGCACGTGCCACAGTTCTCGACGTCGTGGAAGAGATCGACGCAGTTCGGGCCGCCCGCCGAGTTCTTGCAGATCGCGAGGTTGCCGCCCATACCCCCGACGCCACCGTCGGTCATCGTGCCACCGGGGCACTTGCCCTGCTGGCACGCCGCGCCGCCCGCGCAGAGGATGCCGCAGCCGCCGCAGTTCCGAGAGTCATTCTGGAGATCGAAGCCCTCATCAACGCGCTTGTCGCAGTTGTTGTCGAGGCCGTCGCAGATCTCCTGCGTGGGCAACTGTGCCGGCTTGAGCGCGACGAGCTTGCCGCCTTCGCAGCGCTGCACGCCCGCGGCGCACACGCCGATGCCCATCGTCCCGGCCGGACCGTCGTAGACGACCGCCATGACGCCGTCGTCGGCGACGCCGTTGCAATCGTTGTCGACGCCGTCGCAGATCTCGACGCCGTTGTTCGAGACCTTGCACTCGCAGCCGTTGGCGCGGTCGCGATCGGTGTCGACGTATCCCGGCGCGCACGCCGAGACGCAGCCGCCCAGGACGCACGCGGGGACGGCGTTCGCGGGCGCGGCGCAGGCGATGTTGCAGCCGCCGCAGTTCGCGAGATCGCCCGTCGTCTGCCCGGCGACGTCGTCGACGCGGCCGTTGCAGTCGTTGTCCTTGTTGTCGCACGTCTCGGGCGAGGGCTTGCCGAGCACGGCGTCGCACACGACGCCGTTGTAGCTGGCACTGCACATCGTCTTGCCGGCGGCGGCGCAGGCGCCCACGCCGTTCGTGCACGCAGCCGCGAGCGCGAAGCCTTCGTCCTTGGTGCCGTCACAGTTGTTGTCGATGCCGTCGCAGCGCTCGAGCATCTTGGGGCCGATGGCCGGGTTCGTGTCGTCGCAGTCGCCCTGCGCCGGCGTGAAGCGATCGCCGTCGGCGTCGCAGTCCATCACGCCGAGGTCGCGGCCGTCGCAGTCCTGGTCGACCGTGTCGCCGCAGATCTCCTTGGCGCCCGGGTGAACAGCGGGGTTCTTGTCGTCGCAGTCGAAGCCCGCGGGATAGCCGTCCTTGTCGTCATCCACCGGGTTCGCCGAGAACGGAGGCAGCACGAGGATCTTCACGGGCGTCCACGGACCCACTGCGCCCTTGGCGTCGGTCGCCGTCACGTAGAAGACGTAGGCGCCGTCTTGCGTCGCCGAGAACGCCGCGCTCGCGCCCGACTTCGAGAGCGTGAACGTCGGCGGCGTCGCCGGATCGGGCGCGAAGTCGTAGGTGAGCGCGTCGCCGTCGGGATCGACGGCCGTCGCCGAGAGCATGACCGAGACGCCCTGCCCCGGCATGTGCGTGAGCACGGCGGACAGCGGCGTCACCGACGGGCTCCCCGGCGGGCGGTTGGCTGTTGCAGACAGCACCGTGATCGTCACCTGGGCCGGCAGCGACGCGGCCGTGCCGTCGCTGGCGACGCACGCGACGACGTAGTCGCCCGGCGACGTCGCCGCGAAGATCGTCGTGTCACCCGACGTGCCCGACAGCGTCGTCAGATCGCTCGGCGCCCACTGGAACGTGAGCGCCGTCTGCTCGGCGTCCTTGCCGAAGGCCATGAGCGTCACGCGCTCGCCGACGCGCACGACGTTCGCGCTCGCGCTCACGGCGACGAACGGCGCCGTGTTCAGGTTGGCGACGGCGAGCGGGTCGGCGATGACGTCCCATGAAGTGCGCGACGTCGCGCCGTTGAGCGTGCCCGTCACCGTGACGGTGAAGAGGCCCGGCGTCGACGGCGACGCGGTCGCGAACGCGCCGCCCATGCCCGACACGATCGTCACCGACGAATCGCTCGCGCTCCACGTGAACATCACGCCGTCCTGCGGTGACGAAATCTTGAACGGCGTCGCCGCGCCGACCGCGACGTGCACGGGGCTGCCCGGCAGACCGACGAGCACGGGCGGCGCCGCGCCCTGCGGCTCGGGATCCCAGGCGTTGGGCGCGCCGTCGCAGTCATCGTCGCTGCCGGTGGCCGCGGCGACGAGATCCTTGAGCTCGACCTCGTCGGTCGCGAGGGCGTTCGCGCTCGCGGGCGGGGCGCGATCGGCGTCGCTGGCCGGCACGACGTAAAGCGAGATCTCGCCGCTGACGGCCGCGCCGGCCGACAAAACGCCGAGCGCGCCGAAGACGAAGCCGGCGCGGCTGCCGTTCAACCACGCGAGCAGCTCGGGATCGCCGGCCGGCAGACCGCCCGGCGGCACGGCGAGGAGCGCGCCCTGGCTATCGCTCGAGACGGAGACCTTGAGCTTGCCGTCGCCGAGCGCCGTCGCCGAGGCGAGCAACCACCCCGTCTGAGCGCCCGTCCCCGACAAGGCGCGCGCCTTGACGCGCGTGTAGACCTGCAGCGCCTGGCCCTTCGGCAAATTCGTGAGCACGTCGGCGAGCGACCCGGTGCTCGCCGCGCCGTTGACGGCCGAGGCCGGCACCTGCGCGAAGCCCGGCACGAGCGACGCGTGCAGCACGAGGCTCTTGGCGCACGGCGAGCCGGCGGCGCCGAGGCTCGCCTGCAGATCAATCACCTTGATGTCGGGGACGACGACGTATGGCGAGAAGTGCTGCACCTCCGCGACGATCACGCCCGCGACCTTGTCGACCTTGACGACCTTGACCTTCTGCCACTGCCCCGATTTGTAGTTGTACGTCTGCACGGTGAGGTTTGGCATCGCCATGAGCCCCGGCGAGATCGGGAGCTGCAAGCGCACGGGCTTCTGGAACGTGAGCCCCGTGGGCCGCAGCTCGACCGGCTGCACGGCGTGCGGATCGACGCCGCCGATCGTCATCGCCGCGGGCGGCAACGGCGGATGCGCCATCGTCGAGATCGAAACGTCGACGGGGGGCCCCGCCGGCAGCGAGCCCGGATCGAACTGCAGCGCGGCGCCCTGCACCTCGGACAGCGGCTGATCGACGACGACGCTGCCGCCGTTGGGGTCGGCGGGATTGATGTGAGCCTGCGACGCGAGGTTGGCGCTCGCGGCCGTGACGTCGAACGTCTGCTCGACACTGTGCGCGTCGACCATCGCGACGATCTTGAAAGATTGCGTGCCGCTCTGACCGTCTTCCGGTGTCCACGTGAGCTGACCACCCTGCGCGAGGGTCGCACCGTGCGGGCCCTCGGAGAGGATCCACTGCGCTTCGCCCGGTTCGGAGAGCGCCGCTTGATATTGAAGCGTGCCGCCGACCTCGGTGTTGTGAACGGCGGTCGAGATGAAGTGCAGCGCCGCGGCGGTCGTCGACGCGTCGTCGGACGCAGGGCTATGGCTCTTCCCGCACCCGCCCCCTCCCACGAGCGAGGCGACGCCCGCGACCAGTCCCAACCACTTGCCCCCGGACACAGAAAACCCAACACCCTGCCGTGCGGAACGAACCATCAGTGCTCCCCTCGGGAAGTTCGAAGTGGTCTAGCGGCGAGCTCGCGACACCACAGACGTGCGTCGCCTCACATTTTCGGCCTTCCCTGCTCAGACCTTGAGGCGCCCGTGCCGCGCCGAGCCAGCGGTCGCTCTCAGGGTCGAGGGTCCCGCCGACGCGCGTGGGTCTCGATCTTGCTCTAACCTGGCCAAGCCATGAAACGAAACCTCGGCATCGCGAGCCTCCTTTTCTTCTCCTCGGTCCTCTCGTGCGACGACGGCTCGGACCCGTCGGGCGCCGCGGGGGCGACGTCGACCGACTGCCCCATCGGCATGTTCAAGCCGCAGGGGCTCACCGATTGCGTCTTCCCCGCCGAGTCCAGCTTCGGCCAACAGACGACCGTCACCGACAATCGCTGCGCGTCCGGCCAGCCGGCTTTCCCCCCGTCCTGCATCAGCGACAGGGGCCTTCGCGCGTACCTCTCGGCCTCGAGCACGTGCGCGCCGAACTATCACTTCGAAATGGGCGTCTGCCAGCGTGGCGGCGGGTTCGCCGGCTCGACCGGCGGAGGCGGCTTCTTCGAGACGGCCGGCACGACATCGACAGGCGGCTTCTTCGGAGGGGCCGGCTCGCCCGAGATCGGCGGCGCGGGCGGCTCGACCAACACCGGCGACTTCGCGGGGTTCCCCAGGACGACCGACCCGGGCGGCGCCACGGGCCAGAGCGGCGCCGGTGGCTCTACCGGAGAGGGCGGCACCACCAGCACCGGTGGCGTCACCGGAGAGAGCGGCGCGGCCGGTCGTTGAAGCGAACCGCCGCGCTCGAAGCGCGACATCTCGGTCTCGGTCGCGTCGCGTCCGCCGTCACTTCAATGAAGGGGCGCCGCCTTCGCGGCTGAGGGCGAGGAACGCCCCGAGGCGCCCGACGAGGTCGGCCACCTGCGCCTCTGACAGCGCCGCGTGCAGCTCGAAGGTTCGATCGACGGCGCGCGCCGTGACGCCATCGAGATAGGGGCCGAGGCCCAGCATGAGGATCGAGGCGTTGCGTTTGGCGTCGCGCAGCGTCTCCTGCATCTTGCCGACGAGCACGTCGGCGTCGCGCGCGGTCGCGACGTCGCCGACGACGACGGCGTCGAGCCCGAGCGGCAGATCGATCCCGACGACGAGGGTCGCGAGCGTCGCCGCGCTGCCGAAGCGCGGATCGGCGGCGAGCGACCGGCGCGTCTCGGCCGGCACGATCGCGGCGGCCCACAGCGCGTGCGCGCCGGTGCGCCCGACGAGCCGCGCGACGTCGATGTTCGTCGCGGCGCTGTCGCTCGGCCGGGCGTGCTCGGCGAGATCGGCGATGCGCGGCGCCCAGCCCCCCGCGCCGAGCACGAAGGTCCGCTCGTCGATGAAGAAGCCGGCGACGTCGGGCTTGGTGCGCGTGGCCCACAGCTTGAAACGGCCGTGAGTCGTCACGACGAGATCGTCTCCCTTCTTCTGGAGCTGATCGCGCGCGTAGGCGACGAGGCGCGGCTCGTCGAAGTGCTGCGCGCGCAGCACGAGCGCGAGCTCGCCGCGCGTGCGCGCGTCCTCGGGGAACCCGACGAGCACGGTGTCGAGCTGCGTGAGCGGGTCCAGCCCCGTGCGTCGCGTGAAGTCTTCGAGCTTCTTCGCGTCCTCGGGGCTCTGCTTCGTGAGCGCGCCCAGCTGCCCCGCGACGGCGCTCGCGCGTAGCTTCGCGACGTCGAGCGAGACGAGCACGCGCGTGGGCTCCGGCAGCAGCGCGAGCTGCCCCGACACCGTCGCCGCGGGATCGGGCACGCGCGAACAGCCGCCACGACACGCGCCCGTCGCCGCGAGCGTCGCGACGAGCGCGAGGGCCCACGCGCGCGACACTGGAAAGGCGCCTCGCGTTCGCGCCATAGTGCGGCCGATGTCGTCGTGGATTCGCATGCGGTTCAAGGATCAGCGGGTCTTCGTGCGCGCCGACGAGACGGGACGCCTCGTCCTGGACGCCGACGGTCGCGCCGAGATGAAGTACCGCGAAACCGACCCCAAGAGCTACCGCCCCGGGCCGGGCAACCTGCTGCCCGACGGAGACGGGCCGGCGCCGGCGTCGGCGCCACGGGCGCCCGCCGCCAAGAAGAGCGCGCCGCGCAAGCGCGCAGCCCCCGTCGATCCGCACGTGCCGAACGCCGCGGGCGGCGCCATCGAGATCTGGACCGACGGCGCGTGCTCGGGCAACCCGGGCCCCATGGGCATCGGCGTCGTCGTGCTCGACGGCGACACGCGCCAGGAGCTCGGCGAATACCTCGGCTCGGGCACGAACAACATCGCCGAGCTCGTCGCGATCGAGCGCGGGCTCGTCATGGCGCTCGAGCTCACGGGCGGCGACCCGGCACGCCCGCTGCGCGTCTACAGCGATTCGAGCTACGCGATCGGCCTGCTGGAAAAAGGCTGGAAGGCGAAGGCCAACCAAGAGCTCGTCGCGCGCATGCGCAAGCTCGTCGCGACGATCCCGCGCCTGTCGTTCGTCAAGGTGGCCGGCCACGCGGGCGTCCCCGAAAATGAACGCTGCGACGAGCTCGCCCGCGTCGCGGTCTCACGCGCGTTCATGCGCTAAGTCGGGCCGGGCGCGGCGGGCAGAAAGGCGGCGTCGGTGAGCGTCCCTAGAAAGGCGACGATCGCGTCGATGTCCTCGTCGGTCATGGCGGGCTTGCCGTTCTCGGGGCGGTTGTAGGGCCGCGACGAGACGTTGACGTTGTCGCGGTACTTCGGCGGCAAGTCATCAAAGCGCTCGCGCGTCGGATAGAAGCGATCGGGAGACGACGCGCGGTTCGCGTAGAAGGTCACGACCTGCCGCAACGTCCTGAACGCGGCGTTGTGCATGAACACCTCGCGCACGGCGACGTTGCGCAGCGAAGGCGTGCGGAAGTTGCCGCACCATTTGCCGTCGTCGGACGGCGTCTGCGCGTTCTTCCGCTCGCACAGGCCGAGGTCGTATGCAGCCGGATCAGCGTTGCCGGGCAGCGCTCGGTTGCGCGGCACCGCGATCGCGTCGAACCCGTAGTCGGTGAACATCGTCCACTCGGGATTGGTCGACACCTCGTTGAGGCGGTGACAGCTCGAGCAGGCGCCGCGCGCGCCGTCCTTGAACGCCTCGAGCCCGCGCTTCTCCTGCGGCGTGAGCGTCGCCTCGCCGCGCACCCAGGCGTCGAACTTCGAGCTCGCCGGCGTCAGCTCGTCGCTCGTGAGGTACGCCTCGAGCGCGACGCCTACGGCGTGCAGGATCGCGTCCGCGCCCGTCGCGCGCACGAACGCCGCGCGGAAGTCCTTCGCGTACGTCGCGCTCGCGACCTTCGCGACGAGGCGGCGCGGGTTGCCCCCGTTCATCTCGTTGGGGTTGAAGAGGGGTTGGCGCACGAGCTCGGCGATGCTGTCCGAGCGGCCGTCCCAGAAGAAGCCGCCGTACGGAGCCGGCTCGGGCGCCTCGTCGTCGTCGAAGAAATGGAACCTGGGTCGGTACCGCAGGTAGAGCAACGATGGGCCGGTTCGGCGCGCGAAGTGCGCGGGCCGGCTGCCGCGGGGCACACCTAGAGTCGAGCCGTGCGTGCCCGAAAACGCGCGCCGCGGATCGTGGCAGCTCGCGCAGCTCGTGCCCGGCGGCTCGGACAGCCTTTCGTCGGAGAAGATCTTCTTGCCGAGCGCGACGAGCGCCGCGTCCTCGGGCGGGCGGGCCGGCCCCGGCGAGAGCACGACGCCCGTGCGCCGCGCCGGCACGCTCGCGTACGGCGGCAGCCGGGGAATCTTCGCCGCCGCCATCGCCTCCTCGATCGTCGGCTTGCGATCGACCGATCGCTCCGCGGCGGGCGGCGAAGGCGAATGTGAAGGTTTCGCGCCGCAGCCCGCGAGGACGAGGCAACCGAGCGCTAGAGCGAGCCGAACGGATTGCACGTGAGCTGCGTACCGGGCGTCGGATCGGTGCAGCCCGAGCAAGGCGTCGCGACCTGCGTGCACCGCGTGAGCACGGTGCCGTCGGGCTTGTAGGCCGTGTAGCTCCAGCTCTTGGGACCGAGCTTGTCCATCACCATGAAACCGAACGAGTTCGCGTAGGTGAGCTGACCCACCGTCGTGCCGGTCGCGGGCGGGATCGTGATCGAGGCGGGCAGCGCCGCGTCGAGGTTGTCGCCGCCCGTGCCGATGACGAGCGTCGACGGGTGGCCGCTCGAAAAGCTGATGGCCTGAAAGTCGTGCACGTGACCGTGCATGGCGAGGCCGATGCCCGGCGGGTAGTAGGCCGTCGGGTAGGCCGCCGCCATGACGGACAGCATGCCGGGGTTGCCGCCCGTGACAGGCGTGCCCGCCGTGTAGCCGAGGAGCGGGTGGTGGCTGCCCCAGATCGTCAACTGGCTCGGGTTCACAAGGGCCGCGGCCGAGGCGAGCTCAGCCGTGAAGTTCGTGAAGCCGAGGCTCCCCGCGGTGAGGGCCACCTTCGGCGCGGCCGACGAGTCGAACGCGATGAACTGCGTGTCGCCCGCGGTGACCGCGTACGGATCACCGTAGTTGCTGGCGTTGTCGTTCGCGGGGTCGTTGCAGTTCCTCGTCGTGGACCACGCGCCCGTATCAAGAAAGCGGTACCAACCCTGACCACCGCGGTTGCACGACTCGTGGTTGCCGCGAACCATGATCCACGGCGCCGCCGCGAGGAGCGGCGCGCCCGGCTGGAAGAGGTCGAGGTTCCACACGTCGTAGCCGTAGCCCCACGGCGAGCCCGCGCACTGCGGCTGATCGGCGGGGCAGGCGTTCTCGCGGTAGTGGTAGTCGCCGACGTGCAGGACGAGATCCGGCTTCATCGCGGCCGCGGCGGCGGCGATCACCGGGAACGGGTACTGCGCCGGATCGCCGCACGCCTGCCACTGGTTACCAATCGCGAGCCGGCAGCCCGTATCGCCCAGGACGACGATGCGGGTCGGGTTGGCCTTCGGAAGCGGCAGGTTCTTGCCGGCGACCGTCGCCACCAACGCGCTCGACGGGATGTTGAGCTCGCAGGTCGTCACCGGAAAGACCGACGCCTTCGTGTTGACGGTCGTGGCGGTGATCGTCGGATCGCTCGTGCTCGGGCGGATGGGCATCGTGCCGGGGCCGACGCGCAGGTTCATCGGCGACGTCACGCCGTCGATCGTGATCGACGGGCACGCGGCGTACGGCGTGATGAGACGCGCGATGGCCTGGTTGTTGGCGCCGATCACGACCCACGCCGCGTCAGCGAGCGAGGCGTCGGACGGACACTCGACGAGCGAATTGTAGGTGTCGCTGCAGGCCGCGTCTCCGTCGGTCACCGTGACGGTGAGCGTGACGAGGCCGGGGGCCGTGCAGCTCAGCGTCGGGTTCTGCGCGGACGCGTCGCTCAGCGTGCCAGAGCTCGCCGTCCAGTGATAAGCGATCGGCTGCGGGGCCGCGTCTGCGTCGTGCGCGCTGCTCGCGAGCGCGATCGTCGTCCCCGTCGGCGGTGTCGAGCTCACGGCGTCGACGATCGGGCACACGTTCAGGGTTCCGCTCACGAGGACGCTGCCCACGTGAGACGTCTCGTGGCACTGAATCTGAACCGTCACCGGGGAGGTCTGGTGCGCCGTCACCGAGAACGGAGCGGAGGTGCCGCCGCATGAGAGCGATCCGTCGGCCGACGTCGCCGACAGCGTGAGCGTGTCGGGACCACCGGCCGGCAGCGAGATGATCGAGGAGATCGTCGCGCTGTGGCTCACGTCGATCGAGCCCGTACGGTTGAGGCTGTTCGGGCCCGTGACCGTATAGCTCACCGTGTTCACGACGATGCCGCCCTGGATGATGATGGCGAGGCGCGCTTCACCGACGGGCTCGTTGCTGGCGTCGGTTCCGCAGCCAACCAGCGAAGCGGTGCCCGCGAGCAGCGCGGCCAGAAGGGTTGCTTTTCTCGTGTTCATTTCGTGTCTCTCCGTTGGTTAGAAAAAGCTGCCGCAGGGAATCGTGCCGCGTCGGATCGAGTGCCCGTTGATGGCGTCGTCGTCCGTCCAGAAGAAGGGCTTCTGTCCGCCGACGCACTCGGCCTCGGACCCGAAGGTGATGCCCTCGTTGTTCGAATTCGGAAGCGTGCTCGGATGGTCGAAGACGCGGCTCACCTGGAACCTGCCGTGAGTCGGCGACACCGCGGCCGTGTCGAGCTTGAAGACGGTCGCCTTGTTGTTGCAGGTGTTGTCGCAATAGCCCCAAAGCAAGGCGGTCTCGCGATCGTAGGCGAGGTCCATGATCGAGACCTGGCCGCTCGGGAGCGTCGCGACGCGCTGAAAACCATTCGTGACGTGGTCGAGCGCGTAGCCGTAAACGGAGCCGTTGCCTTCGAGGCCCACGAAGAACAGGCCGGCGCCGTGGTTGGGATAGCTGGCGGGGTTGTAGGGCGCGTTGGCCGCCTCGTCGAAGAAGCCGCCCGCGACGAGCGCCGTGTCGGGGACGTACGTGATCGCTTCGAGGCCGAGGTTCGCGCCGACGACGGGCAGATCCGCCGTGAGGTTCCAATCGTTGAGCGCGGTCAGCTCGGCGCCCGACGCCGCCGTGTCGAAGCGGAGGATGCTGAGGCGGCTGACGCCGTTGGCGTTGTTGTCTCGCTCGGTCGACACGTACATCGAGCTGTCGACCCACTCGGCCTTGCTGAGACCTTCCGAGTCGGGCGCGCCCGTGCCGTCGGTGTAGTGGAGCAGCTTTCCGACGACCCAGTTGTTGGTGCCGTCGGGGCTCCAGATCGTGCCGTCCCACAGCAGGCGATAGATCTTCGACGGCCCGTTCTGCACGGCCCAGAGGACCGCCGGATTGGAGCCCGCCGCCGGCTGATAGTTGAGGCCCGAAAGGTTCGTGCCGAAGACGTTCAGGTCGTCGATGCTGACGACGGCGGCCGTGCCGGGCCAGGCAAATTCATTTCCGGCGAGGCCACCGGCGCCCCCAGAGCCACCGACGCCACCCGCGCCGCCGCCGCAAACGTTGGCCACGCCCCGTGATGGCGTCATGTCGACGAAGGCGCCCGCGCCGTCGGGGCAGCGGCCGTACGTGCCCGCCGCGTGCGCCGTCCAGCTGTACGACTCGATGAGCGTGCCGGCCGGGTCGAAGAGGCGGACCATGTCCGGCGCGCCGAGGCCGAACGTCGCGAACACGTAAGTGGCGTAGAAACCGCCTGGCGCCAGCATCGTCCCCGCGGGCACGACGACGAACGCGTGGCTGTCGTTGTCGTCCTTCATCTCGAAGCCCGAGAGGTCGACGGTGGTCGCGCCCGTGTTGGTCAGCTCGACCCAATCCCCCGCGAGGTCGCCGTTCGACTCGATCTCGTTGATGTGGATCGTCGTCGGGTTGACCACGCCACCCGTGCCCCCCGCGCCAGCGCTGCCGCCCGCGCCCGCCGCGCTGCCGCCCGCGCCCGCCGCGCCGCC
>JBBQJG010000150.1:0-13731 GCA_038325725.1 Polyangia bacterium | reverse complement strand
CCCCTGTTCCCAGCGCGAGGCCCACGAACAGGGTCAACATCAGGGAGGTCCATCCGATCGAAGCGGAGCTTTTCACGGCGATGAAATCGACCGGCACCGTCGGGATCTTGAGAGTGAGGGGCGCATCCCTCGCGATTTGAGGCAGGACGGGCCTCGCTTCAGGGCAGACTGCGCCGTGACTCTCCGTCGTGCGCGCGCTCTCGTCCTCGCGGTGGGCGCGCTCGCGCTCCTCGGCGCCGGCCGCTCGGCCCACGCGCATCAGATGACGACGACCTTCGGCGAGGTCGACCAGGACGCCGACGCCATCGCGTGGCGCTTGCGCGTGCGCGCGGCCGATGTCGTCGCCGCGCTCGACGGCGCCTCGACGACCAAGATCGTCGCGGCCGCCTGGCAAGACCGCGCCCTCGCCTATCTACGCGCCGGCGTCCGCGTCTCGACCGAAGACGGCGGCGCGTGCGCGCAAACCCGCGCCGCGCTGGCGCGCGACCCGCGCGAGCCGGAGGCGACGCTCGAGCTCACGGCCGTCTTCTCGTGCCCGGCGCGCTCGCGCCTCCACCTTCACTATGAGCTTTTCTTCGAGACCGATCGCTTTCATCAAGCCTTCATGCGCCTCGGAGCCGGCCTCGCGAGCGCGGGCGGCGAAGGCAGCCTCGTCTTTCGCGACGGCGCGCGCGAGGCCGTCCTCGTGGCGTTGTCGAGCGCGAACGAACATGGCTCGTTCGCGCGCGACGTCGCCGCTTACCTGAAGTTGGGCGGCATCCACATTCTCACCGGCTACGACCACCTCTGTTTCCTCATGGCGCTGCTGCTGGCCGCGGGGCTCAGCCGGCGCAGCAGCCGCCACGCGCCCAGCGCGATCGCGCAAGCCGCCTCGCCGCGCGAGGCCATTGTGCGCACGATCAGGCTCGTGAGCGCGTTCACGATCGCGCACTCGCTGACGTTGATCTCGCAGGCGTTTCACCCTGGCCTCGTCTCCGCCCGCTGGGTCGAGCCCGCCATCGCCTTCTCGGTCGCCTACGTCGGCGTCGAAAACCTGTTACCGCGCCTGCCCCGCTTTCGTTATGGGGTGGTATTCGGGTTCGGCCTCGTCCACGGCCTCGGCTTCGCGTCGGTGCTGCACGAGATCGGTCTGCCGAAGCGCGGATTTCTCTTGTCGTTGATCGCGTTCAATCTCGGAGTCGAGCTCGGTCAACTCGCCGTTCTGTCACTCGCGTTCCCGATCGTACTCATGGCAGCCAGACGAAATCCCATCACATACGAGCGCTGGGGCTTGCGCCTCGGTTCCACGGTCATAAGTGTGCTCGGCGTTGTGTGGCTCATTGCACGTCTATCGGCGATTTGAAAAGCCGTCTTTGAAAACAGATCCGATCGAGAACGACGAGCGTACCGTCCACGCGGCTAATTATTAATTGCCCGGAATGAAAATGAAGGAAGGGACACATGATCAATAGAACCAAGTTAATTCGAGGTGCGGCGGGGATCGCGGTGGTGACCCTGGGAATCGGGGTTGGGCTCAAGCTCAAGGCGGCGGATCACACCGACGGTCCTGCCGTGAAGGCCGACGCGACGTCGGACATCACCGACGTCTATGCGTGGATGTCGGCCGACAAGGCCAAGGTGAGCCTGGTGATGAACGTCTATCCGTTCGCGCCAGCCGGCTCGAAGTTCTCGGACGCCGTCTACTACGTGTTCCACCTCAACTCGGCGCCTGGCTTCGGCATGGCGGCGACGGAGACGAAGATCATCTGCGGATTCGACGCCGCTCAGAAGATCTCTTGCTGGGTCGGCAGCACCGAGACGGTCACGGGCGACGCGAGCGCCGTCGCGGGCCTCGCGAGCGCGAGCGGCAAGACGAAGGTCTTCGCCGGTCTGCGCGACGATCCGTTCTTCTTCAACTTCACGGGCTTCAAGGCAACGACGGCGGCCGTCATGGCGGCGGCGCCCGCGCTGACGTTCGACGCCACCGGATGTCCCGCTCTCACGACGGCACAGTCTACGGCGCTCGTCGGTCAGCTCAGCCACGGCACGGCGGGCGCGCCGGCCGTCAATGACTTCGCTGGCAAGAACGTCCAGAGCATCGTCATCGAGGTCGACACGACGCTCGTCACTCCAGGCGGCAAGATCTTGGGCGTGTGGGCCAGCACCCACAAGAAGGCTTAATCATGAAAATTCAATCGACGATTTTCGCAATTGCGCTGCTCGCGCCGGCGCTGGCCTTCACGGCCTGTTCGAGCTCGAGCAACAACCCCGCGGATGCCGGCACGGCCGGCTCGACCGGAACCGCTGGCTCGACGGGCACCGCCGGCATGGGCGCTCCGCCCACGCTGGGTGCGCAGATTGACCGCATGGGTCGACCGGCGATCAACACGGCGATCACGGCGCCCTTCGCCCCGTCGGCGATGCACGACACGCAACAAGACGCCTTCAACGCCGCGACGCCCAGCACGGGGACGGCGTTCGAGGACGCCTTCGAGGCCAATCTCGCCATCCTCGACAGCCTAGACACCGTGTGCGGCAACCAGTTCGCGGCCGACAAGACGAAGACAGACAAGACGCGCTACAAGGCGCTCGCCGACGTTCTGCTCGACGACCAGCTCTACGTCGACACGAGCTCGGCCACGTGCGCGGTGTACCTCGGCGTCGAGGCCAACGCGACGGGCATCATCCCGAACACCGACTGCGGGGGCCGAACGCTCTCCGAAGACGTCGTCGACGAGAGCTACTCCGTGCTCGCCGTGGGCGCCGTGTCGGGCGTGACCGACGGCGTCGCCGCCGGCTCGGCGACGACGACGACGTTCCCGTACCTGGCCGCTGCGAACCCGTAACGAAGTGATCGCGTCCGTGACTGCCGCCCGGACGCCCGCTGCCCGCCCCGCGATGATCGCCATCGTGGGGGCGGGTATTTTCTTTTCGGCCTGCCACCGCCCCGACGCCGCGACCTCTCTCGCGCCGGAGTCGACCCCGAACCTGCTCACGACGAGCGGTGCGCTCGCGGCGGACAATGTCCAAGCCGAGCTCGCGCAGGCCGAACGCCTCCACGCCGAGCGCCCCGCCGATGTCGGTCGCGCGCGCTCTCTCGTCGACCGGCTACTTTTGCACGCGCAGTATTGGGGTCAGCTCGCCGACTACGATCGCGCCTTGGCGATCGCGATGAGCCTGCCGCCCACGAACGCCGCGGCGCTGCTGGTGCGCGCGCACGTGTGGTCGGCGCTGCACCAATTTCCCCGCGCGCTCGCCGCCGTCGACGAAGCCGAGCTGACCTTGCCGCCGCGCGAAGCCAGCTTCGAGCAAGCCGAGAAGACCCGGGTCTCGATCTGGCAGGCGACTGGGCGTCTCGACGACGCGATCAAGCGCCTGCAGGCGTGGCGGCGCGATCGCCCGACCCTGGCGACCTTCGGCGCCGAGGCGACCGCGTACGCCGAGGCGCGCGACTTCACGCGCGCGGCATCCCTCTTCGAAGAGGCCAAGCGCCACTACAACGACGTCTCCCCCTTCGCCGTCGCCTGGCTCGAATTCCAGGAAGGCCACATGTGGGAAGGCGCGGGCCGCTCGGACCTGGCACGCGCCGCCTTCGCGTCGGCGCACGCGCGCCTGCCGATCTACGCCGCGGCCACCGCGCACCTCGCGGGGACGCTCGCCACGTCAGGCGACCCGGCGTCGCTCGCCCAGGCGCGTGCGCTCCTGGAGCCGCTCGTCGCGCGCAGCGACGATCCCGAGTACATCGGCCAGCTCGCCGCCGTGCAGCGGCGTCTCGGCCACGCCGACGAGGCCGAGCGCCTCACGCGCGAGGCCACCGAGATGTACGAAGGCCTCTTGAGCCGCCACCCCGAAGCCTTCGAAGACCACGCCGCGCGCTTCTTTCTGCGCGTCGTGGGCGATCCTCGCCGCGCCCTCGCCCTGGCCGAGAAGAACCTGACCCTGCGGCAGACGCCCGAGGCGCGCGACCTCTGCGACGAAGCGCGACGCGCCGTCGCCGTCGCCGCCGTCATCCCTTCGCCCTGACGCTGACCCGACGTGGTCCGGGCCTCCGTCGGAGGCGGCGTCATCCTGGCGGATGGGCGGCGACCTTGTAGTCTCGGTCCGGAACGATGAAGGGATTCTTGGCGCTGCTGGTTTTCTCCGCCGTGGGCCTCGCGGGCGTGCTTTGGTGGCGGCAGTCGCTCCAGGCGCCTCGCGCGCCCGTCGTCGCTGCCGCCGATCCCGCCAAGGGCGGCAAGGAGCGGCGGCGGCGGCACCGGCACGGCGCGCGGCGCCTCGCGCGCAACGAGGTCTTCGCCTCGCCGGCCTCGGCGTCGGCGCCGGCGGATGAACCGCCAATCCGCAATGACCCGACTCCGTCCTTCGATCCGGTGCAGCCGCCGTCGCCGCGCGAGGAAGAACGCGCCCCGCTCGCGCCGGGCGGCGCCGCGACGACCGAAGTGGAGCCGCAAGATCTGTTCGCCTCGAACGCGCCGCTGCCGGCGCAGGCCCCGAGCGCTGGTGGTTCGCGTCAGCCCGTCGAGCCCGAGCCCCTCAAGTTGCGCGCCGCCGATCTCAAGATCGTTTGGCAAGGCGAAGACCTGTCGCACCCCGAGGTCCAGCGCCTCGACTTCTCGAACGAAGGTGGACACGAGCTGTCCGAGGACGAGATCGACGCGCGCTTCCGCGCGAAGGAAAACGCGGTGCTCGGTTGCATCGCGCGCGCGCGGCCCGACGAGTACACCGACATCCCGGGCCGCGTCACCGTGCGGTTTCGCATCCAACGCACGGGCGTCGTGAAGGGCGTGCAAGTCGAGGCGCCCGTCATCTTGCACAAGGGGGGGCTCACCGGCTGCCTCAAGGGCGTCATGGGCGGCCTGAGGTTCCCGGCGTCGAGCACGAGCCAGGTGATCACCTATCCGTTTTCTCTGATGTAGCGGCGCGAAGTCGCTGCGTGGTCCTGGCCCCGGAGGAAACGGACCTATAAGGTGCGGGTCGCTATCGCGACGTCACGACGGAGGGCTCATGTCTAAGATTAGAAATTTCGGACCGTGTTCGGTTGTTGCGGCTGGGGCGTTCTTGCTGGCGGTGGTCGGTTGCGGTTCGATCGCGCACCCCAACCCCGACGCAAAGCCCTCCGACGCAAAGCCCTCCGATGGAAGTCCTGCCTATGTTCCGGCGGATGGCGCTGACGCGACGGCGATCGATTCGAGCGACGCGTCTCTCGACACTTCGAGCGACGCTTCGAGCGACGCCGATGCCGGCCAAGACGCCCCCGCCCCCACCGTGGTCGCGACGCTGGGCGCGGTCCCCGCCTCGCTCGCCCTCAACGCGGATCTTCTGTACGTCACCCTGGTGGAGACCGCCGCCGGTCACGATGGGAAGGTGCTCAGCGTCAGCAAGACCGGCGTCGACGCCACCCCCGACGCGGGCGTCACGACGCTCGCGAGCGGTTTGAATCAGCCGCGCGCCATCGCCGTCAGCGACGGTCGCGTGCTGTGGGCCGACTCCGAGAGCGCCTTTCCCCACAATCCCAGCGTCAATGCGATGCCCCTCGCCGGAGGGACGCCCACCGAGGTGGTGGCCGCCTCCACGATGACGCGCCTTCCGATCGCGGGCTCGGTCTTGTACGCGCTCACGGGGAACACGACGACGATCTCCGCGGTTCCTCTCACGAGCGTCGACGGCGGCGCCCCGACCGTCATCTATCCGGGCAACCCACCCAATGGCCTCGTGAACCCGGACAGCGACGGGGCTTTTGTCTATTTCTTCGCGCCCGGCACGACGAACGAAGATCTCTTGAAGGTCGCCGTCGGCGGCGGGGCCGCGTCCCCCCTCGTGCTGAATGCCACGAGCGGCAGCGTCAACTACGATTATCTCGTGGATGACGCGTCGACGATCTACTGGTCGGACTCGGGGAGCGGCTCCGTCTTCTCGCTGGCGAAGGCCGGCGGAACGACGAAGTTCACGGTCGCGACGATCTCGTCGGGCAGCGGGGCCGTTCAGCTCGTGCTCGATGGCCAGAACATCTACGCCCTCGCGCCCGCCAAGCTCCTGCGCTTTCCGAAAGCGGGAGGGACGCCGGTCGTGCTCGCCTCAGTCGCGGACAGCGGCAGCGAGCGCTATGTCGCCAGCCTCGGAAACGCCATCGCGCTGGCCGTCGACGATGCCTTCGTCTACTGGTTGTACGAGGGGCACGGACAGATCTTGAAGCTCGCCAAATAGCGCGAGCGGGCGACGGGCTTGTCGCTCACGGCAGCTTGAAGGTGATCGCGCCCGACACGGGCGCCGCCGTCGCGTGGGCCGTGTTGGTCCCGTCGCCGAGCTCGCCCAGGAAGTTGCTTCCCAGGCACGAAGCCACGCCCGTCGACGACACGACACACGTGGCGAGGCCTCGCGTCGCGACCTCGCCGGCGACGATGCCTTGGAAGGTCAGCGTCGGCGCGTTGCCGAACGGCCCGCCCCAGCAGTACGTCGCGCCCGCGCCCGTGACGCCGCAGAACGTGTTGAGGGAAGCGGCCAGCTGCGTGAGCTTCAGACCTCCGGTGACCGCCGTCTCCCCGAGCGCCGCGACGCCCCCGGCCGTCCCGTCGCCCAACGTTCCGTTGCCCCAGCAATACGCCAGGCCGTCCGCCGTCAAACCGCACGCGTGATCGGCCGAAGCCGTGACGACGGTTTTAAGGACGATGCCGCCGGGGACCGCCGTCGGAGTCGCGACCACCGTCGCCGCGGGACCGCCCGAGCCGATCACGCCGGCGCTCGTGCCCCAGCAGTGCGCGGCGCCCGCCGTCGTGATGCCGCAGATGGTGTTGTTGCGCGCGTTGATCGAGCGCCACGTGAACGTCGGCATCTTCGTCGGCGCGCCGTGCGGCATCGCGTCGGCGCTCCCGAGGCCGAAGGGCCCTTGCCGGTTGTCGCCCCAGCAGTAGGCGGTCCCGTCGGCGACGAGCGCGCAGGTGAAGTTGTTGCCCACCGTGATGGCGCCGAACTTGAGGCCGCCCATGACCGCTACGGGCGCGTGCTCCAGGTGCCCCAGCGTGTTGCCGTCGCCGAGCGCGCCCAGCGAGCCATCGCCCCAGCAATACGCGGCGCCTGCCGGCGTGATCGCGCAGGTGTGGCCACCGTAGGTCGAGATCGTCGTGAAGGTCAGGCCGCCCTGCACCGCGACCGGCACGGGCGAGGTCCCGACGGCCGCCCCCGTCTCGCCGTTGGCGCCAAAGCCCCAGCAGTACGCCGCCCCGCCGGTGGCGATCCCACAAACCGCCGAGCCCATGTCGAGCGTCGGGACCGCGGACAGCGCGCTCACGCCACCGTCGGTGCCCGCGCCGCCGTCGCCGCCGCCCGCATCGGGAGCGGCGTCGGTCGCGCCGTCGGGAGAGCCACCGGCGCCCGCCGCCGCGTCGGCGTCAGAGCCGCCGGTGCCTGCCGTCGCCCCGGCGTCAGCGCCGCCGGTCCCCGCTGCCGCGCCGGCGTCAGAGCCGCCGGTCCCCGCTGTCGCCCCGGCATCGCCGCCCGCGTCCGTCTTGCCGGTTGTTGATGAAGAGCTGCTCCCGCAGGCCGAAGGCAGGGAGACCAGCGAGAGCAAGAAAGACAACGAGGAGGCTTTGCGAAGATTTCCTGCGAAGCGACGCGCCCTGCGCGCGACGCAGGAAGCGCCCCCCCGGTCAGCGCGGATAGTCCATTGACTTACTAAGCCAGGGGCTTATCATGGTTCGTGCGGCGGGTTTGGGACCCCGACAAGGATGCGAGCAATCGGAGGAAGCACGGCGTTTCGTTCGAAGAGGCGAGCGAGCTCTTCGACGGGCGCGACCACTTCGAGATCTTCGACGTCGGACACTCGATTGACGAGGATCGCTTCATCGGGATCGGCCCGGTCAGACAGAGGCTTCTCGTGGTTTGCTACACCGAGCTCGCCGACGGCGCGATTCGGATCATCAGCGCGCGCCGAGCCGAGAAGGAAGAGATCGCAATGTATCGTTCGTACCTAGACGGGCTTCCGCGATGACCACGATTCCGAAGCTCACTCGGGAGCAACTGGCGCGAGCCATTCCCGCTCGCGTACGTCAGCGGCTCGTTGCCGGGCAGATCGAGTCGGGCGAGGACATCTCGGCGCTTCGGCGCTTCGCGGATCTGTCTCAGGCGGAGTTCGCCGAAGCGATGGGCATCAGCGTTCATACGCTCCGAAACTGGGAGCAAGGCCGACGCAAACCGGACGGTTCCGCCATCGGGCTCCTCCGAATCGCCGCGCGGCACCCGCGACTCATTCGCGAGAATCTTGGAGCCGGTCGCTCTCAAAAAACATCGGACCTGTATGCGTCTCGTTTGGCGGACGCACCGCTCGAACCGGTGGCGTACCGCGCGAGCGCCGACGCCGGTGGCGACGTCGACGGCGACGGCGACGAATCGCCTCAGCCCAAGGTCGAGCCGTCTCCTTCGAAGAGCTCTGCCCTCATCCAGGTTCTCCCCTTCGAGACCGCGGAGACGTTCCTCGCGGCGCTGGACGCCTCGAATGATATCTGGCGAGGAACGGGGGGCGTTTGGGACCAGAACAACGGCGAACGCAATTGGATCTTCCGCGGGCAACAAGATGCTTCGTGGAAGCTCACCCCCAGCGCG
Organism: Polyangia bacterium; assembly: GCA_038325725.1. Classification (GTDB taxonomy): domain Bacteria; phylum Myxococcota_A; class Polyangia; order Fen-1088; family Fen-1088; genus DASZFV01. Next base: position 5,157 of record JBBQJG010000150.1, on the reverse strand, counting down.
CATCGTCCCGGAGCTTTCATTGACTACGGGATTGGCGCTTCGGGCGTCATTCGGCCCACGAATCTGAAGGAGCAACTGCATCAGGAGAGTGAGGAGGTCACACGCTTCACCAGGCGGTGCATCCGCGCGGGGCTTCCGATTCCCGAGGACAGCCAGTGGCTCCGCAGCGACAAGACCCTCAGCGTCGTTTTTGAGAAGCAGAGCGAAGACCTCGCGCACGGAGTCGACGTTCCCTTTCGGCTCATGCGGTGCCTTTACGCGCTCGCGCAGCATCACGGCGTCCCGACGCGCTTGCTGGACTGGACCGATCGCCCGCTCGTCTCTGCTTACTTTGCGTGTCGGGGCGCCGCGAGGCGCGTCACGGAACAGCGCGAAGCCGACCGACGGGCCACCTTGCTCGCGCGCCGAGATTCCGCGCCCCTGCCACGAGCCGCACCGTCGACCGGCCAGCTTGCTGTTTGGGCCGTGCGCAAGCTCGCGTTCCCGTACTCGCGCTTGGAACGGGGGGGGCGAACGAGCGATCTCTCGTTGGAGATGGTCGAAGCTCCGTTTGATTCGAACCCGAATCTGAGAGCTCAGCGCGGCGTGTTCACGCTCGTGTCCCGGCGCTCGCGTCCTTCGCCTGACGAGGTGACTTTGCCGTCACTCGATGACGTCGTTCGAGAGTTGGAGAAAACCTTCGATCGGGAAAACACACCCTGGCTGCGGAAGCTGACGCTGCCGAGCAGCGAAGCGCCGGCGCTTCTTCGCCTGCTGGACGGCCACGACGTCAGCGCGAGCACGGTCGAGCCGACCTACGACGGTGTCCTGAAAGCGATTCGAGAGAAGGCCTTCTACAAATAGGGCTGGGCTCTTCGCGCTGCTGAGCCCGATTGTTGTTGCCCGCCCCTCCGCGGCGCTCAGCGCGCGGCGGGTGGCTCCCACAGGGCGAAGCCGCCCCGAAAGGCGTTGGTGTTGTCGCCGAGGCGCGCGCCCGCCGGCAGGCGGCCCAGCAGCTTGGCGTTGCCGCCGCCGAGGACCAGATCGTCCGACACCATGGCGCGGCGAAGGAGATCGACGACCTTGAGCACGTGCTTGCGCCACTTCTGTTTGCCGAGGCGCTTGAGCCCGCGCAGGCCGACGTAGTCTTCGAAGGTGCGGTCGTGACGGTACGGCAAGTGCGCGAGCTCGAGCGGCTCGACGACGCCGTCGACGACGAGCGCAGAGCCCAGGCCCGTCCCGATGCCGAGGAACAGCATGCGGCCGCGCTTGAAGCTGCCGAGCGCCTGCATGGCGGCGTCGTTGATGATCTTCGTCGGCCGGCCGAAGGCCTCGGCGAAGTCGAAGCCCATCCAGCCGCGGCGCAGGTTGGCGGGCTCCGCGACGATGCGGCCGCGCATGACGGGCGCGGGCACGCCGATCGACACCATCTCGAAGGTCAGATCGGACGTCGCCTTGACGACCTCCGCGACCATCTTGGTCGGCGTGAGCTTCGGGCCCGAATCGAACTGCCGCTTCACGACCTGCCCCGCCACCAGCATCTTGACGTGCGTGCCGCCGACGTCGATGACGAGGATTTTTTGCTTGGGCCGCCGCTCTTGGTCGCTCACGAAGGGAACGCTACACCGAAAGACGGGCGCCGTTCAGCGCGCCTGCGCGCCGCCGTCGACCCCCGCGGACTCACGGCAGCTTGAAGGTGATCGCGCCACTCGCGGTCAGGCTGTCTTGCAGGCGCTGTAGAAGACGCAATTTCCATCTTGGCGCTTGGCCGAATACATCGCCGTGTCGGCATGGCGCAGCAGGTCTTCGATCGAGCGCGCGTCGTCGGGATAGATCGTGATTCCGAGGCTCGCCGTGACCGTCAAGTGGAGCTCACCGACGACGCACTCTTGCGCGAGGCTCGCCAGGATTCTGCCCGCCAGGGCCGCCGCCGTTGCTTCGCCCTCAGCCTCCAACATCAAAACCAAGAACTCGTCTCCACTCCGTCGGCTGACCGTGTCCTCGGCCCTCACGACCCCCTGGAGCCGCTCCGCGACGATTTGGATGATGCGGTCACCGACGTCGTGTCCATGGACGTCGTTGATTGTTTTGAAGCCATCGAGATCGATGAACATGATGGCCAGGCGCCAGGCATGCCGGTCGGCTTGGGCGATGGCGGTCTGCAGCCGATCCTTGAACAGCGTCAAATTGGGCAGGCCGCACAGGGGGTCGTGAAGCGAGGCATGGCGCGCGGCTTTCTCTTGGACCCCGCTCTGGAACAGCGCCGCTTCGCTCCTCGCCAGGGCTTCATTCAAGCCTTTTCGCTCTCGAAGCTCTGTCGTCAGCGCTTCGTTGACCGAAACGAGCTCGGCGGCAGCTTCTTCCACGTCGGCCTCGATGGTTTCGCTCCGCGCCACCGCCTCGTGAATGGCAGGCGTCGTCGGTTGCACGGAGACCTCTTCCTTCAAAACCGCGTTGACGGAAGAGAGCGCCTCGGCCGCCTGCTCGACCTTCGCGCGTGTTCTTTCGGTCTGACTGAGTGCCTTCTCGAGGGGGACTTCGCCGTCCGGTGGTTTGGCGTCTTTCGGATGAGACATCGTCAGCGCGCTTTCCGAGCAACTCGCTGGCGGTCGCCAAGGACGCTGCTGCCACCCGATTGTACGCGCTAACCATCCGCCTCCTAAGGCCGAGTCACCTTTCGATAGGAGCGCGTGTCACGGCGGGGGCGTGAGGATCTCGCAGGCGTCGCGCGTGACGAGCACGGTGTGCTCGAACTGCGCGGACAGCGAGCCGTCGGCGGTGACCACCGTCCACCCGTCGTCGAGCAGACGGACCTCGGGCCTCCCCAGATTGATCATCGGTTCAATCGTCACGGCCATGCCCTCGCGCAGCCGGAAGCCGCTGCCGCGGGGCCCGACGTGCGAGATCGTCGGCGATTGATGCATGCGTCGGCCGATGCCGTGCCCGCCGTACTCGCGCACGACGCTGCAGCCTTCGCGCGCGGCCAGCTCTTCGATCACAGCGCCGATGTCACCCACGCGCACGCCCGCGCGCACGGCCGCGATGCCGGCGTCGCGACAGCGGCGGGCGGTCTCGACGACGTGGCGCGCGTCGGGGCTGGGCGCGCCCACGAACAGCGTGGCGGAGGTGTCGCCGTGAAAGCCGCCGATCTCGGTGGTGACGTCGACGTTGACGATGTCGCCATCGACGAGGCGATCGTGCGCGGTCGGGATGCCGTGGCACACGACGGCGTTGCGGCTCGTGCACACCGCCGCCGGGAAGCCGTGAAAGCCGAGTTGGCTGGGGCGACCGCCGCGGCGTTCAGTGTCGGCGCGCACCCACGCGTCGATGTCGCCCGTCGAGACGCCCACGGCCAATCTCGCGGCCACGTCGGCGAGCGTGGCCGCGGCAACGCGCCCGGCGCGGCGCATCGCCTCGATGTCAGCGGGGGCGAGGAGCTCGATTGCCATGGGGCGAGTGTGCCCGCGCGGGCGCGGGGTGATCCAATACCTTTTTGATCTGGCCTTGACCGGGCGGGCGCGCGCCGAGGCGGTGGTAGTCTTTTTCCATGAGCCTCGCGCAACTCGAATACTTCGTCGCGGTGGCCGAGGAGGAGAACGTCGGCCGCGCCGCCGTTCGTCTCCACCTCTCGCAGCCGCCGCTCAGCCGGCAGATTCGCTCGCTCGAAGACGAGCTCGGCGTGCGGTTGTTCGCGAGGACGTCGCGTGGGGTGCGGTTGTTGCCGGCGGGGGCGACGTTGCTGCCGCGGGCGCGGGGGATCCTGGCGGACATTGCGGGTGCGGCGCAGGCGACACGCCGGGCGGGTGGTCCGGGGAGCGGCAACGTGTCGCCGTCCGAGTGACCACCGGGCCTCCGGCGCTTCCTGCCTGTCACCTTCCCATTTGTTCAGCTTGCTTCGCGCTTGATCTCATCCTGGGCGTCGGAGCCACAAGGGGCTTCGAGGAACGTAGCCAACGGTACCTTTAGAATTTTCCCCACCAACTTCTCGAGGCCCCACGCGATCCCCGCCGCGACCATGAGCGCGATGCCCAGCGGGTCGGGGCGCGCCGCCCCGGGCAGCGTCCGCGCCCCGAGACCACGACGCCGAAGAGCACCAGCGACGGCGGTCGCAACCCGACGTCGCCCCTTCCGATAACGGCCCATGCCGCCGTCACGCCGATCGAAGTCGCCCGCCGCCCGCAAGTTCGACGAGGTTCTCGGGCTGATCGAGGCAGCTCGGCATCGTGCCTACCAAGCCGTCAACACAGAGCTCGTCGGCCTCTACTGGAAACTGGGCGAGTACATCAGCAAGAAGATCGCGAGCGCCGAGTGGGGCGACGGCGTGGTCGACGAGCTCGCGGCCACGATAGGCCGCCAGTACCCAGGATTACGCGGATACACGCGACCCAACCTCTTTCGAATGCGGCAGCTCTACGAGGCATACCGAGGTCACCCAAAAGTCTCACCACTGGTGAGACTTTTGCCGTGGACTCATCACCTCATCCTTTTGAGCCAGACGAGGCATCCGGAAGAGCGCGAGTTCTATATGCTCGCCGCGGTCGCGGGGCGATGGACCAAGCGTGAGCTGGAACGCCAGATCCGCACGGGGGCCGCCCTTCGGGCCACCACCGCTGCGAAGAAGGTGTCGCCAGCGGTGGCACAAATTCACCCGGCCGCGATCGAAGAGTTCAAGAACGCCTACAACCTCGAGTTCCTCGAACTGAGCGACGAGCACTCCGAGGCCGACCTCCACAGCGCGCTCCTCCGCAACCTGGGCCGCTTCATCTCGGAGCTCGGTCGGGACTTCTGCTTCGTCGGCTCCGAGTATCCGGTTCAGGTCGGCAAGCGGGACTTCGCGATCGATCTGGTCTTCTTCCACCGAGGCCTGAGGTGCCTCGTGGCCTTCGAGCTCAAGGTGCGCAAGTTCGAGCCAGAGGACATCGGCAAGCTGAGTTTCTATGTCGAGGCTCTCGACCGCGACGTCAGGAAGCCGCATGAGCGCCCTTCGATCGGCGTGCTTCTTTGCGCGACCAAGGACGACGAGGTGGTCGAATATGCGTGTCCATCCGCTGGAGCGCAGGTCGGATAGGTCGCCGCGGCGGGCGACCGGCCGGCGAGACTCGCGGGCATGCGCACGAGACGTTTGCTTGCTGATGACCTGACGCGGAAGCACTGGAACGAGCGGACCGCGGCGCGCGT
>JBBQJG010000149.1:0-13885 GCA_038325725.1 Polyangia bacterium | reverse complement strand
CTCGCGACGTCGCCCGACAGCAGCGCGCCCAGCGCGCGAGCCGCCGCCGTCGCCACGGCGGGGTCGGGCGCGTCGAGCCGCGAGGCGACGACGCCCGCGAGCAGCACGCCCCCACGCGCGAGCGGGATCGTCGCGAGCGCCGCCTGCGCCGTCGCCGCGTCGCTGGCCTGCGCCGCCTCGCCGAGGCGCGCGACGCCGAGCCGGCCCGCGAGGCGCTCGAGCGCTGCGCGATCGCTCTTCTTCGCCGCCTTGACGAGCTCGGCGAGCGGCGGGACGGCGCGCCCCGTGCGTAGATTCCCGCCGTGCGCGCGCGGCGGCTTGGCCGTCCCCGCCTTCGCCGACGTCGGCGCCGCGAGCGCGACGGTGCACGCCGCGAGCGCGACGGCGCACGCCCCAGCGATCCGAGCCCGGCGGCAGGCGAGGGAATTCACCCCTCAGAGGTACCACCTCGCGACGGGGGTCGTCCCCTTTTCATCGTCGGAGGTTTTTCGACTAGGATCGCGCGGTGTCGACCAGGACCTCGCGCGTTACGGCGACGCTCGCCACGGCGCTCTTCGCAACGGGGCTTCTGGGCGCGGGTGCCGGCTGTCGCGAAGCCGATCCGTACTTTCGCTACGGCGGCCTCCTCGACGCCGGAGCGGGCGACGACGACGCGGGCGACACGGGCCCCGACGCGACCGAGAGCTGTCCCACCTGCCCCCTCGGCGTCCTTTACACGTGCCGCGCGAGCGTCGAGATGATGCCCGCGAGCGTGAAAACCGATCAGCACACCGCGAGCTTCATCCTCGACGTCACGAACCAGGCCGACCCCAATCAATCGCCGCCGATATCTAGTATCGCCCTCGCCGACCTGACGCTGCGCTATTGGTTCACACGCGATCAGCACCCTCCGGCGTTCGACTGCGACACCGCCAAGGTCGGCTGCACGAATGTCACGACGAAGATCGAGGCCGTGCTGCCTCCCCGGCCCGGCGCCAACGCCTACGTCGAGATCGGGTTCACGCGCGGTGCGCTGTCGCTCGATCCCGGGCTCGACACGGGCGACATCCAATTGCACCTGTACACCACGGACAAAGCGTTCATCGACGTGAACGACGACTACTCGTCGCTGTGCAATCCCGTGGGCGTCGCGTTCCCGTCGAACCGCATCACGGCCTACCTGCGTGGCGTACTTGTCTGGGGCCTCGAGCCACCGCGCTGAACGCCGCTCACTGCCGAAGGAGCGCGTAACAGATCCCGACGACCGCGAGCCCGACGACGCTCGAGCACACGAAGAAGATGTTGGCCATGATACGCCGACGTCGCGCCTCGCTGCGCAGGCTCTTTCGCTTGAGCGCGTGAACCGTCGATTCCACAGGCAAGCTCGGCCGGTACCGGAGCCCAGCCCTCTCGTTCGAAGCGTCGCGCGTGCCTTGGATGTCCATGAGCCCTCTTCTCCGCCCTGCCCCCCACCCTAACCGACCGGCATCATAGGCTCGGCCCGTGCCCGTAGCACTCAGGTCTTCACTCGAGGGCCGCGGGCGGCCGAGGGTCCCCAGCGGGTCACCCCAGGGCGCGCTTCAAGAACGCGCGCAGGCCGAGGCGCCAAAAGAAGCCTGTCATGACGGCCAGAGCCCCCAACACGACTCCGAGCGGCATGTGCGGGAGCGCGGGAATCAGCACGCCGCGCAGCCCCTCGGCGATGTAGGTCAGCGGGTTGACGAGCACGGCGTACTTCATGACGGGCACGGCGTCGAGCCCGCGCCACGGGTAGTACGCGCACCCGAACATGATCATGGGCGCGACGATCATTCCGAACAGCAGGCCTATCTGTTGCGCCGCGACCACGCAGCCGAGGAAGAGACCCATCATCGAGAACGCGAGCGCACCGAAGACGATCACGAGCGCGAGGCTGGGCAGGTGCGCGAGCGACAGCCCCGGGATCGGGCCCATGATGAGGCGCGACAGCGGCAGCACGAACGCCGCCGCGAGCATCGCCTGCAGCGCGCCCGCGACGACCTTCTCGAGCGCCACGAGCGAGATCGGAATGGGCGCGAGCAGGCGGTCTTCTATCTCACGCAAGAATCCGAAGTCGGCGACCATGGGCAGCGCGACCGACTGCACGGCGCCGAGCGCGAGGCTCACGGCGAGCACGCCGGGCAACAGCGCGGCCGTGTAGCCGGCGCGCACGAAGCCCATCTTCGGCAGCACGTAGCCGAAGATCACCGTGAACATGAGGGGCTGCATCGCCGTGCGCGCCAAGAACGGCAGAATTTCTCGGCGCACCACCACGACGTCGCGCGAGAGCAGCGCGAGGAAGACGCGGCCGGAAGACGGCGCGGGCACGGTCCGTTCCTTGGTGACTTCGTCGACCGCTTCGTCGACCGCTTCGTGGTTCGCCATCAGTCGAGCCTCCGTCCCGTGAGCGAGAGGAACAATGTCTCGAGGTTGGGCGGCGCGAGGCGAATGTTCGTGACGGCGCGGCCCGTGCCCTGCGCGGCGGCGATGAGGCGCGCGACGGCCTCGCCGCCGTCGGGGTGATAGACGCGCAGGGCGGTGCCGGCCGCCTCCGCGGTGAGCACGCCCGCGACGGCGCGCGCGGGCGCGCACGCGGGCGCGGCGTCCCCGTCGAGCGTGAGCTCGACGAGCGTGCCGCCGGGCGCCTTCTTCTTGAGCGCGTCCGGTGCGTCGCACGCGAGCAGGCGCCCCCGGTCGACGATCGCGACGCGCGCGCACAGCTGCTCGGCCTCTTCCATGTGGTGCGTCGTCATGACGATCGTGCGGCCCTCGGCGTGAAGCCCGCGCAAGATCTCCCACAGCGCGAGCCGCGCCTGGGGATCGAGCCCCACGGTCGGCTCGTCGAGGAAGATCACCTTGGGCTCGTGAATGAGAGCGCGCGCGATCATGAGGCGCTGTTGCTGTCCGCCGGACAGCTCGTCGACGCGCGCCCCCCCGCGCTCGCCGAGGCCGAGGCGATCGAGCAGCCCTTGCGCGCGCGCGCGCGACGACGCCTGCGAAAAACCGAAGTAGGCGGCGTGAAAGAGCAGGTTCTCGAGCACGTTGAGGCCGCGATCGGGGTTCGGCCGCTGCGGCACGACGCCGATGCAGCGGCGCACGGCGACGGCGCGCGCGACGACGTCGTCGCCACCGATGAAGGCCTGTCCGCCCGTGGGCAGCACGCGCGTCGTGAGCACGCCGATCGTCGTCGTCTTGCCGGCGCCGTTCGGCCCGAGCAACCCGAAAAACTCGCCCTGCCCGATCGAGAGATCGAGCCCGTCGAGCGCGACGATGCTGCCCCCCGGCGCCACGCCCGGCCGTGCACCCGCAGGCGGCCCGCCGGGTCGTGGGGGCCCGCGACGCGGCTTGGGGGCCGCGTACACCTTGCGCAGCGCGCGCGTTTCGATGGCCGGGGTCATGCGGGACGGCATGGTAGCCGACTCCGTCGCCGTGGCGAACTGTCGCACGTCACTGGTCCCCGCCGCTGGACGTGCGAACATGCCGCGTGCTTCTCAAGATCGTCCAGGCGGGCGACCCCGTGCTGCGCACGCCCGCCCGCCCGCTCACGCCCGCCGATCTCGCGACGGCGGAGATCCAACAGCTCATCGAGCTCATGCGCGAGACGATGCGCGACGCGCCCGGCGTGGGTTTGGCGGCGCCGCAAGTCGGCATCCCGTTGCAACTCGCCGTCATCGAGGACATCGGCGAGAGCGCCGAGCAAGAGCGCGCGCCCGTCCCCTTCCACGTCATCGCGTCGCCGCGGCTCACACTCGGCGAAGAGCTCGTCGAGTTTCACGAAGGCTGCCTCAGCGTCGACGGCTTCCAGGCCGTCGTGCCGCGCGCGCGCGCCGTCACCGTCGACGCGCTCGATCACCGCGGCGCGCCCGTGACGATCACGGCGAGCGGCTGGTACGCGCGCATCTTGCAGCACGAGATCGATCACCTGAACGGAACGCTGTACATCGACCGCATGAAGACGCGCACCTTCTCGACGGCGCGCAACATGCTGAGGGGGAAACGGGGATGAGCTTGCGGCGCATGGTCTATCTGATCCTGGGGTTCGCTTTCGTAGCCGGCTGTCATTCGAGCCCGCTGTCACACGGCGACGCCAGCGCGGGCACGGGCGGCGCCAGCGCGGGAAGCGGCGGCGCGACCGCCGGAAGCGGCGGCGCCAACGCCGGAAGCGGCGGCGCAGGCGCCGGAAGCGGCGGCGCCAGCGCGAGCGCGGGCAGCGGCGGCACCGGACCCGCGCCTTCGGTTCAAGAGATCCACTGGTACGGCGCGCGCGACGTCGACCTGCTGTTCATGGTCGACAACTCGGCGTCGATGACGCCGCTGCAGAACAAGCTGCGGGCGAACTTTCCCGCCTTCATGAACGTCCTCAAAGCATTGCCGCTGCCGAACGTCCACATCGCGGTCGTCTCGTCGGATCTCGGCGCGGGGAGCACGGGCGCTCCCGGCTGCACCAACACGGGCGGTGACCAGGGCAAGTTCCAGTTCGCGCCCAAGGACCCGACCGTCTGCGCGAACGCGCAGCTCAATCCCAACCAGACGTTCCTCTCGAACATCGGCGGCGTCGCGAACTACACGGGAGACATCTCCGACGCTTTTAGCTGCATCGCCGCCCTCGGCCAGGGCGGCTGCGGCCTCGAGCACCAGTTCGGCTCGGTCCTGCGCGCGCTCGGCGCCGATGGTCAAGGCGCGCCCGTCGAGAACACCGGCTTCCTCCGCGCCAACGCCTTGCTCGCGATCGTCCTCGTCACGAACGAGGACGATTGCTCGGCCCCCGTGGGCTCGACTGTGTTCACAGAGACGAGCAAGTACGTCTCGGATCCGCTGGGTCCGCTGACGTCCTATCGCTGCAACTACGTGGGCCACCAGTGCGACGGCCACAAGCTGCCTCGAGACGCCGCGGGCGGACCGTATCAAACCTGCGTTTCCGCCGAAGACGACGTGCTGCTCAACGTCGCGGACGTCGTCACCGCGCTCAAGGGGCTCAAGCCCGATCCGAATCAGGTCTTCGTCTCGGCGATCACGGGCCCGCCCACCCCTTATTCCGTAACGGACGACAACATACCGAACAACGACGACCCGGTCCGGTTTTGGCCCAAGGTCGGCCACTCGTGCTCGCAGCCCGATGGAACGTACGCGGATCCGAGCGTTCGCATTTCGCAGGCGCTTCAGGCCTTCGGAACGAACGGCGTGTTCAATTCGATTTGCGCGGACTCGTTCACGCCGGCCCTGCAGAACATCGCCGGGCAAATCGGGAAGCGGGTGGCGTCGTATCAATGCCTCGCGACAGCAGGAACGTCGACAGATTGCACCTTCGTCGACCACGCGTTCGACGTGGCCGGCACGCGCTCCGACACGGCCGTGCCCGCGTGCGCCAAGAACGGCGGCGCGACGCCGTGCTGGGCGCTCGTCGCCGACGCGCGCTGCGGCGCCACGCCCCTCGTCGACGTTCATCGCGCCGCGGGCGTCGCGCTCCCAAGCAGCACCACGGTGACGTGCCAACGCTGAACGACGAACGCTGAACGACGAACGACGAACGACGAACGAGCCGCGAACGCTGACCGCGCTAACGAATGATCACGCGCCGGCCCGCGCCCGGACGGTGCGGATCGAAGACGCCCGTCTCTTCTTCTTCGAAGACGGTCGTGTCGTCGTCGTCGTCGTCGCGCTCTTTCTGAGCGCCCACCTCGAGGCTGCCAGCGCGCCACGAGGCGATGGCCGCCTCCATGGGCACGCCGACGCTCAAGCAGTCGGCGACGGCATCGAGGAACTCCGACTCGTCCTCTTCCGTCGCGCCCGTCGGCGCCGTCCACGCATCCGCGAGCTTGGCGGGAGTCGAAGGATCGACCCCGAACCGCGCCCTCACGTGCGCCATCTCTTCGCCAGCCAGACTCCGAGCCGCCACCGACCACCTCGCGTCGCGCCCCTCACCCCGATGACTCATGAAGGCCTCCTCCCAGCGAAACGTGCGATTCAAACGCTACACCTCCGCGCGAAAGCGAGAGCGAAAAAATTCGTCTGCGCGAAGAATTTACGAAGCGCATGCGGCGCGGCTCCCCGACGGAGTTTCGTCGCGCTCCTTACGAAGCAACCCGCCGGCGCCTCCAAGTGGCATTTCGGAGACCTTCCTCCTATGCTGCCGGCCGGTCAAAACGCGCATGCTCCGCATTTACGAAGCCCAAGACCCTGATTATCCCGCGCGGTTGCGCGCGCTCTGCGAGCGCTCCACCGAGACGCCCGTCGAGATCGAGGCGGCCGCGCGCGCGATCATCGCCGACGTCCGCAAGCGCGGCGACGTCGCCGTGCGCGAGCTGACGGCGAAGTTCGAGAAGCGCGACCTGCCGACGTTCGAGCTGTCGCGCGCCGAATGGGCCGAGGGCGCCGCCAAGGTCGCACCCGCCGTGCGTACGGCGATCCAGCGGGCGGCGGCGCGCGTGCGCGCGTTCCACGAGCGCGAGCGGTACGCATCGTTCGAGATCGCCGACGGCGGCCTGCGCGTGGGCAGTCGGGTCGCGCCGCTCACGCGCGTCGGCCTCTACGTCCCAGGCGGCACGGCCCGCTATCCGTCGACGGTCGTCATGACGGCGGTGCCGGCCAAGGTCGCTGGCGTGGGCGAGATCATCATGACGACGCCGGGGCCTTCGCCCGAGACGCTCGCGGCAGCGCTCGAAGCGGGCGTCGATCGCGTGTTCGTCATCGGCGGCGCTCAGGCCGTCGCCGCGCTCGCGTACGGCACGGCGACCGTCCCGCGCGTCGACAAGATCGTGGGCCCCGGCAACGCGTACGTCGCCGCCGCGAAGCGCCTCGTGTTCGGCGACGTCGGCATCGATTCGATCGCCGGCCCGACCGAGCTCGTCCTCGCCGCCGACGACAGCGTCGACGCCAGCTGGGTCGCCGCCGATCTGCTCGCGCAGGCCGAGCACGACAAGCTCGCCGTGCCGATCCTCATCGCCGTGGGCAGCGACGTCGCCAAGCGGGTCGCCGCCGAGATCGAACGGCAGGTCGCGCTGCTGCCCCGCCGCGAGATCGCCGAGGTCGCGCTGCGCGAGCAGGGCGCGATCTTCGTCGTGACGCCGGGACCGGGCGCCGCCGCCGAGGTCGTGCGCCTCATGAACTTGCTCGCGCCCGAGCACGCCGAGCTCGCGATGCGCGACGCGCGCGCCGTCGGCGAGGGCATCGTCACCGCGGGTGCGCTCTTCCTCGGCACGCACACGCCCGAGTCCGTGGGCGACTACATGGCGGGGCCGAGCCACGTCCTGCCGACGGGCGGCAGCGCGCGCTTCTTCTCGCCGCTGGGCGTGGGCGACTTCGTCAAGCGCACGTCGATCATCGAATACGACGCCGCCGCGCTCGACGCGCAGGGCGCCGACATCGAAGCGCTCGCCGACGTCGAGGGTCTGCACGCCCACGGCCGCGCCGTCAGCATCCGAACGCGCCGCTCGTAGTCGACGCGAGCTTCGTTCGTCGCGACCGGGTTGAAACGCCGACCCTGGCGTGACACCGTGCGCGGCGTGAACAGCGAGACGGCGCCCAGGAGCCCGTCCGGGCGGCTCGCGAGCCTGGACATCGGGCGCATGGCCGCCTGCTGGTACGTCATGCTGTTCCACGCGTCGATGGACGTTCGCGCGCAGAACGCGGTGTTGGGCTACGGATTCTCGGGCGTTCAGTTCTTCATGATGTTGAGCGGCTACGTCCTGGCGCGCCCGTACCTCGAGGTGCGGCCCGAGCGCCCGCTGTCGGTGAGCCGCTACGCGCTCGGCCGCGTCACGCGCATCCTGCCGCCGTACTACGTCGTCGTACTGCTCGCGGGAGCCCTCACCTTTCTGGGGCACGGCAGCAGCGCGACGCCCGTGTCCCGCGCCGATCTCCCGTGGCACGTCTTCGCGCACCTCGCCTTCGTCCACACGTTCTTCGCCGACACGTTCAACTCTCTGGTGAGCGTGCTCTGGTCGCTGGGCCTCGAGTGGCAGTACTACGTCCTCTTTCCGGTGTTGGTGGTCGCGTTCCGAGCGCGCCGGCCGTTGATCGTCATGGCCGGCGCGATCGTCCTGACGGTCCTCACCCGACACGCGCTCGCCGCGGGGCTGCCCGACCGCGGCTACCTCCTGCGCGGCCTCTGCTTCGCGCGCCTCACCGAGTTCGCGGCCGGCGTCGCGCTCGCGGCCCTTCTCGGGCTGGGTTGGTCAAAGGGGCGCGTCCTCGCCTTCGCCGTCGTATTGGGCGGCCTCGGGCTCGCGAGCGCCACGCGCGGGCTCCTCTACCTCGAGTTCGGGATCCAAGGCGTCGTCCTGATCATCTTCGCGGCGTTGAGACTCTTCGGGCCCGCCGTCGCGCGCGGCCCTGGCACGCGCTTCCTGCAGTTCCTGGGCGAGGCCAGCTACAGCACGTACCTCGTGCACACGCTCGCGGGGAAAACGATGCTGGCCGGCCTCGGGCACCTGCCGGCGCTGGGCTCGGGCGCCCGCATCGCGCTCTATGCCCTCGCGGGACAGTTGGCCGGCATCGCCTTTTATTCCTACGTCGAGAAGCCCACCACGCGGTGGGCCGCTCGCCTCATCGCGCGACCGACCCGCTGAGAAAGCCGCGAAGCGGAGGCCGGAACGACTCACTCACAAGGCTCGCCTCTCGGCATTCGCTGGCATATTCTTCTCCGCCCATGCGAAGAAGAGGACTGGTTTGAGCGTCATTCTGGGCGTCAACGCCTATCACGGCGATTCCTCCGCGTGCGTCCTCGTCAACGGAGTGCTGGTCGCCGCCGTTGAAGAAGAGCGGTTCCGCCGCATCAAGCACTGGGCGGGCTTCCCTTCCGAGTCGATTCGCTACTGCCTGAGCGAGGCGCGCGCGCGTCTTTCGGACGTCAGCATCGTCGCCATCAACAGCGACTCGAAGACGGGGCGGCGCGAGCGCCTGGCCTTCTTGCTCAAGAAGCGACCCAGCCTCTCCTACGTCGTGGGCCGGGTGAAGGCCCGCCTCAAGCGAAAGGGCATCGAGGAAGTTTTTTCAGAGTCGTTCCCCGGTGAGCACTTCGGCGGAACGATCCAGCGCGTCGACCACCACATGGCGCACCTGGCGTCGGCGTACTATCTCTCGCCCTGGGACGAGGCCGTCGCGCTGTCGGTCGATGGCTTCGGCGACTTCGCGAGCGCCGCGTGGGGCCTGGCGCGCAAGAACCGCATCGAGATCGACGGGCGCGTCCATTTCCCGCATTCGCTCGGCATCTTCTACGAAGCGATGACCCAGTACCTGGGCTTCAACAACTACGGCGACGAGTACAAGGTGATGGGCCTCGCGCCTTACGGGACGCCCCGATTCCTCGACCCGCTCAAGGACGTCGTCAAGACGCTGCCGGGCGGGGCCTACGAGCTCAACCTCAAATACTTCCGACACGCGACCGAAGAGGTGGCGTTCACCTGGACCGGCGGCGAGCCGAAGAAGACCAGCCTCATGTACACGCCGGCGCTCGAAGAGCTGCTCGGCCCCGCCCGCAAGGCGGGCGAGCCGATGGACGATCGCCACCGCGACATGGCGCGCTCGATTCAAGCCACCTACGAGCGCGCGTTCTTTCACCTGCTCGAGAACCTCCACCGCAAGTACAGCGTCGATCACCTCGTGCTCGCGGGCGGCTGCGGCTTCAACAGCGTCGCCAACGGCAAGGTGACGACCCACTCGCCGTTCAAGCACGTCTACGTGCAGTCAGCCGCCGGCGACGCCGGGGGCGCCGTGGGCGCCGCCCTGTATGCCCACCACGCGGCGAGCCCCGAAACCACGCACCCCTACGTGCGCCACGCCTATCTCGGACCGTCCTATTCCAGCGACGCGATCGAGACGCTGCTCAAGCAAGAAGCCGGCAAGATCGCCGAGCAGCGCTGCACCGTCGAGCGGGTCGACCACCTCCCGGCTCTCTACGCGCGCACCGTGAAGGCGATCGCCGCGGGCCACGTCGTCGGGTGGTTTCAGGGACGCATGGAATGGGGCCCGCGGGCGCTGGGAAATCGCTCGATCCTCGGCGACCCGCGCCGCGCCGACATGAAGGACATCCTGAACCTCAAGATCAAGCGCCGCGAGTCGTTCCGCCCCTTCGCGCCGTCCGTCTTGCGCGAGCACGTCAAGGATTGGTTCGAGCTCGACGATGATGTTCCCTTCATGATGAAGGTCTTCCCGATCAAGGAAGCCAAGCGCGCTCAGATCCCGGCCGTGACGCACGTCGACGGCACGGGGCGGCTCCAGACCGTTTATCGGGATACGAACGAACGCTACTATGATCTCATCTCTGCCTTCCACCAGCTGACCGGTGTGCCGATGTTGCTCAACACGTCCTTCAACGAAAACGAACCCGTCGTGTGCAAGCCTTCGGAGGCACTCGATTGCTTCCTGCGCACCAAGATGGATCTGCTCGTGCTCGGCGATTGGGTCGTCGAACGAGCCGGCGACGCGACGGCAGCGACCCAATCGCTCGGGACACCGGCTTCCTAGGAGACCAGTCATGATGTTCGCAACCCCCGCGCCTCACGGCGGCCGCATCGAAATTCCCACCCTCCCGACCGACGAGTCGATCGCCTACCCGACGATGGCCGACCCCGACGCCGTGCGCCGGTACTACGAGGCGGAGGGCTACGTCGTCCTGCGCGGGCTCATCGATCCTGCGTCCTGCGACGCCATGCGGTCGGTGTTCGCCCAGGAGATCAAGCCGTTCGATGGGTACATCTACCGGCAGGCGACCGCGATCCCGGAGCGCCACACGATCACGGCCCACGGCTACATGCTCAACTCGATCTTGAACTTGCACGCGGTCGACCCGCGGGCGTTCCCGAGCTTTCGCCGCACGGGCTCCGACCTGATCACGAGCGCCCCGCTCCAGGGCGCGGTGCGCGCCCTGTTGAGCGAGCCCGGCACGATCGTCCAGAGCATGTACTTCGAGGGCAACCCGGCCACGTGGGCCCATCAGGACACGTACTACCTCGACAGCGAAAAGCTCGGCACGATGGTGGCCGCCTGGACCGCGCTCGAAGACATCGCGCCGGGCGCGGGCCGCTTCTTCGTCTATCCCCGCAGCCACCTCCTCGATCTGGCGCCGAACAAGGGCCAGATGGGCATCGCCAAGAACCACGCCGCCTACAAGAAGCTCGTGATCGACATCATTCGCGACAACGGGCTCGAGTGCCGCGCGCCGGCGCTGCGCAAGGGCGACGTGCTCCTGTGGAACTCGAAGACCATCCACGGCAGCATGGAGACCACGCAGCCTGAGCGATCGCGCTCGTCGGTGACGTCGCACTACATCCCGTCGTCGACGCGCTTTCTGCAGTTTCAGACGCGCGTCAAGCCGATGAGCCTGTCGACCGTCAACGGCATGCGGGTTCACACGCCCAAGGATTTGGCCAGCCCGATCCAGCGGCTCGTCATGGGCGTCGAGACGCGCTTTCCCACCGCCTTCTCGACGATCAAGAAGGCCGCCGTCCGAGTCGTCACGCGCTAGCCGGCCCCTGAGTTGATTTTCGGCGCGCGTTCGCGCTGAAGTGGTGCCCGTCATGCCCCTCATCAAGATCGAGGCCCGCCGCGGCCTATCGCCGGGGACCAAACGCGGGCTCTTCGACGCCGTTCACGAAGCGCTCGTCGCGAGCTTCGGCATTCCCGATCACGATCGCGCGCAGCAGCTCATCGAATACGCGCCCGAGGACTTCGAGATCCCGCCGCGCAACGGGCCGCTGTTCACGATCGTCACGATCGTCGCCTTTGCGGGACGCTCCCTCGACGCGAAGCGCGCGCTCTACAAGACGATCGCGGACCGCTTCGAGACGCTCGGCATCCCGCGGCTCGACGTCTTCATCGTGCTGCAGGACATACCGCGCGAGAACTGGGGCCTGCGCGGCGGCATCGCCGCCACGGACATCGACTTCGGCTTCAAGATCGAGGTCTGAGCATGCGCGCGCTCGCGCTCGTGGCTTCGATTGCCGTCACCCTCGTCGCCGCCGCCTGCGCGACGCTGCTCGTCGTGCCGGCGCCGACGAAGCCGCTCGCCTTCCTCTCGCTCGTCGTCGACGAGAAGACGTGGGTGTTGGTGGGCGCGGCGCTCGTCGCGGCGGGCCTCGCGCGCGCCGCTCAGGCCAGGCCGTGGATCGTCGCGCAAGCCATCCTGACGTTCGTGATCGTCGCGTTGGCGTGCATCCCCGTCGCGCAGGCGATCTCGCTCGCGGCGCGGCGACACGTCGCGCTCGACTTCCCCCGCTGGCTCGCGGCGCCGCTCGACGTCGGTGCGGCGCGTCCCGCGCAGACGATCGTCTACGCCACGATCGAAGGCCAACCGCTCGCGCTCGACGTCTACCGACCGCCTGGCGCGGGCGCGCGCGTGCCCGCCGTCGTCGTCATTCACGGCGGCGGCTGGTCGGCCGACGACAAGGGCGACGCCCCCCGCGCGAACGCCTGGCTCGCGGCGCGCGGCTACGCCGTCTTCGACGTGCAATATCGACTCGCGCCGCAGCCGAACTGGCAGACGGCTCTTGGCGACGTCAAATGCGCGATCGGTTGGGTCAAGCGCCACGCCCAGGACGCCGGCGTCGACGTCGATCCCGACGCCGTCACGCTGCTCGGCCGGTCCGCGGGCGGGCACCTCGCGCTGCTCGCGGCCTACGCGCCCGACGATCCGACGTTGCCGCCCAGCTGTGAAGCCGGCGACACGCGCGTCGCCGCCGTGATCTCGTACTACGGCCTCACCGATCTCACGTGGGCTTACGCGAATCCCGGCAATCCCCGCGTCTTCGACACGCGCGCGCGCGTCGGAAACTTTCTCGGCGGCACGCCGGCCACCATCCCCGAGCGCTATCGCCTCATGTCTCCCACCGAGCGCGCGACGGCGCGTGCGCCCCGCACGCTCCTCGTGCACGGCGGGCGCGATCGCTTCGTCGACGTCGCGCACGTCGAGCTCCTGGCCTCGCGGCTGCGCGCCCTCGGCGTGCCCCATGAGGTCCTCGTCGTCCCGTACGCGCAGCACGCGTTCGACTTCGTCGCGGGCGGCCTCGGCGCACAGCTGGCTGAAAACAGCATTCTGCGTATCCTGCGGAGCCCGAGCCGCACACCGAGCCGCACACCGAACCGCACACCATGATGAGACCAATCACCGGCTTTCACCAAGACGAGGAAGGCCACTGGGTCGCCGAGCTCGAGTGTGGTCACGCCCAACACGTGCGCCACAACCCGCCCTGGGAGAGCCGCCCTTGGGTGCTGACCGAAGAGTCGCGCCGCGGAAAGCTCGGCGCGACTCTGAACTGCGTGATGTGCCGCGTGCCGTTCAGCTCGCGGCCACAGGAGTGACCTCCTACTTCTCGAGCGGCTTTGTGGGGGTCTCGTCGGCCTGGAGCAGCCGGAACTCGGTGCGTCGGTTGCGCGAGCGCCCCGCGTCCGTCTTGTTGCTGGCGACGGGCCTATCCGATCCGTAGCCGATCGTCGTCATGCGGTTCCCCTCGATGCCGCGCCCGATGAAGTAGGTCTTCACGGCGTCGGCGCGCGCCTGCGACAGGTCGCGGTTCTTGTCGGACTTGCCCCTCGAATCGGTGTGACCCGAGATCTCGAGGCGTACCTCCGAGTACTCCTTGAGCACGTCGACGGCCCTGTCGAGCAGCGCGTACGAGCCCGGCAGCAGGGTCGCGCGTCCGGTCTTGAAGTTGATGCCCTCGATGACGCCCGTGAACCTCTTGATGGCCGGCGGGAGCTCGTCCGGGCAGCCGTCTTCGTCCTTGTAGCCGTTCTTCGTCTCGGGCTCGTCGGGGCACTTGTCGCGCGAGCCGAGGATGCCATCGCCGTCGCTGTCGACCTCGGGGCAGCCGTCTTCGTCGTCGATGCCGTTGACGGTCTCCGCCTTGTCGGGGCACTTGTCCTTGGCGTCGGCGATGCCGTCCTTGTCGTT
>JBBQJG010000148.1:0-13942 GCA_038325725.1 Polyangia bacterium | reverse complement strand
TGGTGCGGCGTCCCCTTGAGAGGACCCCCGTCGGCTTTGCCCTGCCCCTTCGCGCGGCGAGCCCTCGGGCGATGGAGACGTGGGCGCGTAAGCCCGTTCGTCGTCGTAGCACCTCAAAAAATCGACGTTGCCTGTGGTACTGTGTCTTCGGTGGAAAATCCGTCCGACCGCCGTCATGCCTCCTGGTAGGAGGGACCGCGGGGACGACGCGCCTTCCGGCTCAGCATGAACAAGATCATCGTCAAGGGCGCGCGCGAGCACAACCTCAAGAACATCGACGTCGAGATCCCGCGCGACAAGCTCGTCGTCATCACTGGGTTGTCGGGTTCCGGAAAGTCGTCGCTCGCGTTCGACACGATCTACGCCGAAGGGCAGCGCCGCTACGTCGAGTCGCTGTCAGCGTACGCACGACAATTTCTCGATCAGATGCACAAGCCCGACCTCGATTCGATCGAGGGCCTGTCGCCGGCGATCTCGATCGAACAGAAAACTGGGTCAAGAAATCCACGTTCGACCGTCGGGACCGTCACCGAGATTTACGACTACCTGCGCCTGCTGTGGGCCCGCGTCGGGCAGGTGCACTGCTGGCAGTGCGGCGAGCCGATCTCGTCGCAGACGATCCAGCAGATGGTCGACCAGATCCTCGAGCTGCCCGAGGGCGAGCGGTTCTCGGTGCTCGCGCCCGTCGTGCGCGATCGCAAGGGCGAGTTCGCGACCGAGCTCGCGAAGCTGCGCCAGGACGGCTTCGTGCGCGCCAACATCGACGGCGAGCTGTGCGAGCTGGCCGAGCCGCCCAAGCTCGAGAAGACGAAGAAGCACACGATCGAGGTCTTCGTAGACCGCCTCGTGAAGAAAGATGGCATCCGTCAGCGGCTGACCGATTCGGTCGAGCTCGCGGCGAAGCTCACGGGCGGCATCGTCAAGGTGTCGCCGCTCGAGGGAGACGACCAGCTCTATTCTGAGAAATTCGCCTGCACGACGTGCGGGATTTCGTATCCCGAGATCGCGCCGCGGTTGTTCTCGTTCAACAATCCGGCGGGCGCGTGCCCCTCGTGCGACGGCATCGGCGCGAAGATGTTCTTCGATCGCGACCTCATCGTGCCGGACGACGAGCTTTCATTGAAAGAGGGTGCGATCGAGCCGTGGGAGCGGCGCAACAGCCCCTTCTTCCACCAGATCCTCGACGCCGTGTGCGCGCACTTCGAGGTCGATCAGTACGTGCCGTGGGGCAAGCTGCCCGAGAAACACCGCGATCTCATCCTCAACGGCGCGGGGGGACAAGAGGTCGAGTTCGCGTTCGAGAAGAACGGGCGGAAACAGTCGTTCAAGAAAGACTTCGAGGGCGTGCTCGCGAATTTGCAGCGGCGCTTCGACGAATACGAGCGACGGCGGCGCGAGCAGGGACGCACGAGCGAAGAAGACTTCGAGGCGATCTACGACGAATTCCACCGCTACATGTCGCAGACCGTCTGCGAGGAGTGCGGCGGCATGCGGCTGCGCAAGGAGGCGCGCGCCGTCAAGGTCGGCGGCCAGAGCATCACCGAGATGACGGCGCTGACGATCCGCGGGGCGCACGATTTTCTCAAAGGGCTGCAGCTCACGCCCAAGCAGAAGGAGGTCGCGGGGCGCATCCTGCGCGAGGTCGGCGATCGCATGTCGTTCCTCGTGAACGTCGGCGTGGACTACTTGTCCCTGGATCGCACGGCGGCGACGCTGTCGGGCGGCGAGTCGCAGCGGATCAGGTTGGCGACGCAGATCGGGAGCTCGCTCGTGGGCGTGCTCTACATCTTGGACGAGCCGTCGATCGGCCTGCACCAGCGCGACAACGAGCGGCTCTTGTTGGCGCTCACGCGGCTGCGCGATCTCGGCAACACGGTGATCGTCGTCGAGCACGACGAGGAAACGATCCGCGCGGCCGACCACGTCATCGACATGGGACCGAAGGCGGGCGTGCACGGCGGGCGCATCGTCGCCGCGGGAACGCCCGAGGAGATCGAGGGCAACTCGCACTCGATCACGGGCGCCTATCTGTCGGGACGCAAGGGCATCGAGGTGCCGCGGCAGCGACGGCAGTCGGGCAACCGCAGCCTGAGCCTGCGGCGCGCGCACGGGCACAACCTGCGCGATCTCACGGTGTCGTTCCCCATCGGCGTCTTCACGTGCGTCACGGGCGTCTCGGGCTCGGGCAAGTCGACGCTCGTCATCGACACGCTGTTGCGCGCGCTCGCGCAGAAGCTCAGCGGCGCCAAGGCGGCGCCGGCACCGTTCGACGGCATCGACGGCCTGCACCACGTCGACAAGGTCATCGACATCGATCAAGCGCCCATCGGAAGAACGCCGCGCTCGAACCCATCGACGTACACGGGCGTCTTCACGCACATTCGAGACCTGTTCGCGAACCTGCCCGAGTCCAAGGCGCGTGGGTACAAGCCGGGGCGCTACTCGTTCAACATCAAGGGCGGGCGCTGCGAGGCGTGCCAGGGCGACGGCATCCTCCGCATCGAGATGCACTTTCTGACCGACGTCTACATCGAGTGCGAGTCGTGCGGCGGCAAGCGCTACAACCGCGAGACGCTCGAGGTGAAGTACCGCAACGCCAGCATCGCCGACGTGCTCGCCATGACGGTCACCCAGGCCTGCGAGTTCCTCGAGAACATCCCCAAGGTGCGGCAGAAGCTCGAGACGCTGCGCGAGGTGGGCCTCGGCTACATCCAGCTCGGACAATCGGCGACGACGCTGTCGGGCGGCGAGGCCCAGCGCATCAAGCTGTCGAAGGAGCTCGCCAAAAAATCCACGGGGCGGACGATCTACATCCTCGACGAGCCGACGACGGGCCTGCACTTCGCAGACATTGCCCAGCTGCTGGGCGTGCTCAATCGCCTCGTCGACGCGGGCAACACGGTGATCGTCATCGAGCACAACCTCGACGTCATCAAGACGGCGGACTGGGTCATCGACCTCGGCCCCGAGGGCGGGCCGGGCGGCGGGCAGATCATCGCGCAGGGAACGCCCGACGAGGTCGCGCGCGTCGCCGCGAGCTACACGGGACAGTTTCTCCGCAAGGTGCTTTGAAGGTCTCGCTACGCCGCGCGTCCGCCGGAGCCGCGCTCGCGCTGATCATGGGCCTGGCGGTCGCACGCGTCGCAGCCACTCACCGCGTGTTTGCCGGGACCGCGGACGAGGTGCAGCACATCGCCGGAGGAATCGAGTGGCTGCGCGCTGGGTCGTCGCTCGAGGCTTTCGACATGTGGCGCAAGCAGCACGTCTGGTTCGTCATGACCAATCCGCCAATCGCGCGTATCGCCGTGGGCATCGGGCCCACGCTTGCCGGCACGCGGGACACGCGACTGCGTGACGTGCTTTACGACGGCCCGGGGTACGCGCGGAACCTCGTGCTCGCACGGCGGGGCATCCTGCCGTTCCTCGCGATGCTCATCGCCGTCGTGTGGTGGATGGCGCGACGGTTCTGGGGCGACGCGGCTGGGCTCGCCGCCGCTGCGGCAGTGAGTACGTTACCGCCAGTGCTGGCGCACGCGGGCAACGCCACGATCGACCTCGCCGCGGCCGCGACGTATCTCCTCGCGCTGCTCATGCTGCTGCGCTGGCTCGAGGCGCCATCGCGCGCGCGCGCCTGTGCGCTGGGCCTGGCATTCGGGTTCGCGCTCGTTACGAAGTTTTCGGCGCTGACGCTGCTGCCGGCCGGACTCATCGTCGTGTTTCACCGCCACCACACGGAGCGGACGGCCCTGCTCCCGACACGCCCCGCGTACGCGGTCCAGCTCGCGATGGCCACGGTAGCGGCCGGCCTGTGCGCCTGGGCCGCGTACCGGTTCTCGTTCGGGCGGCCAGACGAGATCGGCGATCCGGCGACAATGCGCTACCTCGTCGACCACTGCGCCCACGGTTCGGCCGCGCGCCGGTTCCTCGCCGCGGTGATTGCCGTCCCCATGCCCGCGCCGCAGGTGGCGGACAGCATGCTCGCGCTCTGCGCCGCCAACGGGCCGGGGGTATCGGCGTCTTACCTTCTCGGTCACATCACGTTCGACGGGTATGCGCTGTTCTTCCCTCTCGCGCTCCTCGTCAAGACGCCTATCCCGTTCATGGTGCTCGCCTTCTGGGGCGTGCGCGCCGCCGTGCGCGATACCGCCGCCGGGCGCTGGCGGCGACTCGCGCCCGCGCTCGTCGCGCTCACTATCCTCGTGTCGGTCCTGCCGTCGCGCATCAACATCGGCGTCCGCCACGTCCTACAGCTCTATCCCCTGATGGCTGTCTACGTCGGGCCCGGCCTCGCGAGCCTCTGGCGCGCGGCGCGCCCGCGGCTGGGCCGCACCCTCGCGGTAGGTCTCGGAGCCTGGCAACTCGCGATCCCGTTCGCAGCGGCGCCGGACTACTTGCCCTGGTTCAACGTGCTCGCCGGTTCGCACCCGGAAAACGTGTTGCTCGACAGCGATCTCGACTGGGGCCAGGACCTGTTCCGGTTGGAGCGCGAGCTCGAGGCGCGCCACATCGATCGCGTGTCTATCGCCTACTTCGGGGCCGCGGATGTCTGCCGTCACCACCTACCGGGCGGGCGGTGGTTGCGCCCGCACGACCCCGTGACCGGCTGGATCGCCGTGAGCGAGATGTACCGCAAGGGCGTTGTGGGCTTCTACTATCGGAATGGCGACTACTGCGACCGCGCGCAGTTCGTGGGGGAGGC
The DNA here is from genome assembly GCA_038325725.1 of Polyangia bacterium. Lineage (GTDB taxonomy): Bacteria > Myxococcota_A > Polyangia > Fen-1088 > Fen-1088 > DASZFV01. The sequence continues at coordinate 9,243 of JBBQJG010000148.1, read as the reverse complement.
GCCGCCCGACCCGGGCCAGTTCGCGTGGCTCGACGCCTACCAACCGGTCGCGCGCGTCGGGAAATCCATCCTTCTTTATTACGTACCGGAGGGGCAATGATTGGTCCGTCGGTGACGCGTCTGCCTGACGCGGCCGCGGCTCCCACGCGCGCGGCGTGGCTCGCGGCGGCACTCGTCTTGGTGGCGGCGTTCGCGTTCGCGCTCATTCGCGTGCAGCCGATCAACCTGCCGTGGCACATCGCGACGGCGCGCTTCGCGCACGAGACGGGGCACTGGCCCGCGCGCAACACCTTCAGCTACACGTTCCCCGACCACCCGGTCTTCCAGCAGTACCCGGCGTTCCAGGCGACGGTGTACTGGCTGCTGCGCGCGGGCGGGTGGCCGGCGCTCAGCCTCCTCACGGGCCTCGGGTGGACACTCGTCGTGCTGCTCTTCGTGCGGTGGGCCGGGACGTGGCGGCAGGGGGCGACGCTCCACGTTCTGTGGATGCTCGGCGTGTGCGCGCTGTGGCGGCGCATGATGCTGCGGCCCGATTTGTTCTCGATGTTGGCGCTCGGGATGCTGCTCGTCGCGCTCGACGCCTACGCGCGCACGCGACGCGCGGCAATCGCGATCATCGCCGTGCCGCTCGCGCATCTTTTTTGGGTCAACAGCCACCAACTGTGGCCGCTCTCGCTCGTCGTGCAGGCACTTTTCATCGCGCAGGTGATGGCACGGCGTGGGCGCTGGCTGCCGCGGTGGCTCTCTTGGGGGGACGACGCGCCGCTGCCCCTCGTGCCAGTGCTCGTCGGGCTCGGGCTCTCGGTCGCGCTGACGTTCTCGACGCCCCTCGGAGTCGACATTCTTTGGGGGCCCGCGCGCACGGCGAAGTCGCTCGCGGTGTTCCGAAGTGAGGTCGCCGAGTTCAAGCGGGTGTGGACGATGCCGCTCGAATTCAGCCTCGCTCTCGCGACGGGCGTCCCCGCGGCGTGGGCCTTCTCTCGCGCGCGCAGACGAACGGACCCCTTCGACCTGCTCGTGTGGTTGCTGTCGCTCGCGCTCGTCGTGTCGGCGGTACGCGGGCTCATGTTCTTCGGCATCATCAGCGTCGCCGTCTTCGAGCGAACGCGGGCGCGCTGCCGCGCCGCGGGTGTAGCCCTCGTGCCCGGCGTCGGCGCGTCGACGCAGCGGCTCTTGGGCGCGATCGGCGTCGTGTTCACCATCCTGCTCGCGGGCAACATCGTCTACCGGCGTTGGGTGCATCCGCCGCTCGGGCTCGCGGGCACGCAGCCCGGATTCGGCCGCAGCGTCGGCGGCTGGGGCGAGCAGATGACGGCCTTCTTGCGGGCCGCGCCGCCCCCGGGCCACATGATGAACATGGGTCCGGGCGTGGGCGATCTGGTGATCCTCGATGCGCCCGGAATCCCTGTGTTCGTCGACTCGCGCCTCGAGACCTACCCCGTCGACTTCTTGCGCGACGTCATCGCGTCCGATCGCGACGACGCGCTCGTCACCAAGCTCGTCGCCGAGCACGACGTGCAGTGGATCGTCGCCGAGCACTTTCGCGACACGATCCGCGCGCGCGTGCTGACGCTGCTCGCGCGCGCCTGGATGCCCGTATACGTCGACTCCGACTACATCGTGATCGTGCGCGACACGCCCGCGATGGCAGCGTACCTCGCGGCGCATCGGATCGATCCGCGCGCCGCCGAGCCCGGCGATCTCGTGGACGCGCCGGCCCTCCGCGCCCAACAACGCGCGCGCTTCGCGCACCTACTGCGCGCCCTCGGCGCCGACGCGCGCGCCGATGCGCAGCGCGCGGCCGCGATCGCCGAGGCCGGCGCCGACGGCGTCGCGGCCTTTGGAGGCCCGTGAATGACCAGCGCCAAGGGCAGGCGAGCGACCTCACGAGGGCCCCGCCCGTCTTGTTGCGGATCCTCATCGCGGTGATCCTGTCGCTGGGCGCGTGGGGCGCCGTCTCGCTCGTCGACTCGGCCGTCGATGGCGTGCAGCGCGACGCCGAGGCGAAGGCCCCCAAGCCGCCGCCTCCGCTGCCGGGCGAAACGCTGCCCGCCCCGGGCCGCATCTTCGTGTTCTTCTGCGATTCGCTGCGCGCCCAACGCGCCGAGCTCATGCCGACGTTGCAGGCGATGCGGCCCCGCAGCCTCTTCGTGCGCGTGCTGGCAACCCGCGACGCCGCGACGGTCCCATCGGTGCGCGCCGCCTTCACGGGCCGCACGCAGCGCTCGATCTTCGCCTTCGTCAAAAACTTCGGCGCGCACGGCGGCACAACGCCGTCGCTCTTCTCACAGGCCGCGTCTCACGGCCTCCACGTCGCGACGTTCTCGGACGGCGCCTTCTATGAGCTCGCGACCGGCATCGCAGCGAGGCTCAAGAACGACATCCCGCCCGGCGAGGAAGAGGAGCGCCAGGTGCGCGCCTTCCACAAGGCGCTCGACCTGTACCGCGCCGGCGGCGAGGACCTCGTCGTCTTCCACTACACGATCGTCGACCACGTCGCGCACACCCGCGGCACGAAGGATTCCGTCTACGAGCACGCCTTCGCCGTCGCCGACCAACTCCTCAAGGAGGCGGATGCCGCCATCCCCACGATCGACACGCTCGTACTCATGGGGGACCACGGCCACGACGAGCTTGGGCGACATTTCCCCAGCCTCCAGGTCCCGACCGTCGCCCTTTACCGAGGCCGCGCGTTCAAGCCGGGCGCCGAGCTCGGCCCCGTGCCACTGACCATTCACCGCTACCTCATGAGCTGGGCGCTGGGGTTGCCATTGTCTCCCGACTACCGCGGCGTTGCCGCGCCGCAGGTGCTCGTGGGACCGTCGCCGCCCATTCAGTATCGTGTTCCCCAACCGGAGCTGGCGACGTCGGTGCTCGTCGAACCGCGCCTCGTGTGGCTCGGGCCGCTCGCGCTGCTCATCGCGGGCGTCGTCGCATTCGGCGCGTGGGCGTTCGCGCCGACGCGAAGGAACGCGCGTCGTGCGGCGGTCGCGGCCGTGGCCGGCGCGACGTTGCTCGCGGCCCTCGGCGCCTTTCTCGCCCACCGGCGGCTGCTCGAGGCGCCACCGACCTCGACCGAGATTCTGCTGACCTGGGGGCTCGTCCTCATCGTCGCCGTGTGGCTCGTCGCGAGCGGCTTCGTCCGTCGCATCGTTGTGTCGTGGCTCGTGCTCGCGCTTCCGACGCTGCTTTTGTACGCGAGCGCTGCGCGCGACGGGTGGGCCGCCGTCATGGGACCCGCATGGCTCGTCGTCGTCGCGCTACTGCTCGTCGATTGGACGCGCCGCCGCTACAAGCGCCCCGAGCCGACGACGCGCGCCGAATGGCTCGGGCTCCTCGCCGTCGCGGGGCTCGTCGCGATACTCCCGCAGTTCTTCTACGCGGAGACCGACGGCGTCGTCTCGGGCGATTGGCGCGGCTACCTGTTCTCGAACCGTTTGGTCTACTGGATCATCATCAGCACGGGCGCGCGGCTCGTAATCTTCGCGCGGCCGCGTCGGGACACGGTCGCGAACGTCGTCGCCGTGGGCCTCGTGGGGCTCTTCCTTCTCGTATCGTTCGGCGACGTCCTGCACGCACAAGCCTCAAAGCTCATCGCCGCCGCCGCGCTCCTAGCGGCATCGTTCGCCCTGCGGATCGGGAGCCGACTCCGCGGCCCCGAGTCGAGCGGCGCGAAAGTCTCGGCGATGGTCGCCAACGCGGGGTTGTTGCTGGCATACCGCGGATCCGTCGTTCTCGGCGAGCGGACATTCTTGCAGATGGAATTGTTGCTCGCCGCCGTCGTCCTCATGGCGAACGCCGATCGCGCGCTCGGCCGGCGCGAGGATCGCCGCTCGTTCACGATCTGGCTCGAGGCGATGGCGCTTGTGATCGCCGCGTGGAGCACGCTCGCGCTCACCCTCGGGCGCCTCGAGTGGACGGTCTTCTACAACTTCTTCCCCGCGCTGTTCGTCGAGCACCACGTCGGCCTGTTGCTGCCGGGCATCGTCGGCCGGTACGCCCTGCCGCTCATCCTCGCGCGCCGCCTGCTCGCCGAGGCGAGCCCCGATGTCGGCTCGACCTGGCGCCAGGCGACGGGCGTCATGACGTTGAAGGTCGCGGCCCTCACCCTCGGCGTCGTCGGGTCTGCCATCCTCGATCCCGCGAGCGAGCCCTTCCTCTCGGCCGTGCAGTGCCTGCTGACGTTCAGCGTGCTCGCCCTCGCGTTCGTCTACGAGCCCTGGCGAGGCGCCGTGTGGAGCTCGGCCGCGCGACGCCCGGCGGGATGATGGCAGACGATCGAGGGTTCCCCACCGGCGCGACAAGGTCGCGACCGACGACGGGCCGCGCGGCGCGTACCGGACCTCCTTCACGGCCTGCGCGGTCCTCGCGCTCGTCCCGCTGTGGATCGTCAAGCACCTCCCCATGGTCGATCTGCCCCAGCACGCGGCCCAGATCTCGATCTGGAAGAACTTGTCCGATCCGCGCTTCGGCTTCGCCCCGTACTTCGAGCTCGAGATGCGAACGCCGTTTTCTGCGCAGCGAAGACCTCGAGTTCCTGCAATTCCCACCTGGACACAGGCCGGCAAGGGGCGTCTGTACGAGCAACACCTGAGCGCCTTCTACCTCGCGCGCGAGGCCGCGGCCCACTACGACACCTTCGTCGTGCGCGACGATGCGACCGACGCGGCCCTCGCCGCGCGGCTCTTCCACAGCGCCGCCGGCATCTCACTCGTCGCGTCCGCCGGTGCCTGGCATCTGTTTCGCGCGACGACGCCGTGACGAGCGCGAGCGCTACGGCGCGACCTGCACGATCCACTTGTCGTCGCGGTAGGTCGTCCGCCAGCCGGCTTTTTCGAGGGCGGCGACGGTCGGTGACTCGACGCCGAGGAACGAGCAGCGAACGCCCCAGCGTGCGAACAGCGGCCCGGGCGGCAGGCGTCCCGACTCGACGCGCAGGTGCTCGATGAGGAACGGCTGCGGAAACGGATCCTGACGGTTGTCGATGAAGACCTTGGTCTCGGGCACGAACCAGATGAGATATCCGCCCTCGTTGTAGTGGTTGTAAAGAGGCCCGGGGCAGGCGCGCACGGCGGTCAGGACGCCGTCGGAGAGCGGTCGCCAATGGAGGTCCTCGAGCGGCAGCCGCCAACAGACCGCGATCGTCGCCGCCGCCCCCGCGGCGATGACGCCGAAGAGCGCGGCGTTGAGGCCCGGGCGATCGGGCGACGCCGGCGTCGAGCCACGGCGCAGACGAAAGTCGACGCCCAACAGGCGGCTCGCCGCGGCGGGCGCGAGGAGGAGGAACGGTCCGATGTGGCGCAGCGAGCGGAAGGCGAGCGGCAACAACACGAGCGCGCTCGCGAAGACGACCCAGTCGCTCCACGTGCCCGCCCGCAGCGTCCGCCACCTGCGCGCGACGAGCCCGACGAACGCGAGCGCGACGAGCCAAAACACGCTCTCGATCGACAGCACCGACGTCGGCAACGTCGCGCGCCATTCGTTGATGTGCGCCGTCCGCAGGCGCGCCTCGGATTCGATGACGAAGCGGAACACGCCGAAGCCCAGCGGCGTCAACGTCGTCGCGAGCGCGCACAAGGGCACGAACAAGCCGAGGCGTACGGCGCGCCGGCGGTCGTCCGGCGCCCGCGTGACCTGCGCGCGCAGCAGCGCCGTCGCGAACGCCGCGACGAGCACGACGCCGCCCAGCACGACGCCGCCGTGGGCGTTGGCCCACGCGACGAACAGGACGGGCAAGAGCGTGAAGCGCTCGCGCGCGAGCAGTGACGCGAGCGCAGCGAGGCACAGCAGCGTCACGATCTGCGGCCGCAGCGCCCACACGAGCGACGCGAGCGGGATCGCGAGCAGCATGAGGAGGAAGCGCGTCGATACGGCGCCCACCGTGAGCCGATACGCGAGCGCGACGGCGCCGATGACGAGCAACGCCGCACCCGCTGTCACAAGCGGCAGACCACCGGCGCTGTAGAGCGGATACAACAGCGCCTGCCACAGCCACTCGTGATCGGGCCAGGGCAGCCCCGCGGCCGTGAACGAATACGTGTCGACGCGTGGGACGTGGCCCGTCGTCCACAGGTCGCGCCCAGCCCGCAGCGCCCAATACGTGTCGGGCTCGGCGCTCATCAGCAGGGCGCGCATCGCCACGACGACGAACAGAAGACCGACGGTCATTCCCCCGAAGGAGAGTCCCACGCGCTTGCTCATGCGGCGAAGTTCAGCCACGACGTTAGGACACGACGCTAGGCCACGAAGCTAGGCCACGAAGGCTTGAGCGACGCGCCGCTCGCGCATGCGCCAGATGCGGCCGTCCATGAGGAAGTGGTGCAGGTTGATGGCGCTGATGACGGCCGCGGCCGTCGTGAGCGCGCGCGGCGACGCGCCCGTCGGCACGAACATCGCGAGCAGCCCCGGGTTGATGACGACCCCGAGGACGATAACGGTCACGACGTAGAGCCCGAACGGCAACACGCGGCGCTCGCCGCGCGTGAAGTGCCAGCTCGTGAGAGCGAGGTACTGCAGCGAATGAAACACGGGCACGAGCACGATGTTGAAGAACGGGTGAAACAGGCCACCCACGAACCAGATCACCTGCGTCGCGACGACGGCGATCGTGAGCGCCGGCAGCGGCACGCCGCGCTGGCGGCGCTCGCGCGCGATCATCGCGACGCCCGCGAAGGTCGCGAGCAGCGGCAGCACGAGCGCAACGAGCATCCATGTCGGGAGGTCCCAAGGCGCGAACGTCTTCGTGACGATCGAATACGCCGAGTTGCGTGCATCGGTGCCGACGCGCATGAGCCCCAGCAGCGACAGGATCCACGAGCCGTACAGCGGCAGCGCGAGCAGGCGCTTTTCGCGCGCGTCGAGGCGCGCCTTCTGCCGCAGCGGGAACAACATCGCGATGCCGAGCGACTGCCCCGAGTAGTGGTAGCCGGACCATCCCACGTAGGCGAGGAAGTAGAACGGCGCGAAGCGCGGCCACGCGACGGCGGCGGCGGCGCCCGCGACGACCAGCACGGGCACGAGCAGCGTCACGACGGGATGCGCGCGCAACACGTCGAGCGAGCCGTAGGCGCGCCGGTAGGTGGCCGCGTAGTGCGGGCCGAGGACGAGCAGCGACAACCAGGTCGCGAGCGCGGCGGCGGCGCTCGTGCGCCCGCTCGCCCACAGCGCGACGAACACCGTCGACACGAGCAGCGTCGCGCCGGGCCCCAGGAAAAGCGCGTCCAACGTCGCGCCGAGCAGGGGCGGCGCCGAAGCCGACGCGGCCGGCACGTCCGAAGGACCGACCACGGCAGCGCTCGCGATTCCGGTGCTCACGAAGGTGCCTCGATTATAGGGCCGTGCGTCCGAGGCGAATAGGGGCGGCGGCGCGCGACCAGGCCCACCTTTGGCCACCTCCAGATCGCTCACGCGCTGTCTCGACGAGGACCATTGTCGTCATTTGTCGCTATGATGCCGCCCGGGTCTCGTCGAACCGTGAGCGGACTGCCCTTTCGGCGCCTGATGAACGGTCTCCTCTTTGGGGCGATTGTCCTGACGGCGTGCCTCATGCCCGCCCAGTCGGACACGTACTGGCACCTGCGCGCGGGCCAGGACTTCTGGCGGACGCACGCCGTCCCGCTCGTCGATTCGTACTCCCACACGGCCGCGGGCGCCTTTTGGCCGAACCACGAGTGGCTCTGGCAGGCGGTCTCATTCGCTGTCTTCCACGCAGGCGGCTTTCCGCTGTTGACGCTCGCGGGTGCCGCGCTCGTGACGCTCGCCTTCGCGCTCGTCCATCGCCTCATGGTGGGGACGGCCGGGACTCGCTTCGTGCTCATGGCGCTGGCGATGCCGTTGTCGGCGTCGGTGTGGGCCCTGCGCCCGCAAATCGCGAGTCTCGCGCTGCTCGCGCTCCTGCTGACGCTGATCGTACGCGAGCGCTATCTGTGGTTGCCGCCGCTGTTCGCGCTGTGGGCGAACGTACACGGCGCCGTCGCGCTCGGGGGCGTCGTGCTCGGCGCCGTCGCGGTCGCCGCCGTTTGGAAGGCGAGGCGGCCCGACGCGGATGATCCCGGCGCGCGCGCGCGCGCGCTCAAGCTCGTGACGGCGCTCCCCGTGTGCGCGCTCGCTACGGCGCTGACGCCGCTCGGGTTCAAGCTGTGGTCGTTCATCTTCGAGTCGACCGGCCGCTCGCGCGAGATCGGCATCGACGAGTGGCAGCCGGCCTATCCCACCAAGCCGCTCGAGATCGGCTTTTGGCTGATCGCGCTGACGTTCCTCGCGCTTGTCATCAACAACAACCGTCGACGCGCGCGCGCCGACTGGCCAACGCTGGCCCTCGCGGCGGCGGCGCTCGCGATCCTCCCGCTCGCCGCCCGCGCGGGGCGCAACATCGCGCCGTTCCTTCTCGTCGTGATCCCCGCGGCGAGCCGCCTGCTCGGCGCGTCCTTCACGTTCGCGCGCAAGGCGCGCCCCGCGGCGGCCGACGTCGATCGCCCGCGCTTCAACCTGGCGTTCCTGAGCGCCTTCGTCGTCATCGGCGTCGCGACCGTCGGCACGGCGTGGGCGACGTCGCTACCGCGCCTCGGCTGGCAGCCCGTGAGTGCGGGCGCGCTCGCCGCCGTGCGCGCGTGCCCCGGACCGCTCTACAACCGCTACGGCGAGGGTGGCTTCCTCATTTGGCTCACGCCCGAGCGGCCCGTCTTCCTCGACAGCCGCCAGGATCCTTACCCGCGCGGCTTCGTACGTGACGCGCTTGCGATCGAAGCCGCAGGCGACTTCGCCGCGATGTTCGCGCGCCATGGCGTGCGTTGCGCGTTCCTGCCGGCGAGCTCTCCGACGCTACGGCGCCTGCAGAGTGCGGGCTGGCTCACCCGCTTCTCCGACGACAGGTGGACCGTACTTGCCGCGCCGGACGGGCCGTGACCGACGCGCCGCGCGCCACGGCCCGCCTCGGCCTCGTCGTCGCCCTCCATGCGGCGCTCGCCGTCGGATACCTCGGCCTGCTGGCCCGCGATCTCGGCTCCCGCGAGCGCCTCCTGAGCACCGACTTCACCGCCTATTACACGTCCGGTGCGCTCGTCGCCGAGGGTGCGGGCGCGCGCCTCTACGACCCGGCTGCCCAGTCTGCGACACAGGCGAAGGTCATCGCGCCGTATCAGTTTCCCGGTGGCCTCATGGCCTTCCTCAACCCGCCGCACGCCGCCCTCTTGCTCGCGCCGTTCGCATGGCTCGACTTCGCGACGGCGTTTCGGCTGTGGACGG
>JBBQJG010000147.1:0-13954 GCA_038325725.1 Polyangia bacterium | reverse complement strand
GAACTCACCGAGAACGCCGGCGCGTCCGAGCAACTCGAGGTCTCGGACCTCTAGCATGCCGCCGCTTCCGTCGGCACGTGGGCCGGAAGCTCGATCCCCCCGTCGGCCGGAGAGGACGACTCGGACTGACAGGAACGGCGCGGCTGCCGCGCGCGCCGCGCTGGGCCTCGCGCTCGTCGCGGGCTGCGCGGCCGCTGCGCGCCCCAAGGAGCTCGTGGCGCTCGGGACGCTGCGCGCCAGCCCCGCCCTTTCGGACTCCGATCGTAGGGCCTTCGACCTGTTGGCGGCGGGCGACGATCTGATGGTTCACGCCGAAGCAGATTGGCAACGCGGCGACGCGTACAAGACTCGACGGGACGCCCTGCTCGGGCAGATCAAGATGAAGACGGCCATCGCCATCATTCAAGCCGAGCACGAAACAGCGCGGATCGCGGCCCTCGACGAACAGCTGGCCGTGGCGTCGAACGACTACGAACGAATCAGCGGCGAGCTGGAGGCGACCGAGGAGGAGGTCAGTCTGCTCGAGCGCTTTGCGGCCATGAAGGTGACCGCGGAGGAGGAGCGGAGGGTCCTCAAGGCTCAGATTGACTCGGTGACCAAACAGGCGGCTCGCGAGCGACAGACCCTCACCCAGCAGTTGACGTCCCAAACGCGGCGCGCGGACGCGCTGGACGGCTTGCGACGCGCGGAGGTCGCCATCAGAACGGCCGAGACGGTCGATGCGTCCACGTACGCGAAGGCCAAGTACCTCGCCGCGGCCGGGATGCTGCTCCAGGCCCGCAAGGACTTCGAGGCCGAGCGCTGGGACGAAGCGCTCGCAAAGACGTCGCTCGCCAGCACCGAGGCGGAAGCGAGCATCGCGGTCGCGCGACCTCACTATGAGGCGGCGGCGGCAAACCTGAGCGGACGCGTCCGCGATCGCGCGCTCGAAGCCGACGCGACGTCGATCGCCGAGATCAAGACCCGGCTCGAGCGAGACGGAGACGTTCAGCGGTTGGTGCTCGTGCTGAACGGGCTGTTCGCCGACGGGAAGGCCGTGCCGCTTCCTCGGGCCGCGCCGACGCTCGACCGGCTGGGCGACCTCCTCGGCAAGTTTCCGACCTATCTCTTCTCGATCACGGGGTTCAGTGATGATACGGCGAAGCCGTCGGACCTTCCCGCGTTGGCGTTGGCGCGCGCCAACGCCATGTTCTGGGCCCTCACGGCGCGGGGCGTCGACCCAAAGCGGATGACTGTCGATGGAAAGGGACCTGCAAGCGCGGGCCCCTCGACCGTCGCGGCCCGCGAGAAAAACTCCAGGATCGAGCTGACGATCCTCTACCGCATCGCCGAGTAGACCGGGCTCGTCGGACTCGACCGGCTGCAGTGGCGTTCGGCCGTGTGCTGCGTCAGTGACCGCCGCTGAGCATTGACTCGGCGAGGACCGACCCCATGTTGTCTCCGCGTGACAAAGACCAACGTCCTCACGGTCGATGACAGCGCGGAGATCCTCGATGCTCTCGTCGAGTTCATAGAGCGGCCCGATCTGGAGATCCTCAAGGCGAGCTCGGCGCAGGAGGCCCTCGCGTTGCTGCCCGGGCACGACGTCGCCGTGGCGCTCCTCGACGTCCAGATGCCGGTCATGGATGGGTTCGGGCTGGCCGAGGCCATGCGCGCGGACCCACGGCATTCTCACATCCCGATCATCTTTCTGACCTCCGGCACGCACGATCAAACGCGGTTGTTCCACGGCTACGACTCGGGCGCCGTGGACTTCCTGTACAAGCCCGTCGAACAGCGCGTGTTGCGCGGGAAGGTCGACGTCTTCGTGCAGCTCCATCGGCAGCGCGCGCAGCTCTCCCAGCAGGTCGACGTTCTCCAGCAGACGATTCGGCTCAACGAGGCGTTGATCGCGATCTTGGGACACGACCTGCGGGGTCCGCTCGGCGGCGTGCTGCACGGGCTCGACGCGTTGTTCGAAAAGCCCGACACGAAGCGCACGGAACACATCGCCTCCGACCTCCGGTCGACGGTTCAGCGTCTCACGCGCCTCATCGACCAGCTGCTCGCCTTCGCGCGTTCACGGGCCAGCAAGATCGAGCTCAGGCCGGTGGCGACGAACATCGCGGGCCTCGTGAGCCGGATCCTTCACGAGGCCGAGAGACCAGCCGATGTTCGTTTCGAAACGGTCGGCGACGCGAGTGGCACGTGGGATCCCGATCGACTCATGCAGGCGATCGCGAACCTCATCGAAAACGCCCGCCGGCACCGCGACCAAGGGACGCTCGTCCGCGTCGAGGTCGACGGCCGAGACGCCGCGCGCGTCGTCCTGCGTGTTCAGAATGCGGGGACCATCCCCGCCCAAGATCTGCCGCACATCTTCGAGCCGTTTCGTCCGAGCCGCAACCGGGTCGAAGGCGCGTCGAGCGGGCTGGGGCTCGGCCTCTACGTCGTCAAACAAATGGTCGAGGCCCACGGAGGCTCGGTGTCGCTGCGCTCGAGCCCCGAAGAGGGCACGCAGTTCGATGTCGCGATCCCGCGCGTCGTCGCCTGAGCCAGCCACCTTCGAAGTTCCTTCGCGACACGCCGAGTTGTATTGAGGCGCCGCGGGTCTATGTTGCCCCCCATGGGAAAAATCGTCGGCCTCGTTCTCGTCGTCGTGCTCGTCATCGGCGGTGTGTCCTCCGTCGGGGGGTACAACAAGCTCGTCGGCCTCGGCCAGGCCGTCGACGGACAATGGGCGCAGGTCGAGAACGCCTATCAGCGGCGGACCGACCTCATCCCGAACCTCGTGGCGACGGTCAAGGGCGCCGCGAAGTTCGAGCAGGACACGCTGACGGCCGTGACCGAGGCGCGCGCGCGCGTGGGGCAGATCTCCCCTCAGGCGACCGAGAAGATCGTCAACGACCCGGCGGCGTTCGCGCGCTTTCAGCAGGCGCAAGACGGTCTCTCCTCGGCGCTCTCGCGCCTGCTCGTCGTGTCGGAGAAGTACCCCGACCTCAAGGCCACGGCCGGGTTCCGCGACCTGCAGGTCCAGCTCGAGGGGACGGAGAATCGCATCTCCGTCGAGCGCATGCGCTTCAACCAAGCGGCGCAGGAATTCAACACGGCGCGCGACCGATTCCCCACGGTCATCGTCGCGGGCCTCTTCGGACATCGCTTCGCGGAGAAGGTGTACTTCCATTCGACGGCGGGCTCCGAGGCCCCGCCCACCGTGAAGTTCTGACGTGGCTGCCACGGGGCGCTCCGCGCGCGTGGCCTTCGCCCTCGCGCTGACGCTCGCCGTCGTCGCGGGGGACGCGGCGGCCGAGACGCCGATCCCCGAGGCGCCCGCGCGCTGGGTCACCGACGCGGCGAGCTTCCTGTCGCCCGCGAAGGCCCACGCGCTCGACGATCGCCTCGGCCGGTACGCGAAGGACACGGGCCACCAAGTGCTCGTCTACGTCGACCACACGACGGGCGGCGTGCCCATCGAAGATTGGGCCGCGCGCGCCTTCGCGCATTGGAAGGTCGGTCGCCACGGCATCGACGACGGCCTCGTTCTTTTCATCTTTGGCGACGATCGCCACCTGCGCATCGAAGTCGGCTACGGCCTCGAGGATCGCGTGACCGATCTCGTCGCCTCTCACATCATCAACGAACGCATCGTCCCCCGCATTCGCGCGGGCGACCGCGACGGCGCCGCCGAGGCAGGCGTGAGCGCGATCCTCGCGACGATCGGAGGTGAGCACGACGCGCCGGCCGGGTCGTCACCCGTGACGGCCGCCGGCGACGAGCAGGCCGCGCCGCCAGCGAAGCTGCCGTGGTGGGGGATCGCCGGGGGCATCATCGCGCTGCTGTTCTTCCTGCGATTCGCCGCGAGACACCCGATGCTCGCGGCGCTCATGATGACGAACATCGGCTCGGGCCGCGGCGGCGGTTTCTCGGGCGGGGGCGGCGGTGGATTCTCGGGCGGCGGCGGGTTCTCCGGCGGCGGCGGCAGCTCGGGCGGCGGCGGCGCCTCGGGGTCATGGTGAGCGCGCGGGTGCAGGGCATCGACGTGGGCGCCATCGAGCGCGCCGTGCGCGAGGCCGAGCGGGGCACCTCGGCGGAGATCCGCGTCGCGATCCCGCGCTTCTTCTGGTGGGGCGACGTGCGTCGCGCCGCCCAGGACGCCTTCGCCGCGCTGGGCATGGAGCGCACGCGCGAACGAAACGCCGTGCTCCTTTACATCTCGCCGCGCCGCCGTCGGTTTGCCATCGTCGGAGACGTCGGGGTCCACGCGCGCGTCACGGGTGCCTTCTGGGACGAGCTCGCCGTTCGCGTCGCCGACGCGCTCCGCGCGCGCGTCTTGACCGAGGCGGTCCAGAGCGCCGTCACCGAGATCGGCGCGCGCCTCGCGGCGCTCTTCCCGGCGCCCGCGGGAGAGAACGTCAACGAGCTGCCCGACACGGTCACGCGCTAGGAGCCACGCGCGCGGCCCCGCGCACATCGATAGACGAGGTCAGGCCTGCGGCTGCGCTCACGCAACCGTTTCGGCGCGCTCGCAGTGCTGTTCGAGGAGGTCCGTCAACGTGGCGAAGTCGATGGGCTTGTGCAGGACGATGACGTCCTCTTTGACGGCGATCATCTGATCGTTGGCGGTCGTCATGACCGCCTTCGGGATGGCGCTCAGGGTCGGGCTGCGCTTGATGACGTGCAGAAACTCGATGCCGCCCATGACGGGCATGAACAGATCGACGAGCAACAACGACGGCGGCGTCTCCTCTATGTGCGCGAGCGCCTCGCGCCCATTGGCGGCCCAGTCGACGCGGTAGCCGAGGTCCTCGATCGTGGCCTTCAGAAGATCCGCGTGGTCCTCGTCGTCCTCGACGATGAGGACCGGGCCCCGCCGCGACGTCTTCGTGGGCACGGGCTGCGACACCGGACGCGAGGACGCGGCGTCAGGGTTTGTTTGTATGTCGTCCGAGTGCAACGTGAACACCGTCAGCCTGGGACCCCTGCAAATCGGTCGCGGAGCTTCAAGCAGGTCTACGTTCTGTTCGATCACGAATAAGTCGTCACGCCGTGCCCGCAAGGCCCCATTCGGATTTCAGTCGGTTGTGATTCGAATCGGCTTGGCGAAAGAAGTACGTGGGCGCGATCGTGCAGAGCGACACCCCGAACGACTGCGTGGGCGAGGGTTTCAAGCTCCCGACGACGTGCCTCACGCCGGAGGCCTACGCCAGCGCGGATGCGGGCGCGGGCGGCTGAGCGACGCTGTCGACGAACGCCGCGAAGGTGGCGTTCGCGTTGCGGCGCGCGAGGTCGTCGCGCAGCACGGCCGCGCGATCGGTGAAGGCGCGCTCTTTCAGCAGACGACCGAGCGCGCCTCTGACCTGCTCGCGATCGAGTGAGCCCGCGCGGAGCAACAGGCCCGCGCCCGCCGCCTCGATCGCGGACATCGCCAGGTACTGATCCATGTTCGACGCGACGCCGAGCACGGGGCGTCCCTCGGAGAGCGCTTGATAGCCGGTCGTGCTGCCGCCGTTGGAGATGACGACCGCCGCGCGTCGCGCCGCCAGGTCGCCTGGCAGGAACGGGGCGACGTGGACATGCGGCGCGGGCGATAGTGTGGCGCGCCCCGCCGTCGCGACGAGCACCTGACAGCCGAGCGAGGCCGCGGCCTCGACGACGAGCGGCAGACGATCGACGCGGCCCGTGGAGCCGAGAGTGACGTAGACCGTCGGGCGCGCCGGCTCGAGATCCTTCCACCACGGCGGCAACGCCACGGGCGGCGACCAGAGGACGGGGCCGAGGTAGTGCTGTCGCGGAGGGAGGTTTTGCGTCGGCGTCAGCTCAGGCACGTCGGGGAACAGCGTGTGGTCACCGTGGCACAAGACCGAGGGCAGCGAGCCGAGCTCTGGAAGCTCATGCGCGCGGCGCAGGGCGTTCACGGGGCGCGCGAAGTGGCGAAACACGAAAGGGAGCGCCTTCGGAAAGTGCGGCGCGGCCCGGCGCGCGCCCATCAGCGACACGATCGGGTGGTCCGGCATCGGCCACCCGTCTCTGACGGCGTGCGGGCTCCAGTAGGCGTTGATGAGGCACGCGTGCGGGACGCGTTCGAGCGGCGCCGAGATCGCGAGCGACAGCCGGAGATCTCCCACGACGAGCGCCGGGCGCAACGTTCGCAGGAGCGTGCGTTCCTCCGAGACGTAGCGCGCGAGCGTGCGGCGTCCGTAGAGCCGCGCCCCGCGGGCGACGCGCGCCGCGACCGTCTCGGGCGTCAGTGAGAACACGTCGTGGCGGGTGAACGACGTCCCCGCGAAGACGAGCTCGTCGAAGCGCGCCGAGGCGAAGTGCACCTCGTACCTCTTCGGATCGAGAGCGCGCGCGAGCGTGACGAGGCGGACCACCTGCGCGAGCGACACGGCCTCGACGATGAAGAGGATGCGCTTCACGGGGACGTCAGCGGCAATCGCGAAGCACGCCGCGCGCGAGCTCGAGCCACTCGGCGGCGTCGGGCCCGAACGTCGCGAGGTCGGAGCGCGCCGCGACGGCGCGCGCGAGCGGGCGCGCGCGGGCGCAATCGCGGTCGCTCGCGAAGAACGCGGCGGCCAGCGCCTGGTTGCCGGGGAACTCGGGCGCGCGCGCGAGGGCGAGTGAGAAGTACTCGGCGGCCTTCTTCGACGAGCCCACCGAAATGAACGCGGGCGCCTTCCAATACAGGTTGGCGAGCGCGCGCGCTGCCGCCGCATGATCGTGCGCGGCGTGCGCGCGCTCGAGGTGGAGGAGCGTCGCCTCGATCTCGGGGATCACCTTGAGCGCGAACACGCGTCCGTGCGTGAGCGCCTCGCCCGCGAGGTTGGCGGCGAGCCACAGCAGCGCGTCCGGATCGTCGGGTGAGGCGCCGAGGACGCCGCGCGCCAGGTCGATGCCGCGGCGATAGCTCACGCGCGCGACGTCGTCGTCGTCCGAGGCGGCCTTCCCCGCGCGGTAGGCCTGCTCGATGGCGCTCGGTTTGGTCATGATTGCGCTCGTCGGCGTGGCCAGGATCGCGACGAACAAGCTCATCGAGAGCGCGCCGACGCTCACGCCGTCCCCACCAAGTGAGCGAGGCCCGCGAGTGTCTCGGCGACGCCCGCGTAGCCGTGCGCGTACCACAGCCACCAGCCCGTCATCATCGTGCCGTGACCGACGAGGATGAAGACGTGGCTCCACATCTCGACGACGTCCGACTTCGAGGCGAGATAGCGACGCCAGTGCATGACCTCGTCGACGAGGCTGTAGATGAAAGAAAGAATCGTCAGCACGAGCGCCGGCACGCCGTAGCGGCTCCCGCCCGCGTAGGCCGCGCACAGCAACACGCAGCTGCCGATGCCCAGGAAGATGATGACGTGATGGACGAGCGCCTCGCCGCCGCGGAGCGCCTCGCGGTAGATCGTCCGGTGGCCGATCGTGTCGAGCGCGATCGCGACGGTGAAGACCGCGGCGCCGAGCGGCACGAGCGTCGCCTCCGCGGGCAGCGGCGCCGCCACGCGCAGCCCCAACCACACGAAGCCGGCCGTCGTCACGCACAGGCCCAGCATGAGGCCGACCCAGGCGGCGTAGACGATCCAGTCGACGCGCTGAAACTGTCGGATGCGGCCGACATAGATCGCGAGCGCGTTCACGCGTCGACCGCCAAACGCCCCGTGAGCGCTTCGAACGCCGCTTGCAGCGCGAGGCGCAGCTTGCGCCGTCGCGGAACGAAGGCCCGACCGGCGTGCACGTCGAACCCGCGGGCCGCGATCACGCGGCCGATGTCCGAGTAGATGAGGCGCGCCGCGCGGATCGCGGCCGCGCACCGCGCGGGCAGCGCGGACAGACCGCGATCGCCCGAGCGATACAACACCTCGGCGCGCCGCAAGAGGTCCGCGACGGCGGACGGAACGCCCGCGACGAGCAGCTCGGCCGGCAGATAGACGCGGTCGCGCGCCTCATCTTCGGCGACGTCGCGGCAGATGTTCGTGAGCTGCATGGCGATGCCTAGATCAACGGCGCGCCGCAACGCTGGCGCGTCGCCCACGCCCATGATCCGCGCCATCATGAGCCCCACGGTGCCAGCGACGCGGTAGCAGTAGATGATCAGGTCGTCGTACTTGGCGTAGCGAACGCGCCCGAGGTCCATCTTCATGCCGGCGAGCAGCTCGTCGCAGGGAATGCGCGGGAGGCCATGGCGCCGGACGACGTCCTGAAAACCGGCGAGCACGGGATCGCGGAGGTCCGTCGGACCATAGACGTCGTCGAGCTCGCGCCGAAGCCGAACGACGGCGGCCGTCGCCTCCCGATCGTTGGCGGCGAGATCGACGGCGTCGTCACACCGTCGGCACCAGGCATACAGCGCCGCCGCGTCTTGGCGACACCAGCGCGGCAGGAGCAGCGCCGCCCATGAGAAGCTCTTCGCGTGATGGCGCAGGATGCGTCCGGCGATCCGCTGTCGCTCCATCGTCGGCGCGAGGCTGACGGCCACGCTCATGACGCGAGCGCCTCGGCGCCGAGCGCGAAATCGGCGATCACGAGGCGTGCCGTCGCCTTGCCCGAGTTGATGACGCCAGGCACGCCCGCGCCCGGGTGCGTTCCGGCGCCGACGATGTAGAGGCCCGGGATCTCGGGATCGCGGTTGTGCGGCCGAAAGTACGCGCTCTGGCTCAACCGCGGCGCCACCGAAAAGGCCGACCCCTGGAACGCGTTCAGCTGATCGCGAAAGTCGAGCGGCGTGAAAATACGCTTGACGACGATCTCGCGGCGTAGATCCGGCAGCTCCGTCTCGAGCGCCGCGAGCACGCGGTCGGCGTAGGGCTCGGCCTCGCGCGTCCAATCGGTGTCGGCCGACCCGAGGTGCGGCACGGGCGCGAGCACGTAGAACGATTCGCCGCCCGGAGGCGCCAGCGACGGATCCGTCACCGTGGGCTGATGAAGGTAGAGGCTGAAGTCCGGCGGCAGCGCCGGGCCGTGGAAGATCTCGCGCAGCATCTCGCGATAGCGCGGCCCGAACAGGATCGTGTGGTGCGCGCGGCCGGGATACTTGCGGCGCGTGCCGAAGTAGATCACGAACAGGGACATCGACCAGTGCATGCGCTCGAGCGTCTTGCACCGCTTGTCCGCGGCCGGCAGCCCCGCGTAGAGACGTCCGTAGGTGTGCTGGAGATCGGCGTTCGAAACGACGGCGTCAAACGGCTCGCTGCCGCCGGCCGTCGTCACGACGTGCTCCCTGCCGCGCACCTCGACCCGGCTCACGGGCGTCGAGAGGCGCAGCTCACCGCCGAGCCGCACGTAGAGCTCGGCGAGCCCACGCACGAGCGCGCCCGTTCCGCCGCGCGGGAAGAACACGCCCCACTTGCGCTCGAGGAACGGGATCAATGTGTAGATCGCGCTCGTCTCGAAGGGATTGCCGCCGATGAGCAGCGCGTGGAACGACAGCGCCTGCCGCAGCCGCTCGTCGCGCACGTAGTGACTGACGGCGCCGTAGACCGAGCGATCGGCGCGCAGGAGCGCGAGCTTCGGCGCGACGCGCACCATGTCGGCGAAGCGCGGGAACGCGGCGTCGACCAGCCCTTCGTAGCCGGCCTCAAAGACGCGGCGGCTGTAGTCCATGAACCGCTCGAAGCCGGCGACGTCGTCGGGCGCGAGCGCCTGCACCTGCGCGCGCACGTCCTCGACGGTGCCGCCGTAGTCGAAGCGCGTCCCGTCGGGCCACTGCAGCCGATAGAACGGCCGCACCGGCTCGAGGTGAACGTGGTCCTCCATGCGCTCCCCCGCGAGCGTCCACAGCTCTTCGAGGCAATGCGGCGCCGTGATGACCGTGGGCCCCGCGTCGAAGGTGAAGCCGCCCTCCTGGTAGACGTAGGCGCGGCCGCCCGGGCGATCGCGCGCCTCGAAGAGCGTCGTGCGCGCGCCGGCGGCCTGCAGCCGGATCGCCGCCGCGAGACCACCAAAGCCGCTGCCGATGACGGCGATGCGGGGCTCACCCATAGGATTCCTCCAGACGTTTGATCTCGGCCGCGACGAAGGCGAGCTCTGGCCGCGGCCCGAGCGCGCCGCGCAAATCATTCAGCGCCGCCTCCAAATAGTCGGCCGCCTGACGGCGCCCCGCGCGGCCGGTCGCCATGCGCAGCTCGGCGGCCAGCGAGCGCGCACCATCGTCGACCTCGTTCGTCACGCGCCGCGCCCGCGCCTGCAGCTCGGCGAACGCCGCGGGATCCAACGTCCGCGCCGCCAACGCCCACGGCCACGTGGGCCGTCCGTTGCGAAGATCCTCGAACGCCTTGGCCGCGTTGCCCTCGGAGCCTCCGGTCAGATTCCCGAAGTCGTCCATCATCTGTAGCCCGAGCCCGAGCCGCCGCCCGAACCGCGCGAGCGCGGCCTCGTTCGCGGCAGGCGCGCGCGCGACGACGGCGCCCAGCCGCGCCGCCAACGCCATCAACGCGCCGGTCTTCAACATCGTGCTCGTCGCGACGACGCGATAGACAGCGGCCTGCGGCAACCGCCCGACGGCGATCGAAAGATCCAACCCCTGCCCCAGGTGGCAATCGTGCATCGCCGAGACGATCTCGCGGTACAGCCGCTCGCGAACGGGCGCGTCGACCTCCAGCTCCTCGACGAGCCGCAGCGCCCAGAAGTACATCCAGTTGCCGGTGTTGAGCGCGCGCGGCAACCCGTGCTCGACGTGCGCCGCCGGCGCGCCCCGCCGCTCCGTCGAGCCGTCTTCGATGTCGTCGACGATCAGGCTGCCCGCGTGAATGATCTCGACGAGCGCTGACAACAAGCGCGGCGCTTCCCCCTGCCCGTCGCCCAGGCGCCACGTGAGCTCACACAGCCGCGCGCGAAACTGGCGGCTCGGCCGCGCGAGGATGTCGCGCGCGACGTCGCCGAGCGCGCGATCCCACAGCGCGGGGGGCAACGGTCCGGCTTCTGTCGGATCGGGCCAGTCGGCGCCATGCGCGGCCGCGTACAGCCACCTCCCCGCGAACGCCTCGTCGACGAGCGCCGACAGCCGCGTACCGGCGGCGCCGCTCGGGCGCGGATGCGTCTTCACGCCGCCACCCCCGACGCGCCGAAGAGCCGCCGCCACGAGATCCCGCGCGGCGGCCGCCCCGCGAACATGAGCGCCCGATCCCACGTCGTCATGCGAGACGCGTAAAATCGCCCGATCGTCTCGGTCGGCAGCCGGTAAAACCGCTCGAGCGCGTTCCAGCGCAACGCGGGCGACATCGCCTCGAACATCAACCGGTTGAGCAGGAACCCGAAGCGCTGCTGCTGCTCGAGCTCGGCCCGGAGCGCGGCGAGCGCCGTCGCCACCTCGGCCCGCGTGTCGCGCGTCGCGAGCGCGACCGCGACCCGCGTCGCCATCGGCAGCGAATACCCAGTGACGGGGTGAAAGAACCCGCCGCGATAGCCGAGCGCCGCGGGCGCATCGGCACGCGCGGGTTGGCTGGTCGCGCGCAGCGGGAGCGGCAACACGCCCGTCTCGCGCCGAAGGATCCGCCGCACGCGCGCGCCGCGCGTCCGCGCGTAGTCCAGAAGGCGCGCCTCGAAGGCGGCCTCGTCCAACGTCGGATTGTCGCTGTATACGGTGTCCTCGAGCAGCACGCAGCGACGCGAAAACGGCAGCGCATAAATGAAACGAAACCCGTCGAGCTGCTCGACGTCTTCCTCCGCATCGATGATGACGGGCGCGTCCCACGGACCGTCTTCAGCGAGATCCAACTCGAGGCCGACGAACTTCTGAAAGCCCGTGGATGTGGATGTGGAGGTGGACGCGCGCTCGGGCCCCCGCGCATCGAACACGACGTCGCCGGCGATCTCCGTCCCGTCGGCGAGCGCGACGCGGTCCGTGTGAACGGCGATGGCGCGAGCCCCCAACATCACGCGCACGCCCGCCCCCGCGAGCCGCGAGGCGAGTCGTCTTGCGAAGGCTTCCGACGTCACCGTCGCGTAGTCATTTTCGATCACGCGCCGGCGCCCGGGAAACCGGACCTCGGTGCGCGCCCACCGGTGACTTACGAGCGGCGCGAGCAAACGCCACCCGTCCGCGTCGAGGTCGGTCCGGTGGAACGACCACGTGTGATTGCCTCCGAGGGTGGCCCCCTCCTCGACGAGGACGAGGCCAGCGCCCCGTCCCGCTTCCACTTTCGCGAGCGCGACGAGCCCGCCCGCGAGACCTCCCCCGACGATGATTGTGTGGGCGGAGTGCTTCATCGCTCAGGACAACGCGACGACCGATACGACGGTTACAGGCAACCGCCGATCGGATTTGAGCGCGGGCTTAGACCACGCGACGCCGAAAGGCGACGCGGTACAGCCCGAGCAGCAACATGGCGCCGATGATGGAGGCGATGACTCCAGGCGCGACGTCTTCGGCGTGGTAGAGGCCCAAGGCGCGTCCGATGAATCCCGCGAGCAGCGACCCGGCGATGCCGAGCAGCGCGGTGATGATGATGCCGCCGGGATCTTTTCCGGGCATGAGGGCTTTGGCGATGGCGCCGACGATGAGACCGACAATGAGCGACCAGAGAATGTGCATGGTGATTTTCCTTTCGTGGAGGAGGGCAGGCTGTTGGCCTGCTCTCCTAGCGCCTAGCGACAATCGTGCCGACGTCAGAGCACAAGAACTCGGCGCTCCCTGGTCGCCGGGCGTTGCGATGCGGTTACCCGAGCCTCGCGCGCCGTCACCCGATCGCGCCCTTTGTTGAATGTCTACGCTAGGCCCTTGATCGCCCCAACCTCGAACTTAGGTTGGCGGCGCTGAGCTCGACCTCGATGAGTCACGGCAGGAGGGCGGCGATGAGGGCCCCCGCGATGAAACGACCGTAGGCGTGGACGCTCCACCCGCGCTGAACGACGAGCAGCTCGTAAAGCTCTGGAGAGCTGTACGTCCACATCACCTCGCTGGCGACCCGCGCGCTGACCCCTGGCCTCAGATGGCCCGCCCGGTGGAGGCCTCTCGCGTTGTGTGACATGCGCGCGAGTCGTTTCTCGTCGAGCTCGACGCGCAGCGCTCCCATGGCGGGGTCGCTCGCCGCCGCGGTCCTGATGAGGAGCAGCAGGGGCGAGATGCGCGGCGCGACCTCCGCCGACAGCCTGCCCCAGCCCGCGAGGATGTCCCGCGGATCGGTCGCCGCCTTCCGCAGGGCATCGGAGCGCCGCTCGGCGGGAACGGACCCCTCCCCTTCGAGCGCCCGCCCCGCCAAGGCGCGCACGAGACCGGGCTTGCCACCAAACGCTTTGTAGATCGTCTCGACGGAGACGGCGGCCGCGGCCGCGATGGAGGCGATCGTCGTCGCGGCGTAGCCGCTCTCGAAGAACAGACGCCGCGCCGCCTCGAGCACGCCGGCGTTGGTCTGCAGGGCCTGCGCGCGCCGCGCGCTCGCGTCGTAGGGTCGTTTGCTGGGTCGTTTGCTCTTGACCCGTTTTCGCTTCGGCGCCATCTTCTCGTATTGGATACATATCACTGTATCTAATTACGGCGGAGAAAAGACATGGACGTTGACCACGGCGACGCGCTCGTTCGAAGGCTGTGCACCGCCACCAACGCGCACGACGTCGACGCGGTGGTCGACTGCTTCCAGCCCGACTACGTCAACGAGACGCCCGCCCACCCGGCGCGCGGCTTCACGGGACGCGAACAGGTGCGCCGCAACTGGACGCAGATCTTCGCTTCGATCCCGGACCTCACGGCCGAGGTGTCTCGATCGGCGGCGCGGGGCGACACCGTGTGGTCCGAGTGGGAGCTGCGCGGCACGCGCCGAGACGGCGTCCCTCACGTCATGCGCGGCGTGATCATCTTCGGCGTCGCCGAAGGCCGCGCCGCCTGGGCGCGCTTTTATCTCGAGCCGCTCGACGCGGGGCCAGGCAACGTCGACGAGGCCGTGCGTCGGGCCGTCGGCTCGAAGGCGGCGACATGAGTGCCCCCGAACGTCCCATCCTCGTGGCCGGCGGCACGGGCCGACTGGGACGTCTGCTCGTAGCCCGGCTG
>JBBQJG010000146.1:0-13989 GCA_038325725.1 Polyangia bacterium | reverse complement strand
CCCGAGCCGCGCGTGCAGGTTCACCCGCGGCTCGCGACGTCGCTGGGCGCCGCCGAGGGGGGCCGCATGCTCATCGAGAGCCGCCGCGGCAGCGTCGCGTTCCAGATCGAGCTGTCGCCCGACATTCGCCCCGACACGCTGTTCGCGCCGTTTCACTGGGGCGGCAAGCAGGCCGCCAACATCCTCACGAGCCCCGCGCTCGATCCGACGAGCCGCATGCCCGAATTCAAGGTGTGCGCCGTGCGCGCGCGCGCCCTGCCCGCGGAGGCGGCGGCCTGATGGCGAACCCGACGAAGAAGCGCCTCGCCATCATCGGCAACGGCATGGCGACGAGCCGGCTGCTCGACGAGCTGCTCGCGCGGGGCGCGACGGCCCGCTACGACATCACCGTCTATGGCGAGGAGGCCGGAGGCACCTACAACCGCATCCTGCTGTCGAAGGTCTTGGGCGGCGACGCGCCCGACGACATCGTCATGAAGGACGCCGCCTGGTTCGAGGAAAGCGGCATCCGTCTGCGCAGCGGCGTCACCGTCAAGCGGCTCGACACGACCCGCAAGTTGGTCGAGGCCGACGGCGGCGGCGAACACTTCGTCGACCGCTACGACACGGCCGTCTTCGCGACGGGCAGCCAGCCGCTCGTGCCGGGCATCTCCGGCGTCACCGTCGCGGGCGGCGAGCTGCGCGGCGGCGTCTTCGTCTACCGCACGATGAACGATTGCCTCGCCATGCGCGATCACGCGCGGGGCGCCGCGAGCGCGATCGTCCTCGGGGGCGGGCTCCTCGGCCTCGAGGCCGCCAAGGTGCTCGGCGACGCCGGGCTCCACGTGACTGTCGTCCACGCGCGCGAGACGCTCATGAACGCGCAGCTCGACCCCATGGCGGGCGAGATGCTCGCCCGCCAGATGGAGCGCTTCGGGATCTTCGTGCGCGTGGGTCGCACGATCGAGGCCGTTCACGGGCGCAAGGCCGACGACGGCGCAGGTGAGCCACTCGCACCCAGCAACGACGTCGGCGAGCCGGGCGAAGGCCCCATCGAGAGCGTCACGCTCGACGACGATCGCACGCTGCCGGCCGACATGCTCGTCCTCGCGTGCGGCGTGCGGCCGCGCGTCGACGTCGCGCGCGCCTCGGGCTTGCCCATCAACAAGGGCATCATCGTCAACGACGCGCTCGCGACGGAGATCCCCGGCGTCTACGCGCTCGGTGAGTGCAGCGAGCACCGCGGCCAGATCTACGGCATCGTCGCGCCGGCCTGGGAGCAGGCCGTCGTGCTCGCCGACATCCTGACGGGCAGCGGCGCCTCTCGCCCGCGCTACGAAGGCTCGAAGCTCTACGTTCGGCTCAAGGTCGCCGGCGTCGACGTCGCGACCATGGGCTCGATGGATCCCGAGCTCGAGACCGACGACGTGCTCGAGGTCGTCGAGCAGCGCCGCAGCACCTACCGCAAGCTCATCATGCGCGAGGGCAAGCTCGTGGGCGCGATGCTCGTCGGCAACACGGGCGCGGCGGCGTCGCTCGTTCAGCTGTTCGATCGCGGCGACGCCCTGCCCGCCGACCCGCTCGAGGCGCTGTGCCCGACCATGGTCGCGACCGCCGTCGCGCCGGGCGAGCGCGTCGTCTGCACCTGCAACAAGGTCACCGAGGGCGCGATCGCCGCGTGCATCGCGGGCGGCTGCGACTCCGTCGAGGCCGTCGGCGTCGCCACGCGCGCCGGCACCGGCTGCGGCTCTTGCAAGAACGACATCGGGCGCCTCGTCACCCGCCTCGTCGTGCGCCCCCCCCTCGTCGCCGTGGGATGAACCGAAAAAGAGAGCACGAAGGAAACACCATGCCCAGCAATCCACAGAGTCTCAAGGCCGAGCCCGGGGCACGCCGTGTCCTCGCGCTGTCGACGATCTCCTTCACGCTTCTCTTCGCCGTGTGGCTCATGTTCGGCGTGCTGGGTGTTCCGATCAAGAAGGAGCTGGGCCTCACGCAGGTGCAGTTCTCTTGGCTCGCCGCGATCGCGATCCTGTCGGGCTCGATTTGGCGCCTGCCGTTGGGCATGCTGACCGACCGGATCGGCGGGCGCGTGCTCATGACGGCGCTGCTCGTGACGACGGCGATCCCGTGCGTGCTCATCGCCCACGCCCACTCGTACGGCGCGCTCCTGGCGCTCGCGCTGTGGCTCGGCGTCGCGGGCAACTCGTTCTCCGTGGGCGTCGCGTGGAACGCGGCCTGGTCGACGCCCGAGCGCCAGGGCCTGGCTCTCGGCACGTTCGGCGCCGGGAATGTCGGCGCGTCCGTCACGAAGCTCATCGGCCCGGCGCTCATTGCGATCGTCCCGGCGACGGGGCTTGACCTCGGCCTGCACATTCCCGGCGGGTGGCGCTTCGTGCCGATGCTCTACGCGGCGCTCCTGTTGCTGTGCTCCGTCGCGGTGCTCCTCTTGACGCCCGCGCAAGATCGCAAGCCGGGCCGCGGGCGCTCGTTCGCGTCGATGATGGCGCCGCTCTCCAAGGCGCGCGTGTGGCGCTTCGGCCTGTACTACGTGATTGTGTTCGGCGCGTACGTCGCGCTGTCGCTGTGGCTGCCGACGTACTACCAGGCC
Source organism: Polyangia bacterium (assembly GCA_038325725.1). Lineage (GTDB taxonomy): Bacteria > Myxococcota_A > Polyangia > Fen-1088 > Fen-1088 > DASZFV01. The sequence goes on along the minus strand of JBBQJG010000146.1, from coordinate 11,399 downwards.
GTCTATCACCTCCCGCTGTCGCAGGCGGCGCTGCTCACGGCGGCGTTCATCTTTCCGGCGAGCCTCCTTCGCCCCGTCGGCGGCTGGCTGTCGGATCGCTATGGCGCGCGCCCCGTGACGACGGGCGTCTTCATCGTCATGCTGCTCGCCTGCGCGCCGCTCTGCCTCGCGCCTGCGTCCAACGGCGGCCCCATCAGCCTCGGAGCGTGCCTCTTCTTCGTCGAGATCGTCGGCATCTCGATGGGCATCGGCAAGGCCTCCGTCTACAAGTACATCTCGGCGTACTTCCCCGGCGACGTCGGCGCCGTCGGCGGTCTCGTCGGCAGCCTCGGGGGGCTCGGCGGCTTCTTCCTGCCGATCGGCTTTGCCTACTGCGAGCGTCTGTCGGCCCGTCCCGAGAGCTGTTTCTGGCTCCTGCTGGGCCTCGTGGCCGTCAGCAGCGTGTGGCTCGTCGCCGTCGTCACGAAGCTCAAGCGCGGCGTGACGCCGCCGGCGTTGGGCGCCGAGCTGTCGACCCAGTGAGCGCGTCGCCTCAAGACGCGTGCGGGAAGTAGCTCAGCGTGGCGTCGGCCACGTCGCCCAGCATCTCGATCTTGCGCGAGATCGTCGAGAACCACGCCGCGGCGTCGATTGTCGTCGCGCGCGCATCGGGGGCGCTCACGCGATCCTCGATGCGTCGAACCTCGACGGCGGGCGGCGCGGCGAGGACCCGGCGAAGCATCTGCGCCACGGGCACCGGCGCCGTCATGGCGTACATGTGCAGGTAGCTCGTGCGCGCCGCCACGAGCTCGGCGAGCGCGACGCGATCTTGCAGATCGAGCCCGCCCGTGACGAAGGCGGCGCCCAGCCGCGCACGCTCGACGCCCGTCTTCTCCTTGGCGTGCAGGAGCGCGAGCGACGCGAACGCGAGGCAGCGCACCTCGCCCTCCGAGACGTGAGCCGCGCCATCGTCGACCGCGGCGAGCAGCTCGGCGTTCAGGAGCGAAAACACGCTCAGCACCCGATCGGACGTCGCCACCGAGCGCTCCATCTCGCCGCGCACGGCGACGACGTCGCGCGTGGCCGCGCCGAGGCGATCGAGGGCCCCGGGCGCGTCGTCGAACAGCGTCAGACCGATCGACGCGACGAGCTCCTTGGCGCCACGCGCGCGCGCGTCGGTGCGCGCGCGCTGCGCCGCGAGGTCCGCCGCGAACAGACGGCGGCCCGACTTCACGTGCAGCGCGGAGACGCCACGCTCGCGTTGCGACTCGTGAAGCAGCGCGCCCACGCCGCGCGCGAGCTGCAGGAAAGCTTCCCTGCGGCGCGCTTCGGCCGGAGACACGGATTCATCGAGCGTCATGCGAGTGGTGGCCCTGAGCTAGTAAGATGTCACGCTCGAGGTTTCCGACGTGTTTCGTTTTTGAAGTTACTAAGCTCCCAACCCTTCGAAACGCCCCTGAAATGACCATGAGTACAGGATCGACCCGAGCGCCATCGAGCGCCGCCATGTCACTGTCACAAACAGACGCCGTACGCATTCTCAGGTTCTGCCTCGCGGCGGACGATTCGGGGAACGCTACGGTGAGAGATGATGGCTCGTGCGTCGTGACGATCGCGCTGTGTCGGTCTTCCTACGAAGTGCGCACGTTCGAGGGCGCGACGTTCGAGGAATCCCTCCGGCGCGCGGGTGGCGCCGGCGCGCTCAAGGCCGAGTGTGTCGACAAGCAGATCGCCTTCGTGTCGCGTCGCGACCCGAACGACGAGCCCGCGCCGCGCACGCCGACGCCGACCAACAAGTTGATACCAACGACGACACCCGTCGTCGTCCCCGCGAACGACACGGACGCGGATTCGCCTTTTCTCGAGCTCGCGGGCGCCCTCGGCGCGCTCCTGCACGAAACGCAGCGCGAGCGTGGCGTCTCGACGCTGTTCGTCGCGTCGCGCGGGCGCCTGCTCGGCCCCGAGCTCACGAAGCAGCGCGAGCGCGTCGACGTCCAGCGGGCCGCGCTCGCGGCGCTGGTCCAGGCCCACCGCAAGGCGCCCGCGTCCGTTTGGCACCGGCTCGATCGCGCGCAGACGCTCTGTGGCCAGCTCGCGACCGTGCGCGCCAGCGTCGAGGATCTCGTGACCTCGGTGCCCCAGGTGATCTCGTACTTCTCGGGCGTCAACGTCGAGCTGCTCGCGGCGCTCGACGCGTTCATGGTGACGGGGCTCGGCGGCCCCGCGCGCGCGGGGGCCCTCGCGTGCGTCTCGCTCCTCTACGCGAAAGAGAAGACCGGGATCGAGCGCGCGCAGCTCACGGACGCGTTCTTCGTCGATCGCTTCGCGGAGGGGCAGCGCATCTCCGTCGCCGCGGCCATCGCGTCGCAGTCGAGCTACCTGCACATCTTCTCGTCCGCCGCGCCCCGCGCCGCCGAGCAGATGCTGCGCCGCTCGCTCGCCTCGCCCGAGCTCGCCGACCTGCACCGCATGGAGAGCGTGATCTACTCGTCGAACGAGGCCGGCTTCGGCATCGACGCGTCGACGTGGTTCGCGGCGATCACCAGAAAGATCGACCTGCTCGACGACGTGTCGAGCACCGTTTTGCAAATGCTGCGCGACCAGCGCTGACACCCCGTTGGGCTTGACCCCCGGCGCCGCGTGCTTACACCGGCCCTCGAGGTAATTCCCATGAACGAACGCCTGAACGAGCGCCCGGGCATCGATCTCCACATCACGGGCAAGAACCTGCTTCTTTCCGGAACCTTCGCGGGCTGGCAGTCACGCCTGGTCCTCGGCCCCGACCTGGACGACGTTGGCATCAGCCTGTTCGTCGATTCGACGAGCGTCCAGGGTCAGGACGTCGCCGCGGAGGACAAGCTCTTCACGTTCCGGAGCCGCGCCGTCGACAACCTCGGCAAGGGCCGCTATCGGGTCACGGGCGACTTCACGGGCGCCGAGCCGTCACGCGAGCTGTCGGTCGACGTCGAAACGCCGCTCGGCCACACCGCGATCATCGCGTTGTCGTTCGCGGCGCGGAAGAAGGACTTCGGCGCGCACTGGCAGAGCCTCGTCGAAAACGCGACGCTCCTCGGCTCCGAGCGGCCCACGAACGCCGGCCCGCAGCGTGAAGCGGCCGGCTGGCTCCGGGCCCCGAACGTCGCCGCCGCCTAACCGCGCACGAGATCGACGACCATCTTGCCGGCCATCGCGAGCACGGTGACCAGGAACATGGCGCGCACGAACCGCTCACCCTTCTTGAGGGCGAGGTGCGCGCCGACCCAACCGCCCACGAACGACGCGAGCGAGGCCGGCACGGCGACGCGGTAGTCGACGAGCCCCGCGACGACGAACACGCCGCTCGCGACGGCGCACGACACGAGGTTCACGAGCTTCGTCGTGCCGACGGTCTGCATGAGCGGCATGCCGAGCGCGACGACACACGTGAAGGTGAGCAGCGTCGTGTAGCCGCCCGAAAACAGGCCGCCGTAGACGCCGAGGGCGGCGACGGCGACGAACCCGACGGCGAGCCGGCGGCGAGAAGGCGCGGGCTGCCCCTCGCCGAAGCGCGGGCTCACGGCGAGAAAGCCGATCATGACGAGCATCGACACCGCGACGACGCCCTTGATGAGCCGCTCTGGGAACGCGACGGCGAGCCCGGCGCCGAGCGTCGACGTCACGGCCGTGATCGCGACGAGCGGGAGCACGAACCGCCCGCCTATCGCGCCCGCGCGCGCGAAGCGGGCCGTCGCCGACACGGTCATCCAGGTGACGGCGAACATGTTGGTCGCGACGGCGGCGCGCGGCATCATCCCGAGGGCGATGAGGGCCGGCACCTGCACGAGCGAGCCCCCTCCCGTCACGACGCTGACGACGGACACGACGAAGTACACGAGCACGAGCGCCGCGTAGGTTCCGGTCGTCACCGTGTGACTTTACGCGAACGCCGGCATCTCCTTGAACACCCGACAGCAATTCGCGCAAGGAGACTCCGATGTATTTCCAGCTCATCCAGCAGTTCAGCCGCACGCTCCACCAGCTCGACGGCGTCCTCGCCAAGGCCGACGCCCACGCCAAGGCGCGCAACTGGGACCCGACCAAGTTCCTGACCTCCAAGCTCGCGCCCGACATGCTGCCGTTCGTGAACCAGATCCGCATCTCCTGCGACACGGCCAAGAACGCCGCCGCCGGCCTCTCGGGTCAGGAGCCGCCGAAGCACGAGGACAACGAGCAGACCTTTGACGACCTGCGCGGACGCATCGCGAAGTGCCTGGCCTACCTCGAGGGGTTCAAGGCCGCCGACTTCGAGAAGACCAAGGGCGACGCGATCATCAAGATGCCGAACCGCCCCGGCAAGGGCATCAAGGCGGACGATCTCGCCTGGGTTCGGCAGCTCCCCAACTTCTATTTCCACGCCGTGACGGCGTACGACATCCTGCGCGCGGGCGGCGTCGACGTCGGCAAAACCGACTTCCTCGGCAAATACGACCTCGTTGATCTCTAACGTCTGAGAACTCCGGCCACGGGGGCCCAATCCGGTATAGATTCCGCCCCCGTGAGCGCCCCGCCCCGCAAGAAACCCGAGGAACTTCGTAGCCATCGTTGGTATGGCGCCACGGACCTGCGCTCGTTCGGGCACCGATCGCGCACGGCGCAGATGGGCTACGGCCGTGAGGATTACGCGGGCAAGCCGGTCATCGCGATCCTGAACACCTGGAGCGAGATCAGCCCGTGTCACGCGCACTTTCGCGTGCGCGCCGAGGAGATCAAACGCGGCATCTGGCAGGCGGGTGGTTTCCCCGTCGAGATGCCGGCGATGTCGCTGTCGGAGAACTTCCAGAAGCCGACGACGATGCTGTACCGCAACCTCCTCGCGATCGAGACCGAGGAGCTGCTGCGGTCGTACCCGGCCGACGGCGTCGTCCTCATGGGCGGCTGCGACAAGACGACGCCGGGCCTGATGATGGGCGCCTTCAGCATGGGCCTGCCCATGATCTTCATGCCGGCCGGCGCCATGCTGCGCGGCAACTTCCAGGGGCAGATCCTCGGCAGCGGCACCGACGCGTGGAAGTACTGGGCCGAGCTGCGCGCCGGCAACATCACGGAAGAAGATTGGGCCGGCGTCGAGAGCGGCATCGCCCGCAGCCAGGGCACGTGCATGACGATGGGCACGGCGGCCACGATGATGAGCCTCGTCGAGGCGCTGGGCTTCACGCTGCCGGGCGCGTCGTCGATCCCCGCGCCCGACTCGCGGCACTCGGCCATGGCGACCAGCACGGGCCGCCGCATCGTCGAGATGGTCTGGGAGGATCTGACGCCGGCGCAGATCATGACGTCCGCCGCCGTCGACAACGCCATCACGACCGTCTTGTCGCTCGCGGGCTCGACGAACGCCGTCATTCACCTCGTCGCCATGGCCCGCCGCGCGGGCATCCCGCTCAAAATAGACAGGTTCGACGAGCTCGCGCGCAAGGTGCCGGTGCTCGCCAACATGCGTCCCGCGGGCAAGTACCTCATGGAGGACTTCTATTACGCGGGCGGGTTGCCGGCGTTGCTCAAGGCGCTCGGCGATCTGTTGGACACGAGCGCGCGCACCGTGAGCGGCGCGACGCTGGGCGAGGACATCGCCGGCGCGCAGATCTTCAACGCCGACGTCATCCACACGCGGGACAACCCGCTCGTGACGTCGGACGCCCTTGTCGTCTTGCGCGGCAACCTCGCGCCCGACGGCGCCGTGCTCAAGCCGCCCGCCGCCGAGCCGCACCTGCTCAAGCACAAGGGTCCGGCCGTCGTCTTCGACAGCTACGACGAGATGAAAACACGCATGGACGATCCCGAGCTCGTCGCCGACGAGAACTCGGTTTTCATCCTTCGGAACGCCGGGCCCAAAGGGGGGCCGGGCATGCCCGAGTGGGGCCAGCTCCCCGTGCCGAAGAAGCTGCTGCAAAAGGGCGTCCGCGACGTGCTTCGCATTTCGGACGCGCGCATGAGCGGCACGAGCTATGGCGCGTGCATCCTGCACGTCGCGCCCGAGGCCGCCGTGGGCGGACCGCTCGCGCTCGTCAAGGAAGGCGACCTCATCGAGCTCGACGTCGCAAAGCGGACGCTCAACATGCTCGTCTCCGACGAGGAGCTCGCGAAGCGGCGCGCGTTGTGGAAAGCGCCGGTGTCGCCCTTCCCGCGCGGCTACGGCCAGATGTTCCTCGCGCACATCCAGCAGGCGAACCAGGGCTGTGACTTCGACTTCCTCGAGGGCACGGCCAAGATTCCAGAGCCCGCCATTCACTAACGAAGGACCACGATGCCCTACGTTTCGATGCCCAACTCGTTTCGTCGCGACCTGCGCGCCGGCAAGAAGCTCATCGGTTGCTGGGCATCGCTCGCCAGCAACATCACGACGGAGATCCTCGGCTACGCCGGCTTCGACTGGCTGCTCATCGACGGTGAGCACGCGCCCAACGACTACACGACGTTCATCACGCAGCTCCAGGCGTTGAAAGACAGCGAGAGCGCGCCTGTCGTGCGCCCGCAGTGGTTCGACCCGGTGGTCATCAAGCGGCTGCTCGACATCGGCTTCTTCAACTTCTTGATCCCGTTCATCGAGACGGAAGAGATGGCGAAAAATGCCGTCGCGGCGACGCGCTACCCGCCGCAGGGCAAGCGCGGCATCGGGACCGCTCACCGCAGCAACAAGTACGGCTTTACGACGGACTACTTCGAGCGCGTCAACGACGACATCTGCGTCACCGTGCAGATCGAGAGCACCCGCTCGATCGAAAATGTGGACGCGATCGCCGCCGTCGAAGGCGTCGACGCACTTTTCATTGGGCCGTCGGATCTGTCGGCGGGCATGGGGCACTTCCTGCAGCCCACGCACCCCGAGGTGCAGGCCGGCATGATGAAGATCCTCGAGGCCGGCAAGAAGCACGGCAAGGCCGTCGGCATCCTCGCGCCCGTCGAAAAGGAGGCGCAGCAGTACCTCGACATGGGGATGACCTACGTCGCCGTCGGCGGCGACACCGGATTGTTGCGTGGGGCCGCCAAGGGCCTCTGCGATCGTTTCAAGAAACTCTAAACGGAGACGCCAATGCCCAAGTTCTGCGCAAACCTCACGCTCATGTTCAACGAGGTCGAGTTCCTCGACCGCTTCGCCGCCGCCGCCAAGGCCGGCTTCCAGGGCGTCGAGTACTTGTTCCCGTACGTCGCGCCCGCGGCGCAGGTCGCCGAGAAGCTCAACGCTTCGAAGCTGACCCAGATCCTGCACAACCTGCCGGCTGGAAACTGGGCGGCGGGCGATCGCGGCAACGCCGTGCAGCCCGATCGCGTCGGCGAGTTCCAGGACGGCGTCGGCAAGGCGATCGAGTACGCGAAGGCGCTTGGCTGCAAGCAGATCAACTGTCTCGCCGGCCTCACCCCCAAAGACGTTCCCGCGGACAAGGTGCGCGAGACGTTCGTCAACAACCTGCGCTTCGCGGCGGAGCGTCTCGGCGGGGAGGGCATCAAGCTCCTCATCGAGCCGATCAACACGCGCGACATCCCGGGCTTCTACCTGACGAAGACGCAGCAGGCGCTCGACATCATCGCGGCCGTGGGCAGCTCCAATCTGTGGCTGCAGTACGACATCTATCACGCGCAGGTGATGGAGGGAGACCTCGGCAACACCATCGAGAAGAACCTCGCGAAGATCGCTCACATGCAGCTGGCCGACAATCCGGGCCGCCACGAGCCGGGCACGGGCGAGATCAACTACGAGTTCTTGTTCAAGCACATCGACAAGCTCGGCTACCAGGGCTGGATCGGCTGCGAGTATAAGCCAGCGGCGCAGACCGAAGCGGGCCTCGGCTGGGTCAAGCCGTACCTCACGTAACGACGTCCATTATCAAACGCGCAAAACGCGCAACGACACGATTAGGAGCGAGACATGAGCAAAGTTGGATTCATTGGCGTCGGTATCATGGGCAAGCCCATGGCGGGTCACCTCCTCAAGGGCGGGCACACGCTGTCCGTCTTCGATCTCGGCCCCATCTCTGACGAGCTCACGGCGGCGGGCGCCGTTGTCTGCAAGTCGGGCAAAGAGGTCGCCGAGAAGAGCGACCTCATCATCCTGATGGTCCCCGACACGCCGCACGTCGCGGCCGCGCTCTTCGGCGACAACGGCGTCGCGTCGGGCCTCTCGCAAAATGGGAAAGGCAAGATCGTCGTCGACATGTCGTCGATCTCGCCCGGCGAGACGAAGAAGTTCGCCAAGCGCATCAACGAGCTCGGCTGCGAGTATCTCGACGCGCCCGTCTCGGGTGGCGAGGTCGGCGCGAAGGGCGCGACGCTTACCATCATGGTTGGCGGCAGCGAGGCGGCCTTCGCGACGGTCAAGCCGATCTTCGAGCTCATGGGCAAGAACATCACGCTCGTCGGCGGCAACGGCGACGGACAGACCTGCAAGGTCGCCAATCAGATCATCGTCGCGACGACGATTGAAGCGGTCAGCGAGGCGTTGCTCTTCGCGTCGAAGGCGGGGGCTGATCCCGCGCGCGTCCGCACGGCGCTCATGGGCGGCTTCGCGAACTCGCGCATTCTCGAGGTGCACGGCGAGCGCATGGTGAAGCGCAACTTCGCGCCCGGCTTCCGCATCGAGCTGCACCAGAAGGATCTCAACCTCGCCCTGCAGGGCGCGCGCGAGATGGAGATGAGCCTCCCCGTGACGGCGATCTGCGCCCAGCTCTTCAACATGGCCGCCGCGAACGGCGGCGCCAAGGACGATCACTCCGGCATGGCCAAGGCCCTCGAGATGATGGCCAACCACAAGATCGCCGGAAGCTAGACCGTCCTGATCCCCTCGCCCCGCCCAGCGGGGAGAGGGTTAGGGAGAGGGGCCCTCCGCCAACGAGCGGGCGGCCCCTTTTCCTATTGCGTGCTCGCGCTGAGCGCCGAACAGCCGACGACGGTCATCTCGTTGATGGACCACCAGTGCGGCCACACGCCCGTCTGCGTGACGCGAATGGCGCGCATCTGCGTCTTCGCGAACGGAATGAGCAGCGTCGTCACGCCCGCGCCCACGAGGGGCGGATCGAAGGCCATGAACGCTGCGCCGTCCGTCGAGTATTCGACCTTGTACATGTTGGGAGCGTCGTTCATCGCCTTCGCGTACAGGCTGATGCCCGAGATCGTCACCGGCGCGGCGAACGCCAGCACGATGTTCTCCGGACCCTTGCTGCCCTGGGACATGCCCGTCGTGTAGCGCGTGTTCACGTCTCCGTCGATGGCGTTGGCCGGCAGCCTTTGGTTGTCTGCCATGCCCACGCAGTTCGTCGTGCACACGACGCTCGGCGTGAACGTCCACGACCTGCGGTCGCACGGACTGACCGGGGCCGGGACGCCGCCCGTGCCGCCCGTCGAGGTGCCGCCCGTGCCGCCCATGTGTGAGCCGCCCGAGCCGCCCGCGCCGCCCGTCCCGCCCGTCGAGGTGCCGCCCGTACCGCCCGCGTGCGAGCCGCCCGTGCCGCCCGCGTGCGAGCCTCCCGAGCCGCCCGCGTGCGAACCGCCCGTGCCGCCGCCGGACGTCCCGGCCGCGCCCGTCGTCCCCGCCTCGCCCGTGCCGGCGGTGCCCGTGGCGCCCGCGCCGCCGGTGTCCGGCGTGCCGCCAGCGCCCGCGCCGCCCGTCGGGTCTCCGCCCGTGCCCGTGCCGATGTCGCCGGCGCTGCCGGCCGTCGCGCCCGCGGCACCGACGCTGCCGGCCGTGCCCATCGGCGTCCCCGTGTCTCCGCCGTCACCGCCCGTGTTCACGTCGATGGTGCCGCCCCGCCCCCCGTCTCCGTTCAGTTTCCGAGCCGGTTCCGGCGCGCAAGCCAAGGCCGCCACCACCACGATTCCCACGGCCCCCCATGCCGCGCGATATTTCATTGGCCTTATTTAGCTGAACCGAAGGCAGCTCACGGACAAAAAAATGCGTTGTGGGCCCTCCGCCGCGCGAATGCACCGCGCTGCGACGACCGATTCACGTTTCCGACGTGTTACTTGAACAGCGCGACGAAGATGTTGTACGCGTCCGGATCCCCGACGCCGTCGGGATCTCCGTAAAAGAACGTCGCGGCGGCGTTCCCGTCGGCGGCGACGGCGAGCTGCTCGCTGAAGGCGGGAAGCCCCGTCTTCGTTCCGAGCGAAACCTCGGGCTGCCAGACGGTGCCGCTGTACACGCGCACGTACTCGCCGTACGTGTTGTTGGCCGCGGCGGCGGCGATCTTGCGACGCCACAGCACATGCACGTTGCCCGCGTCGTCGGCCGCGACCGAAGGGTACGCGTATTGGTCGGTGAAGCTGCCGGCCATGTTCGTCGTCTCGAGCACCGTCGGCGTGCCCCACGCCGCGCCGACCGCCGCTGGTCGACGCGAGGCCACGACGTTCCACTTGCCGCTCGAGAGCTGCTGTGACCACGCCATCGTGACGACGTAGGTCGCGTCGACCGCGACGCCGGGCGCCGCGACGCCCGTGCCCGAGAACGTCTTTTTCGAAGCGACGAAGCCGCCGGCCAGCGTCCAGTCGGCGCTCCAGATCTCCTCGTCCGTCGCCGCGTTGAGGTCCCACGCGACGATGCCGTGGGTGCCGTCCGGGCTGATGCCCACCGACGCGTCGTACAGGTCCATGTCGACGTTCGCGTCGACGAGGACGGGCGTCGTCAGGGCGCCGCCCGGCGTCGCGAAAGAAGAGCCCCAGACGCTGTCCTTGCCCGCGGCGTCACGCTGGATCCACACGAGCAAGCCGGGGCCCTTCGGAGACATCGCCAGGCGCGCGTGGCGCTCGTAGACGTCGCTGCCCGCCTTGACGGCGGCGGCGGTCGAGAACGTCTTCGTCGTGACGCTGTAGCTCGCCGACCAGAGCGTGCGCGTCGTGCCGTTGGACTCGTCCCACGCGAGGCGCGCGTTGCCGTCGGCCGCCATCTTGAACGCGAGATCGCCCCACGCCGGGCCGTTGTGAATGCGCGCGGGGACCGACCAGGTGACGCCGCCATCCTCCGAGTGCGCGAACCAGATGCCCGCGATGTCGGTGGGCGGCGCGTTGCTGTCGTTTTGGTAGAAGACGGCGACGGCGTGCCCGACGTCGTCCATCGCGACGGCAATGCCGCGGATCGAGCCGCGGTTGTCGAGCAGCTTCGTCGCGCTCCACATCTTCTTCGCGGCGTCGTAGCGCTTGACGCCCGGGTTGTCGCCCTTGGCCCAACCGACCAGCACGTTGCCGTGCGTGGCGTCGATCGCGACGCTCGGGTCCGACGAGGGAACGAGCAGATCCTTCTCGAGGTTCTCCGCGGCGCTCCACGCGAGCACATGCGGCACGCCGCCCGTCCCGCCGACGCCGCCCGCGCCGCCGAGGCCGCCCGCGCCGCCGAGTCCGCCCGCGCCCGCGACGCCGCCCGCCGTGCCACCGGCGCCGCCGCTCCCAGCGCTGCCGCC
>JBBQJG010000145.1:0-14095 GCA_038325725.1 Polyangia bacterium | reverse complement strand
TCGCGCGTGCTGCCCGACGAGTTCAAGGCCTGTCAGGTCGAGCGCCTCGCGCCCTACTTCCAACAGGTGCGACGCTCGCTCGCGGCGCTCGCGCCGAACGCGCGCCACAACCCGCGCATCGTGCTGCTCTCGCCCGGGCCTTACAACGCGACGTACTTCGAGCAGGCGTTCCTTGCCCAGTACCTCGGGTACATGCTCGTCGAGGGCGCCGACCTCACGGTGCGCGAGGGCTGCGTGTACCTCAAGACGCTCGGCGGGCTGCACCGCGTGGACGTCATCCTGCGCCGGCTCAGCGATGACTTCTGCGATCCGCTCGAGCTGCGTGCCGACTCGGCGCTGGGCGTCCCCGGCCTCCTGCAGGCCGTGCGCGAGGGCAACGTCGCCGTCGCGAACGCGCTCGGCACGGGCGTCGTGCAATCGGCGGCGCTCCTGCCGTTTCTTCCTGGCATCTGTCGCGCGCTCCTGGGCGAGGAGCTCAAGATGCCTTCGGTCGAGACGTGGTGGTGCGGCGAGCCGCGCGTGCTCGCGCACGTGCTCGCGACGCTGCCCGAGATGGTGATCAAGCCGGCGCTCCCGACGGGGCGCACCGAGCCCACCTTCGGCGACGCGCTCGACGCGACGGCGCTCGAGGCGCTGCGCGCGCGCCTGCGCGCGAACCCGTCGGCCTACGTCGCGCAGAAGCGCGCGACGTTGTCGACGACGCCGCTGTGGGAGCACGGCGAGCTACAGCCGCGGCGGTTGTTGTTGCGCACGTTCCTCGTGGCGGAGATCGCGGACTCGTCCAACGCCTCGCAGAGCCAAGCGCAGTCGCAGTCTTCTTCTTCGTCTTCGCCGCCCGCCTCGAGCGGCGAGGCCGGCTACCGCATGATGCCGGGCGGCCTCGGCGTCGTCGCCGCGCGCGACCAGCGGCACGACATCTCGATCGAGCGGGGGGCCGCCAGCCAGGACACGTGGGTCTTGTCCAACGGCCCCGTGAGCACGCTGTCGTTGCTGCGCCCGGCGGGCGCGCCCGTCGAGCTGTCGCGCGGCGGCGGCGATCTCCCGAGCCGCGTCGCCGACAACCTCTTCTGGCTCGGCCGTTACATGGAGCGCGCCGACGCCATGACGCGCCTCGCGCGCACGGCCACGCAGCGTCTTCCCGATGGTCCCGAGCCGTCCGACACGCTCGTCGCGGCGTTGCGGGCGCAGGCACGCGTCGCCGCCGTGACGTTCTCGAATGCGAACCCGAAGAAGCGCGACACGTTCGGCGTCCTCTGTGCGCTCATCTTCGACGCCGAGACCCAGGGCTCGCTCGTCGACGCCCTGAGGTCGATCCACCGCGCCGCGCGCGCGATCCGCGACCGCCTGTCGAGCGACACGTGGCGCATCATCACGGCGCTCGATCAGGAAATGCGTGACGCCGAGACGTGGGCGGCGGCGGTCAACACGACGGGCGACGTCTCGGCGCTGCTCGATCGCGTCGTCGCGCTGCTCGCGGCGCTGTCGGGCCTCGTCATGGACAGCATGTCGCGCGGCCCCGGCTGGCGGTTCCTCGAAATGGGCCGACGCCTCGAGCGCGCACTCAGCCTGGCCGTCACGATCGACGTCACCCTGACGGTGGCGCACCCCGCCGAGCCCTTCGTGCTCGAGGCGATCCTCGAGGCGGCCGACAGCGCGATCACCTACCGCCGCCGCTACCTCGCGAGCCTGCACGCCGCGCCCGTGCTCGATCTCTTGCTCGCCGATCCGACGAACCCGCGGTCTATCGTCTTTCAGCTCGCGGCGCTGCTCGAGCACGTCGTCAAGCTGCCGCACATGCCCGGCCGCTCGCGCGACGGCATCGAGACGGGCCTCGCTCAGGGCGCCGACACGCTGCTGTCGCGCATCGAGGAGATCAGCGTGCAGCGCCTCGCCGAGGTCGATCCCGACCAGCGGCGCCCCGCCCTCGCCGAGCGCATGGCCGAGCTGCTGCGCGAGCTGCCCGCGCTGTCCAACGCGCTCACGGAGAGCTATCTCAACCACGCGATCCAGGCGCGACAGCTCGCGCAAGAGCCCGTCGTGCGCGCCGGGACCGCGACGTGATCCACCACGTGGTGCACATCACCGAGTACCTGTACTCGGAGCGCGTCTCGACGTCTCACCACGGGCTGCACCTGCTGCCGCGCGAGACGCCCGACCAGCGCTGCCTGCGCGAGGAGCTCGACATCTCGCCCACGCCCGCGCTGCGCCGCGATCTCGTCGACGACTTCGGCAACCGCACGACCTACGTCGAGATCCTCGAGCCGCACACGAACCTGCGCATCACGTCGACGGCGGACGTCGACGTCGCGCCGCGCGGACCGCTGCCCGCCGTGAGCGCGCCGTGGGAGGCCGTGAGGGACGCCGTGCACGCGGGCGCCGACGCCGCGACCCGCGCGGCGCGCGCGTACGCCTTCGTGTCGCCGCACGTGCCGCTCTCGCTGTTGGCGCGCGCCTACGCCTCAGAGTCGTTCACGCCCGGCCGCCCCATCGTCGAAGCGGCGCGCGAGCTCACCAAGCGCCTGCACGCCGACTTCGTCTACGACGGCCGCGCGACGACGATCGCGACGCCCGTCGACGAGGTCATGACCCTCCGCCGCGGCGTCTGCCAGGACTTCGCGCACGTCCAGATCGCCGGGCTGCGCGCCCTTGGCCTGCCGGCGCGCTACGTGAGCGGCTACCTCGTGACGAACCCGCCGCCCGGCAAGCCGCGGCTCGTGGGCGCCGACGCGTCGCACGCTTGGCTCGCCGTGTGGGCGCCCGACCACGGCTGGGTCCCGTTCGATCCCACGAACGACGTCGTCCCCGGCGAGCAGCACATCACCGTCGCCTGGGGCCGCGACTTCAGCGACGTCACGCCCGTCCGCGGCGTCATCATGGGCGGCGGCCGCCACGACCTGTGGGTGTCCGTCGACGTCGCGCCGAACGCCACGCCGGCGCCCGACGGCGGCGTGCTCGGTTAGGGCCTCGGAGTCCGGCTACCGAGTCATGGAATGATCGGGACGGCCTTCTCCGTCCACTGCGCGATGTGGTTCGACGTGTCGAGCGCTTGGAACGGCAGGCAGAAGGCGGTGTAGCTGGGATCGGTGCCTTCCTTCGCGCCGCTCGCGTCGACGGCGAACATCCAGATGTAGACGTTGCTCGTGCTCTTGTAGAGACCGTAGCGGCGCGACGACGAGAAGGTGGCCCACAGGACCTTGTGCAGCTCGTCGAGCTGGAAGATGAACGGGCTCCACTTGGGGTACGTGTTCGTGAGGACGGTGTTCGTGCCGTCGTTGACGCCGGGCGCGTTGGCGCGCGCGAGCAACGTGGGCTGTGCGTTGCCGGGAGGCAGCGGCATCGCGTAGAGCAGCGCCGTGGGATCGGTGTCGGCGTCGCAATCACCGCCCGAACCGGACGCGGGACACGTCGATTCGTTGAAGACGATGAAGTCGTTCGTGGGGGACACCGCCGGGTAGTAGCGGTTCTTGCCCGCGACATAGGGCAACAAAGTCATCGGGGGGCTCCAGCCCGCGGCGGTCTTTTCGACATACGCGAGGCCGGACTTTTGGGGACGCTGATCGGTGTAGCTGCCCGCCGTGTCGACGGACGTGAACACGATGTGCTGGTCGTCGTGTGACCAGTCGGGGTGATCGCCGCGCAGGCCCCCGAGATCGATCTCGCCCGTCTTCAGCGCCGTCGTGCCGTCGAAGAGCAAGAGGTTCGAGGGGCCCGTGTGGTTCGGCTTGTTGTCGGTGTACATGCCGACGAAGTTAGAGCCGTCGTTGTTCCAGCTCTCGAATTGGCTGCGCTGCAACATGAACGGCTTCGCCATCGCCGTCTTTTTGGCTACGTCCCACAAAAGGATGCGGCCGTCATTCTGACCGCCGAGCGTCGCCACCATCTTCTTGCCGTCACGCGACAGCGTGTGGCAACCGACGCACGTCGTGCCGTCGCCGTCGGCGGGGCTCACGACGGTCTCGGCCTGGGTCTGGGTCGCGCTCGCGAAGTCCCACCGCTCGATGGACTTGAGCGTCGTCGTCCAGTAGTACAGGCCGCCGCGCACGTCGTCCTTCGAAAAGGACATGCGCGCCGTCGCGCTCTTCCCGACGCCCGTGCCCTGGTCGTCGGTGCCGCGCACGGTGATCGTCACGCCGGCCGTGCCGCGGTTCGTGTCGGCGATTTGCTTCCACACGGCGACGTCGGGCCGGTAGACGCAGCCGTCCTCGAGCGTCACGCAGCGCGTGTAGACGCGGACGTCGGTCTTGTCGTTGGAAAAACCGATCTCGAACAGCGTGTTCGTCTTCGAGCCCGGACGATAGTGCACCTCGATGCCGTTGAGGTTGGGCGGGAGCAGCACGCCGTCGTTCGGGTAAACCAGCTGCGGCGCGCGCGCATCGTCCGCCGGTCCGCCGAACGGTTGCGCGGGCGTCGTTGGCAGCGCGGGCATCGCGCCGGCGCCCGTCGCGACGTTCGCCGCCGAGAACTTGATCGTGAGCGTCGCCGCCGCCGACGTGCCGCCGATGACCGCCTGCACGAGCACGATGCCGCCCGAGGTGTCGCCCGTCGTCGCGAGCCCGTTGACGATGTTGGGAACGAGCCCCGTCTTGTCGACGAACCAAGAGGCGGTCTTCGAGAGGTCCTGCTCGGCGCCGTTGACGACGCCCAGGGCGCGGAACATCTGCGTCGTGGGCATGCCGGGCTGCACGCTGACCGTCGCCGTGGGCGGATCGATCCGCAGCGCCGTCAAGCCAGGCAGGTTCGGCGAGATGCCGCCACCCCCGCCGCCCGTCCCTATCGCGCCGGCGTTCCCTCCTGAGGCGGCGGTGCCTCCCGCGGGCGTCTTCGGACTGAAGGTGCACGCGCCGACGGCGGCGCACGCGAGCACGAGTGACGTCAACGCACGAACGTTGGTGACGCCTGAAGGGGTCGCGGTCATGTTCGGCCTTTCTTCGCGCGCGGCGCGACGGACACGGAACAAGCGCAGGGCTCGAGTATAGAGGGAGGGACTGGGGATCCCGCGCAAGTCAGGTCATAAATCGGCGAGCCGCATTCCAGAAACGTGAGTCATCGGCTGACGCCGCCGATTCCTGCAGGGAGCTCGTGTGGGTCTTCGTGGGAGAGCCTGAGGAACGCCTCGAGCACGGCCATGCCCCTCGCCTTCGGATGGCTACGGATTGCGCGCGCGGGTGCGTGAGTTTCAGATCTCGGACACGCCCGAAACGTGGCCGCAACCGGTGCGGTGGTCAGATCGCCTGGTGACGGCCCCACCGCAGTTGTCCCCTTCGTCCGCCTCCGAAACGCCTTCGCGGGCTTCCAACGGTCGGCGGGCGAGCCTGCAGACCCAGGAGTTCCGTCAGTCGGTCGTCGAGCACCTCATCCACACGTGCGCCAAGGAGGTGCGAGAGGCGTCGACGCACGATCTGTATCAGGCGTTCGCGCACACCGTGCGGGATCGCCTCGTCGTCCGCTGGCTCGCGACGCAGCGCACGCACATCGAGCAGGACGCCAAGCGCGTCTGCTATCTGTCGTCGGAGTTCCTCACGGGCCGCAGCCTCGGCCTCTGCCTCATGAACATGGGCCTGTACGACGCCGCGACGACGCTCGCGACCGATCGCGGCTTCGACCTGCAAGACATCCTCGAGTGCGAGGGCGATCCGGGCCTCGGCAACGGTGGCCTCGGGCGCCTCGCCGCCTGCTTCATGGATTCGCTCGCGACGCTCGAGCTGCCCGCGTTCGGCTACGGCATCCGCTACGACTTCGGCATGTTCGAGCAGAAGATCGAGGGCGGCCGCCAGCTCGAGCAGCACGACAACTGGCTCCACCTGGGCAACGCGTGGGAGCTGCCGCGCCACGAGGATTCGCAGACGGTCCGCTTCGGCGGTCGCGTCGAGTTCCACCGCGACATGGACGGCGTCACGCGCGCGAGCTGGGTCGACACGAAGGCCGTCATCGGGCTGCCCTACGATTCGTTCATCGTGGGGCACCGCACCGACACGGTGAACACGCTCCGCCTGTGGACGGCGCGCGCGACGCGCGACTTCGATCTGCAGTTCTTCAACGAGGGCGACTTCCGCCGCGCCGTCGAGGAGAAAATAGATACCGAGAACATCTCCAAGGTCCTGTACCCGAACGACACGAGCGAGGAAGGCAAGCTGCTGCGCCTCAAGCAGCAGTACTTCTTCGTCGCCTGCTCGATCGCTGACATTGCCCGCCGCTACAAGGCCAAGCACGAAAGCTGGGCCGAGTTCCCCGACAAGGTCGCGATCCAGCTCAACGACACGCACCCGTCGATCACCGTCGCCGAGCTCATGCGCGTGCTCGTCGACGAGGAGCGGCTCGACTGGGACACGGCCTGGTCGATCACGCACCGCTCGCTCGCCTACACGAACCACACGCTCTTGCCCGAGGCGCTCGAGCAGTGGCCCGTGTCCATGTTCGAGAAGCTGCTGCCGCGTCACCTGCAGATCATCTTCGAGATCAATCAGCGTTTTCTGCACGAGGTGCAGCTCCGGTGGCCCGGCGATCTCGACAAGCTGCGCGACCTTTCCATCATCAATGAAGACGGCCGGCGGCACGTACGCATGGCGCACCTCGCGACGGTCGGCTCGCACAGCATCAACGGCGTCGCGCAGCTGCACACCGATCTGTTGAAGGCGAACCTCATGCCCGCCTTCAACGAGCTGTGGCCCGAGCGCTTCAACAACAAGACGAACGGCGTGACGCCG
The DNA here is from genome assembly GCA_038325725.1 of Polyangia bacterium. GTDB lineage: Bacteria > Myxococcota_A > Polyangia > Fen-1088 > Fen-1088 > DASZFV01. The sequence continues at coordinate 7,391 of JBBQJG010000145.1, read as the reverse complement.
CGCCGCTGGATCCTGCACGCGAACCCGCGCCTCACGGAGCTCGTCACCTCGCGCATCGGGTCGTCCTGGATCGACGAGCCGGACCTTTCGAAGCTGCACCAGCTTGCACCGAGCGCCGACGACGAAAAGTTCCTGGACGCTCTGTGGCGCGTCAAGCAGCAGAACAAGGCCGACGTCGTCGCGCTCGTCGAGGCGCGCACGGGCATCACGCTGCCCGCCGAGGCGATGTTCGTCGTGCAGGTCAAGCGCATCCACGAGTACAAGCGCCAGCTCCTCGCTTGCCTGCACATCATCTCGCACTACCTGACGCTCAAGCGCGAGCCCGACGCGCCGCACACGGCGCGCGCCTACATCTTCGCGGGCAAGGCGGCGCCCGGCTACACGATGGCGAAGCTGCACATCCGACTGCTCAACGACGTCTCCGCCGTCATCAACGCCGATCCCGCCGTGCGCGGCCGGCTCGCCATGGCCTTCGTGCCGAACTACGGCGTCTCGCTCGCGCAGACGATCATTCCGTCGGCCGACGTGTCACTGCAGATCTCGACGGCCGGCAAGGAGGCCTCGGGCACGAGCAACATGAAGTTCGCGCTCAACGGCGCGCTCACGCTGGGCACGCTCGACGGCGCCAACGTCGAGATCCGCGACGCCGTCGGCCACGAGAACTTCTACCTGTTCGGCATGACGACGCCCGAGGTCGCCGCCCTGCGCGACTCCGGCTATCGACCAGGAGACTTCATCGACGCGAGCCCGACTCTGACGCAGGCGTTGGAGCTCATCGATTCGGGTTTTTTCAGTCTCGGCGATCGCGATCGCTACAAGCCCATCCTCGACAGCCTTCGCTTCCACGATCCGTTCATGGTGTGCGCCGACTTCGACGCCTACGTCGCCGCCGAGGCGCGCGCCGCCCTGGGGTACCTCTCGCCGCGTGAGTGGTCGCGCCGCGCGTTGTTCAACATCATGGGCGCCAGCCGCTTCTCGAGCGATGCGACGATCCAGAAGTACGCGTCGGAGATCTGGGGCATCCGCCCCGTGAAGACCGACCTGTCACTCGTGAGCGATACGTTCTGACGCTTGCTGATTGTTGATTGCTGACGCAGACGCGCGGCCCCACACTAACGGCGTATGCCCATCGTCGATTGTGTCTATGAGCGCGGCCAGTTCTTCCTGCCGCTGCGGCTGAACGATTCGGCGCCGCACCACTTCATCTTCGACACGGGCGCGGGCGTGAGCGCCGTCGACGAGAAGCTCGCCGACGAGCTGGGGCTGCCCAAGGTCGCGCACACGGAGCTCGCGGGCACGGCGGGCATCCTCGAGGTCGATCAGGTGCGCATCGCGCGCATCATGCCGCTGGCTCGCGGCCGCGGCGTCGACGAGCTGTCTTGGTACGGCCTCACGCCGACGAAGCAGGATCTGAGCGCCTTCCACGTCCCCGTGCCGGGCGCCCACGAGGGAGGCCTGCTCGGCAACGACTACCTGCAGAGCTTCGTCGTGCAGCTACACTTCGCGCCCGCGCTCGTCGAGATCTCGCGGCCCACGGGCTTCACGCCGGCGGGCGTCGATCCAGGGAACTACATCCCGTTCTTCCTCGACAACGCCACGATCGTGCGCGTCAGCGGGAAGCTCGACGGCTGGATGGAGGTCCCGCTGCGCTTCGACACGGGCAGCGCGACGATGACCGTCGAGGGCCCCTATCTGAACATCACGGCGAACATGTGGCAGTCGCTCCGCGATCGGCACCCGGAGTACCAGGTCCACGACGAGCTCAAGGCGAACGCCATCGGCGGCGAGGTGAAGGTTCAGGTCGCCCGCATCTCGAGCCTCGACGTCGGCCCGCTCCACTTCGACAACCCGAGCGTCGTCATCCAGCCGCCCGTCGGCTACTTCGAGCGCGCCGACGCCGTCGGCTTCATCGCGCTCAACCTCTTCGAGCCGCGCGGCTGGCTCACGTTCGACTATCCGAACGGGCGTATCTACCTCTGAAGAGGTGAGGCCGCGATACCTCTGAGACCAACCGGCCCGGATTCAATCTGGGCTAGTCTCGGCGCCCCCCATGTCGACGTCGGCGAAGCGCTTTCTCATCCGCTACACCTTCAGCCTCGACGACGACGCCGTCGCGGACTGGGACGTCCACGTCGCGACGTTCATCTCGGAGATCGAAAACGATCCCGCGCTCTGCGGCAGGTTGAGCTACCGCTGCCTCAAGGTGCGCGACAGCCACGATTCCCTGCACCTCGCCGAGGCCGCCGACGACGAGGCAATCAATACCCTGCAGGGCCGCGAGTCCTTCAAGCGCTATCCAGCCCAGACCAAGCGCGTCTCCGGTGGCAGCGTCGAGGTCTCGCCGCTCGAGACCATCGCCGAGACGAAGTAGCGCGCGCTCAGCTCCCGCGGCGCAGATCGAGCGTCAGCGGGAAGCCGCGCGCGCTGGGCGCGTCGACCGGGAACGCCGCGGGCTGGCTGCCCGGCGTGTGGCCGAACGCGAGGAAGCGCGCGAGGCGGCGGCCTTCGGCCTCGAGGGCGTTGACGGGGCGGTTCTCGTGGAAGAGGCCGCCCGGATGCGCGACGTGGTACGTGCAGCCGCCCACCGAGCGGCGGTTCCACAAATCGACGACGTCGAAGACGAGCGGCGCGTGGACGCCGATGCGCGGGTGCAGCGCCGACGGCGGCTGCCACGCGCGGTAACGCACGCCCGCGACGTACTCGCCGCTGACGCCTGTCGGGTGCAGGGGCACACGCCAGCCGTTGCACGCGACGGCATAGCGATCATCCGTGTAGCCGTTCACCTTGAGCTGCACGCGCTCGAGCGACGAATCGACGTAGCGGGCCTGGCCGCCCGCCGTGCTCTCTTCGCCCAGGACGTGCCACGGCTCGATCGCCTGGCGCAGTTGCAGGTCGAGGCCCGCGGCCGCCGCCTCGCCCGAGATGGGAAAGCGGAACTCGTAGTGCGGCACGAACCACGACAGGTCGAACGGAAAACCTGCACGGCGCAGATCGCCGACGACCTCGCCCATGTCCTGCCAGAGGAAATGAGGCAGCGCGAAGCGATCTTGCAGCGCCGTGCCCCAGCGCGCGGGCCGCTCGGTGTACGGCGTCTGCCAGAACGACGCGACGAGCCCGCGCAGGATCAGCTGCTGCGCCATGCTCATGCGCGCGTGCGGCGGCATCTCGAACGACCGCAGCTCGAGCAACCCCTGCCGCCCGCTCGCGCCGTCGGGGCTGAAGAGCTTGTCGATGCACAGCTCGGTGCGGTGCGTATTGCCCGTGACGTCCGTCAGCAGGTTGCGGAACACGCGATCGACCAGCCACGGCGGCGTCGGCTCGCCCTTGCCGCGCTCGTCGATCTGGCGGAAGGCGATCTCGAGCTCGTCGATGCTGTCCTGGCGGGCCTCGTCCAGGCGCGGCGCCTGGCTCGTCGGGCCGAGGAACATGCCCGAAAATAGATAGGACAACGCCGGGTGGTTGACGAAGTAGCCGATGAGGCTGCGCAACAGATCGGGCCGGCGCAAAAGCGGACTGTCGGCCGGCGTCGCGCCGCCCATGACGACGTGGTTGCCGCCTCCCGTGCCCGTGTGGCGCCCGTCGACGTTGAACTTCTCGGTGCCGAGTCGCGTCTGCCGGGCCTCTTCGTAGAGGATCTCCGTGTTCGAGACGAGCTCGTCCCACGAGTACGCCGGCTGGATGTTGACCTCGATGACGCCGGGGTCGGGCGTGATCGCGAATTGATTCAGGCGCGGATCGCGTTTCGGCTGATAGCCCTCGATGCGCACGGGCAGGCTCAGCGACGCCGCCGTCTCTTCGATGGCGGTGACGAGCTCGACGAACGCCTCGGTGTTGGGCGTGGGCGGCAGGAAGACGTTCAGGATGCCGTCGCGGACCTCCGTGCAGAGCGCCGTGCGCACGACGCCGGGGACGTCGTTGGCGGCGGCGCGGGATTCGGGCGCGCGCGGGTCGGTGTTGGCCTCGCCGCGGCGCTTTTGCCCGGGCAATTGCAGCTCGCGCGGCGGTGAGAACGGATCGGCCTCGTGGTACACGCGGCGCGATTCGCGCGTCTGCCACGGCAGCATGTCGAGCGGCAGGCGGAAGCCCATCGACGAATCGCCGGGGATGAGGAAGAAGCGCTCGGCGCGCACGGGCCACGCGCCAGAGCGCCACCGCACGCTCGTCGCATCGGGCGACTCGGACACCGTCTCGAGCGGCAGGATCTGCCCGACGACGTGCGAGAGCCCTTGCTCCATGACGCGCGCGAGGCGCTTGCGCTCGACCTCGTCCTCGAGCCGCGACTCGAGCATGTCGACGTTCACGGGCAGGCGCTGCTCGCGCCACAGGTAATAGAACATGTCCTCGTAGGCGGGGATGAGGTGGCGCTCGCCGACCTCGAGCCGCTTCGCGAGCGCGCGCGCGAAGGCGTCGGACGCATCGGACGCGACGGGCGAACCGTCACCGCGCGCCATGAGCTCGGGGCGCCGCCACAGCGGCACGCCGTCCTTGCGGAAGTAACACGTCATAGCCCAGCGCGGCAGCGGCTCCCCCGGGTACCACTTGCCCTGCCCGTGGTGGATGACGCCGCCGGGGCTGAACTTGGGGTACAGGCGGTGCAGAAGCTGCTCGGACAGCTTGTGCTTGGTCGGTCCGAGCGCGTCGGTGTTCCACTCGGCGCCGTCGGGGCTGTCGATCGAGACGAACGTCGGCTCGCCGCCCATCGACAACCGCACGTCGTTCGTCGTGAGCGAGACGTCGACCTGCCGCCCGACGCGCTGGATGGCCGCCCACATGTCATCCGTGTACGGCTTCGTCACGCGCGGCTCTTCGCGCACGCGCTCGATCTTCATCTCGTAGGCGAAGGTGTCTTTGACCTTGTCGCCGTCGTAGCGCGGCGTGAAGTTGTAGCCGCCCGTGATGGCCGCGGCGTTCCCGGGATCGGCCGTACAGGCGAGCGGGATGTGGCCCTCGGCGCAGGCGAGCCCGCTCGTCGCGTCGAAGCCGATCCACCCCGCGCCCGGCAGATACACCTCGGCCCACGCGTGCAGGTCGGTGACGTCCTTCGTGACGCCCGAAGGGCCGTCGAGCGCCTTGACGTCGGCGACGAGCTGGATCGAATACCCCGACACGAAGCGCGCCGCGAGCCCGAGGCGCCGCAGCACCTGCACGAGCAGCCACGCGAAGTCGCGACACGAGCCGTGGCCGCGCGTGAGCGTCTCCTCGGGCGAGAACACGCCCGGCTCCATGCGCAGGTCGTAGCGCAGCGCCTTCTGCACGCGCTGGTTCACGTCGATGACGACCTCGAGCGTCCGGCGCCCCGCGCGCGCGGCGTCGGCCTGGAGGCCGCGCATGAACACGTCGGTGCGCGGGCCGCCCGGCAGCACCTGCAGGTAGACGCCGAGCTCGGCGGCGACCTCGGGCTCGTACTTGAAGGGATAGATCCCCGCCGAGTCCTCGACGAAGAAGTCGAACGGGTTGATGCCCGTCATCTCGGCCACGAGATCGACCTCGACCTCGAACGAGCGCACCTCGTTCGGGAAGACAATCCGGGCCTGGTAGTTCGCGAACGGGTCCTGCTGCCAGTTGAGGAAGTGCCCCGGCGGCTTGACCTTCAGCGAGTACGCCTTGATGGGCGTCCGGCAGTGCGGCGCGGGCCGCAGCCGCACGACGTGCGGCGTGAGCTGCACGGCTTGGTCGTAGGTGTAGACAGTCTTGTGGTGGAGCGAGACGTTGATGGCCATGGGTGTGCGGGCGCCGCCGCGCGCACGACTCTAGGCGATCTTCGTTGCGCGTGGGTTTCGAGTCGACGGACGCGCCGTTAACGTTCGGTCTGGGCGACCGTCGCCGAATGACCGGCTACGGGACGTAGACGATGGCTTCCTGACAGGCCGTCGAGCCCATGCCGCCATCGGCGCCGGCATCCGAAGCGCCACCGTCGGGCGCCGCGCAGGGGATCTTCGCGATGTCCGCCTTGCACTGGGTGACCGTCGCCGCGGGTCCCGAGCTCATCGCGTAGAGGCAGTCGAAGCGCGAGAAGTAGACGTTGAGGCAGGCCTGTTTGTCAGCATCGGCCGGCGCGGCGACGTTCATGCAGACGAAGACGCGGTCACAGTAGGTCGTCGCGATGGCCCCGCAGGACATCTGGGCGTCGCTCAGCGGCGTCGCTCCAATCGGATCGTCGCACGACAGCGGCTGCGCGAAGAGGTGATCAGGAGCGGGGAACAACGACGCACAGCTCAGGGCCTGGACGTCCTTGACGCAGTCGGTGAAGCCCGCCGACGCCGCGCGATCGCACCCGAGGGCGACCGCGTTCGCCGTCGTGCACGCCGTCACTTGCGCCGCCGTCGCGCCGCCCGCGTTGCAGGTGTTGTCGCGCGAACAAATGAGCGACGCGAGCGTCATGCAGGCCTGCTTGGCGGTTCCCGTGGCGCCGGTCGTGCCCGCGGCTCCCGTCGTGCCTGCGGCTCCCGTCGTGCCCGCGGCTCCCGTCGTGCCCGACGAGCCGGTGCCGGCCGTGCCGGTTTTGCCCGCGCCGCCGTCCCCCGGCGTGGAGCTTCCTCCGCCGCACGACGCGACCATCACGATCAACCCGAGGGCCGTGGCGCCCAAGACTCCGCTGATTCGCCCGAAGCCGTTCATCGTGAGCTCCTTTTCGAGGGTGGGGGTCGCTCTCACCTGTCTACACCTGGTAACGGTCACGGGACAAGCCGAGCCTCATTGAGCGCGGCGCGTCCCAGAGATACAGTCGAACGGCGATCGTCATGTTGAACCGCGACGAGTGGCTCGAACACAGCCGCGATCTCGATTGGGAGCTCTCGTACGTACGGGAGGAGGACGCGTTCCCCGCGATCCTCGCGGGCGAGCCGTGGCTGCCGCGCGCCGCGTGGGCCCACTGGGACGAGCCCTACCGGACCACCTACGCCGAATACGTCGCGACGCAGACCGAGAAGGACGCCGCCGTCTACGCCGTGCGCGACGTCGTCGGCAAGGCCGAGGACTACGCGAAGCTGCCGGCCGAGTGGAAGAGCGGCCTCAAGCTGCACGCGGCGACGCTCCCGCTCGCGGAGTTCGCGGCCGTCGTTGGTAACCTGCGCGCCGCGCGCTTCGGCCGCGCGCCCGCCTGGCGCACGACGGCGCTGTTCGGCGCGCTCGACGAGCTCCGGCACACGCAGATCCCGCTCACGCTCATGCACGAGCTCGTGCGCGTCGACGCGCAGTTCGATTGGACGCACAAGTTCTATCACTCGAACAATTGGGTCGCGATCGCGTCGCGCCACCTCGTCGACGAGATGCTGCTCGGCTCGGACGCCATCGAGTTCGCCATCGCGACCAACTTCGTGTTCGAGACGGGCTTCACGAACCTGCAGTTCGTCGGCCTGTCGGCGCTCGCCCACCGCGTGGGCGACAAGATG
>JBBQJG010000144.1:0-14099 GCA_038325725.1 Polyangia bacterium | reverse complement strand
AGTCGGTGAAGTTCGTCGTCGACATGCAGGCGGGCGACGCCGTGCACTTCCTATCGAACCGCGACTGGGCGCTGCACTACACGTGGATCCGCGACAAGATCGATCATCAGCCCCCCCTCGATCGTTGCAACACGGCCGACGCAGCGATCTTCGACGCGGGGTGGCTCGCCTTTTCGCAGAACGAGTACTTCAAGACCGACGGGCGACGCTACCTGCTGGGCACGCTCGTGCGCTACGGCGCGAGCGGCGTGAAGACGATCGAGTTCGCGCGCGGCGACGTCATCACGGGCGCCCTCATGAAGCGCGCGTTCCTCGCTGTCCTTAGACGCGTCGCCGATCCGACGGGCTGGGCGATCCGCCCGCAGGATCCCGGGCAAGTGGCGGCGGCGCTCGCCATCGACGGTCAAGTGCCGATCGTCGACCCGAACGCACCGTTTCGAGGCCAGACGTTCCAACCGATTGCAACAGCCGTCGCGTTCGGGTTCCTGCACTTCGTCGCGAGCGCCGACCTGTCGACCGAGGCGCTCGGCCCCGATACGATCGTCGTCACCGACGAGGTGCCGAACGATCTGGCGCTCGTCGGGGGAATCATCACCGAGGTCTTCCAGACGCCGCTGTCGCACGTGGGCATCCTGTCGAAGAACCGCGGCACGCCCGACATGGCGCTCGTCGACGCGCGCCACGATCCGCGGCTCGCGCCGTTCCTCGAGAAGCTCGTGCGGCTCGAGGTCACGGGCTCGGGCTTCACGGTGCGCGAGGCGACGCCCGCCGAGGCGCAGGCCTTCTGGCAGATGCAGCGGCCGCAGGGCCCGCCGGTCTCGCCCCGCCTCGACACGTCGGTGCGCGCGCTCGTCGATCTCGTCGGCCACGGCCTCGAGGATCTCCCGAGCATCGGCGCGAAGGCGGCGCAGCTCGCTGAGGTGATGCGCGTCGATTCGCACGACCCGAGCTGCCTGGGCGCCGTCCCGACGCCGCCCGGTGGGTTCGCCGTTCCGGTCGTGCATTCGCTCGAGCACTTCGCGGCGAGCGGCGCCGGCGACGTCCTCGCGCGGTGGCGCGCGATGCCGACCTTCGCCGTGGACCCGCGCGTGCGCGCGCAGGGGCTCGCGGAGGTGCGCGCCGCGATCATGGCCCACCCCGTCGATCGCACGCTCGTCTCGTCAATCGAGACCGTCGCCGCTGCGCGCTTCGGGACGGCGCGCTTCCGCATGCGCTCCAGCAGCAACACGGAAGACCTGCAGGGCTTCTCGGGCGCGGGCCTCTACACGTCGATCAGCGGCGCCATCGGCGATCCCAAGCACCGCGTCGAAGACGGCCTGCGCACCGTGTGGGCGAGCCTGTGGGAGCAACGCGCGTTCGACGAGCGCGAGCTCGCGCTCATCGATCACAGCAAGACGGCCATGGGCGTGCTCGTCCACGACGCCTACGCTCAGGTCGAGCGCGCGAACGGCGTCGCCGTGAGCCGCGATGTCCTCGACCCGACGGAGGCGAAGGTCTTCTCGATCAACGCGCAGGCGGGGGAGGCGAGCGTCACGAACCCCGCGGCCGGCGTCGTGAGCGACCAGCTCGTCTACAACCCGTACTACAACCCACCCGCGACCTATCGCTCGCGCAGCTCGCTCGCCGATGGTCCAGTCCTCACGGTCTTCGAGATGGGGCGCCTGACCTGTTTCCTCGGCCAGATTCGCGATCACTTCCAGACCGTGCTCGACCCCGACGGCAAGAACCGTTGGTTCACGATGGAGGTCGAGTTCAAGTTCGTCGGCGACACGCGCGACCTCGTCATCAAACAGGCGCGTCCGTATTCGTTCGGCAGCACCGAAGTCCCCGCCGACTGTCGGGAACACTGAGTCGGGCGGTCAGGCCACGGCCACGACGCCGTCGGGGGTCGCGACGACGTCGTGCGCGTCGCTCGCGATGACGACTTTCGGCCACACGACGGAACGCCGAAGGTGCACGCCCGCGATGACGCGGGCACCTGCGGCGACGACGACGTCGGGGCCGATGACGGCGCCGGCTTCCACGATCGCGCCGGCTTCGATCCGGCAGGGGCCGACGACGCGCGCGGCGGGATCGAGACGCGCGCCGGGATCGACGCCGACGAGCGGGCCCGGCGGGTGGGGCACGAGCGACGGGGCGCGGAGGAGCGCGAGGTTGCCCGCGAGGTAGCGCTCGGGCGTCGAGTGCTCGGCGAAGTAGCCGACGAGCCTTTCGGAGTGGAACGTCGCGCCGGCGAGCAGCGCGGGAATGTACGCGTCGCGGATGACGTCGCTCACGACGGGGCGCAATCGATCGAGCAACGCCGGCTCAAGGACGTGGATGCCCGTGAACATCCGCTCGGTGACGCGGCCCTCGGGCGGGCGTGGCGAGCGCGCGTCGAGGATGCCGACGACGCGTCCCGTTTCGTCGCTCGCGATCGCGCCCCAGCGGCGCGCGTCGGGGTCGTCGCGCACGAGCATCGTCGCGAGCGCGCCCGCCGCCGCGTGCCGCACGTGCGCGGTGACGAGCGCCGCGAGGTCCAGGTCGGCGACCACCTTCGCGTTCATGACGAGCACGGGCCCCGCGCCGAAGTGAGCCCGCGCGTGCGCGAGCCCGCCGCCCGTGCCGAGCAGCTCCGTCTCGATCGAGGGCGTCAGCGTCACGCCGCACGCCGCGTCGCCGAGCGCTTCGCGCAGGAGATCGCCGTGATGGAACAGGTTGACGACGGCGCGCGAGAACCCGGCGCGCGCGCAGGCGGCGAGGCCGAAGGTGATCGCGGGGTGACCGCAAATCGGAACCAGCGGCTTCGGCAGGGCGGCCCCGATGGCCCCGAGGCGCGACGAGCGACCCGCGGCGAGCAACATCACATTCATGTGACCGTCCATTCGTCGGCTCTCATGCTAGCGTCACGGGCCATGAAAATCTGCGTCATTGGAACCGGCTACGTCGGCCTCGTCGCCGGCGCCGGCTTCGCCGACATGGGAAACGACGTCACCTGCTGCGACATCGACCAATCGAAGATTGATGGCCTCAAGCGCGGCGAGATGCCGATCTATGAGCCCGGCCTCGACAAGATCGTCGAGACGAACGTCGCCGAGCGCCGCCTCACCTTCACGACGGACGTGGCCGCGGGCGTCGCGGGCGCCGAGATCATCTTGCTCGCCGTCGGCACGCCGCCCGGCCCCGACGGCTCGGCCGACCTGCAGTACATCTTCAAGGCCGCCGAGGACGTCGGCCGCGCGCTCACCGGGTGGGCCGTCATCGTCACGAAGTCGACGGTGCCCGTCGGCACGGGCGACAAGATCGAAGCCATTATCAAGAAGGCGACGAAGCACGAGTTCGGCGTCGCCTCGAACCCCGAGTTCCTCAAGGAAGGCGACGCCCTGAGCGACTTCATGAAGCCCGACCGCGTCGTCATCGGCGCCGACGACAAACGCTCGATCGAGGCGCTGCGTGTGCTCTACGCGCCGTTTTCGCGCACCAGTGACCGCATGCTCGTCATGGATCGCCGCTCCGCCGAGCTCACGAAGTACGCCGCGAACTCGATGCTCGCGACGCGCATCTCGTTCATGAATGATCTGTCGAACCTGTGCGAGCTGCTGGGCGCCGACATCGAGCAGGTGCGCCGGGGCATGGGCTCGGACGTGCGCATCGGCCCCAAGTTCCTCTACGCGGGCCCCGGCTTCGGCGGCAGCTGCTTTCCGAAGGACCTGCGCGCCGCCATCAGCACGGGCCGGGACGTCGGCTACGAGCTCGAGATCCTCGAGGCCGTCGTCGCCGTCAACGAGCGTCAAAAAAGAAAGATGGGAGAGAAGATCCTCGCCCATTTCAAAGGCGACCTGAAGGGCAAGCGCATCGCGCTGTGGGGCCTCGCTTTCAAGCCGGGCACAGACGACATCCGCGAGGCGCCCGCGCTCGTGCTCGCCGACCAGCTCGTCTCGGCGGGCGCGACCGTCGTCGGCACGGATCCCGTCGCCATGGACGCCGTCCGCAAGCAGATCGGCGATCGCATCCTCTACGAGGCCAACAACTACGAATGCGCCAAGGGGGCCGACGCGCTCGCGCTCGTCACGGAGTGGCGCGAGTTCCGCCGCCCGGCCTTCGAGCGCCTCAAGACGTTGCTCAAACAGCCAGTGATCTTCGACGGCCGCAACATCTGGAGCCCGACCGAGCTGCGCGCCGCCGGCTTCACCTACTACGGCATGGGCCGCGGCAAGAGCGCCTAGCGGCGCGCGCGAACGGTTTTCTAGGACATGGGGCGATGGACGCCGCCGCCCGACGCGCCGCTGATCGCGCGCCAGTCGAACGCCGAAGACGCCGTCGCGGCATTTGCCGGCTTGCGCGCGATCGGGCGCGGGTGCGTCGCTTCGTGCCGTCCCGCCGTGATCGTCACGCGCTCGGGATACAGGTGCAACGCGCCCACCAGGCCGACGGCGTCGTTCGGCATCGCATACGAAACACCGTCGTGGACGACGGTCGCGCGCGGCCCGACGACGACGGGGAAGCGCAGCGCGACGTCCTCGGCGGCGATGCGCAGCGGGCGCAGACGCTGGCGCTCCTCGGCGAGCAGGATCGCGGGCGTCTTTCCCGACAGCTCCGTCGGCGTGTGCGCGTTGAACTCGCGCAGCCATTCCGCGAGCTGGCGCTCGAGGTCCGCATCATTGATGAAGGTCCGGCCCTTGAAGAAGTAGTGCTTCACCCAGTTGCCGAGGTTCGTGCCGGGCCCGCGATCGGCGCCCCGGCGCGCGCGCACCTCGACGCCGAGGCCGAGCTGGAGCGCGGCGTACGCGAACGCCGGATCCCACTCGACGACCTGCCCGTCTTTGTCGGTGCGGATGCCGATGGGCTTGGGGCGATCGAACGCCGCGAGCAGCGGCACGCCGCCCATGTCGTCGAAGTGCTGCACGAGCGCGCGCAGACAGCCTTCGACGTTTTGGTCCTCGACGATCGACACGGCGACCCAGTGCGCGTACTCGAGCCGCGACCCGAAGAAGTTCACGAGGCGCTGCTCGCCGTCCTTGAAGCGAACCTCGACCTGGCCGAAGCCGTGACGCGAGATCTCGCCCGGCACCTTGTCTTGCTGCGAGAGCGGGCGGCTGCGACGCGGGCGGACGCTCGCGATGAGCGAATAAAGCGCGCTCTTTCCCCCTTCGTAGCCTGCTTGCTTGGCGCGGCGAACGATCTCGAGCGAGCGCAGGTTCGGCTGCTTCAGCAGGAGATCGAGGACGAAAGGCTTGAACGGCTGCGCCTTGGAAGGACGCCCGACGCTCCGCTTGGTCGACTCAGACGAGCTTTGTTGTTCCACAAAAGAATGTACGAGCGAGCTGCGTGTAGGATGCGCGCGAGGCGGAAGTTTTTTCGAGATTCCGGATCATCAGGGTGGGGACTCGGCCTGGTGACTTCCCCCCTCGGTGGGGAGGATCGAGCTACATCGTCGTCGCGAGGGCGCGGCGGGCGTCGCGGCGCTCGAGCGCGAGCTCGATGAGCCGCGTGACGAGCGCGCGCGGCGACAGCCCCGAGTGCTCCCACATCTTCGGGTACATCGACAGCGACGTGAACCCGGGCAGCGTGTTGACCTCGTTGACGTAGAGCGCGCCGGACTTTCGATCGAGGAAAAAATCGACGCGCGCCATGCCCGCGAGCTCGAGCGCGCGGAACGTCTCGACGGCGAGCGCGCGGGCGCGCGCCGCGATCTCCGCGGGGAGGTCGGCGGGGATCTTCATCGTCGAGGCGGCCGCGTCGACGTACTTCGCGTCGTACGAATAAAAGCCGTCCTTGTGGGTCACGACGATCTCGCCGACGACCGAGGCCTCGGGCGCGTCGTTGCCGAGGACGGCGCACTCGATCTCGCGCGCGTCGACGCCGCGCTCGAGCAGCACCTTGCGATCGAAGGCGAGCGCGCCGCGCAGGGCGGCGTCGAGCGCGGCCGGCTCGCGCACGCGGCTCACGCCGACGGACGAGCCCGCGTTGGCGGGCTTGACGAACACGGGGTAGCCGAGGGCATCGGCGGCCGCACGCGCGGCGCTGGGATCGGCCTTGAAGCCCGCGGCCGTCACGACGGCGAAGGGAACGATCGGGATGCCAGCGTCGCGCAGCAGGCGCTTCGCGACGTCCTTGTCCATGCCGACCGCCGAGCCGAGCACGCCCGCGCCGACGTAGGCGACGTTCGCGAGCTCGAGCATGCCTTGCACGGTGCCGTCCTCGCCGTAGGTGCCGTGCAACACGGGGAACACGACGTCGTCGCTCGACACGGGCAGGTCGAGGCGATCCGACATCGCGAGGCCCTGTTCTATCGACAACGGCGCCGCCTGCGGGTCGAGCGCGAGGAGGCGCGGATCGCCTGTCGCGCCCGCGAGCGTCCGCTCCGATTCCCGGCGCCAGTGCCCGAGCTTGTCGATGCCGACGAGCACGGGCTCGAAGCGATCGCGATCGACCGCGTTCAAGACGTTGCGCGCGGACAGCAGCGAGATCTCGTGCTCCGCCGAGCGGCCTCCGAAGAGAATGATGACGCGGGTCTTGTTCATGCCATGAGCTTCCGGAGCCACGGTGTGAGCGCCGCGAGGGCGACCGCCGCAACGAGCGACGACACGACGAAGATGAAGAAGAAGTCGGCCTGTCCGCCGAACAGATGGAAGGCGTCGCCGCGCGCGACCTTGTCCGTCGCGGCCGCGAGGTGACCCGCGACCCATTCGGCGACCGCCGTCGCGACGAACCACAGGCCCATGAACACCGACGTGTGCCGCGGTGGCGCGAGGCGGCTCACGAGCGACAGGCCGATGGGGGACAAGCAGAGCTCGCCAAACGTGTGCAGCGTATAGGCACCCAGCAACCACCCGGGGCTCACGAGCGCGCCGGCGTCGGACAAGCGCGCGCCCGCGACGAGCAGCAGGAAGCCCAGACCCACGAGCACGAGGCCGCCCGCCATCTTCGCGGGTGTGCTGGGATCCCGGCCGCGCTTCGCGAGGGCGATCCACATCGCGGCGAAGAGGGGCGCGAAGATGAGGATGACGGCCGGGTTCACCGACTGGAACCACGCCGCGGGGATCGTGAACGCGTCGTAGGCGAGCTTCGTGTGCTCGGCGGCGAACAGGTTCATCGACGAGCCGGCCTGCTCGAACGCCGCCCAGAAGAAGATGATGAACGCAAACACGACGAAGAGCGCGAGGACGTGCTGACGTTCGTGGGCCGTGAGCTTGGCGGCCGGGGGCCGCGCGATGCGCTCGCCCGTGGCCGACGTCGACGGCGCCGGGGGAAGGCCGATCCCCGGCAGGTAGCGCGACTTGAGGACGAGGTACATCACGAGGCCGATCACCATGCCGACGCCAGCGGCGCCGAAGCCCCAGTGCCAGCCGAAGCGCGGGCTCGCCGCGAGGCCGCCGCACACGAGCGGCCCGATGAGCGCGCCCAGGTTGATGCCCATGTAGAAGATCGTGAAGCCGTCGTCGCGGCGCGGATCGTCCTGCCGGTAGAGCTGGCCCACCATCGTCGAGACGTTGGCCTTGAAGAATCCTGTCCCCAGGATGATGAGGCCGAGGCCGAGGAAGAACGTCGTCTGCCCGGGGATTGCGAGGCAGAAGTGCCCGGCCGCGATGATGCACGCGCCGATCAGCATCGAGCGGTGCGTGCCGATCAGGCGATCGGCGAGGTAGCCGCCGCCCACAGGCAACAGGTAGACCAGGAAGCCATACCAGCCGTAGAGCTTCTGCGAGTCCTCTTTGCTCCACCCCATCCCGCCGTGGGTCTTGTCGACGAGGTACAGCACGAGCAACGCGCGCATCCCGTAGTACGAGAAGCGCTCCCACATCTCGACGCCGAAGAGGAGGAAGAGGCCCTTCGGGTGCTTCTCGCGCACGGGCGCGAGCGCAGGCGCGGCGGCGGACGTCACGGGCCCACATTCGCACGAAACCAGTCCGCGGGGCGGCGGATCTCGTCGGGAAGGCGGCCCCGCGTTAGTGGCGCGCGCTCGAGCGGGCGCGCTTCGCGGCCGAGGCCTTCGCGGCCGACGCCTTCGCGGCCGACGCCTTCGCGGCTGAGACCTTCGTGGGGCGGCGAACGACCTTCGTGGCCTTCGCGATGTGTGCGGCGGGAGCGGGCTCCTCTTTGGGCGGCGGAGGCAACGCGACGACCGCGGGCGGGAGCGCCTGGAACACGGGGCCGCCTTCGCGCTCGAGGTGCACGGATTGCGCGAGCGCCGTCGAGCGATCGTAGCGGAGGATCTGGCGCGCGGCGCGATAGCCGGGCGCGCTCAGCTGCAGGACGTGATCGTAGCGATCACGTCGGATCGCGACCTGCGCGGGCGTCGGGGTCTCGATGGCGACGCCGTCGAGGCGAATGACGGCGCCCGACGGCTCCGACGTGATCGTGAGCGTCGCGGGGATGCGCCACACGGCGAGCACCTCGAGCGGCACGACGAACAAATGCACGGCGCCCGCGACGAGCACGAACGCCGCGCCGAGCGCGATCGCGCCCGGCCACAGCGACGGGCCGCCGCGCAGGATCATGCGAACCGTCTCGCGGCGCGGCCGCGGCGCTCGCCCCAGTGGCACAGGCCGCAGACGCTTCTCCGTCGTCAGATGCGCTTCGGGCCCGTGAGGCTGGGGGACGTGGAGCTGGGGCGCGAAGGCCGGCGCGGCGGCGACGCCCCCGCCGCCGGACACCGCGTTCGCCGCGGGCCAGTTCCCCGACCGGCGCAGCTCGTTCGCGCTCGCCGCCGAGTGTAGGTTCGCGGGCGGCGCGCCGGAGATCGGAAACGGCGCGGGCGGCGTGCGGCGATCGGCGCGCGGCAGCGGCACGGGGCCGTTCGGGTTCGCGCGCCACGGCTGCACGGGTGGCAGCGGCGTCGTCGGTGGGGGCGTCGCGGGAAACCCCGTGACCCCGCCCCGCGGCGGCGCGAGCGGCGTCATGCCCGGCGGCGTGCGCGCCCCCGGCGTCGTCGGCCCCGCGATCGCCTCGCCGAGCGCGCGCGCCTCGGGCCCGAGGCGAATCACCTTCGACACCTCCGAGACGAGGCTGCGCGGGCGGCGCGGCGGGTGCAGCGTGGCGAGCAGCGCCTGCAGATCGCTTGCGCCGACCGGCGTGTTCATCTCGGTGAGCACGCCGCGGATCGCCGTCGCGAACGTCGCGGCGTCGGCGTAGCGCCGCTCGAGCTCGGGCGCGAGCGCCGTCGCAATCAGCCGTTCGAAGGACTCGGGAAGATCGGGCCGCACGGCGCGCACCGACGGCACCTGCCCCGACGCGACGTGGTTCCAACCCGCGATCTCGTCGGTGATCTCGCGCAGCCGCTTGCCCGTCAGCATCTCGAACAGCATCGCGCCGAGCGAGAACACGTCCGTGCGTCGATCGAGATTCGATTGCCGCGCCTGCTCGGGCGACATGTACGCGAGGTTGCCCTTGAGGCTGCCGACGACCGAGTGATCGTGGCGCCGCTTCGCGATCCCGAAGTCGGAGAGCTTCACCTCGCCCGACAGCGACAGGAGCACGTTCGACGGCGAGACGTCGCGGTGCACGAGCCCGAGCGGCTGGCCGTCGGCGCCGCGCAGCTCGTGGGCGAAGTGCAGGCCTTGCGCGATCTCGGCGGCGATGTGCAGCGACAACGCCTCGGGGATGATCTCGCCCTGCTCGCTCAGCTGATCGGTGACGACGCGCAGGTCGTAGCCCTCGACGTACTCGAGGACGATGAAGTACTCGCCGTCGCCCGAGATGCCGAGGTCGTGGATCTGGACGATGTTGCGGTGCGAGAGCGCCGCGTGGATGCGCGCCTCGGTGAGCAGCATCTTCACGAAGCGCTCGTCCTCGGCGAGGTCGGGCAGGATGCGCTTGATGGCGACGAGCTTCTCGAAGCCCTCGGCGCCGGCGACGCGGCCTTTGTAGACCTCGGCCATGCCGCCCACGGCGATCAGCTCGCGGAGCTCGTACTGCCCGAATTTCATGCGGCCTTCGGGCTCCAGGCTAAACCGGATCGGGGCCCCGGGTCCACGGGAGCCCAGATTTCCGGCGACGGTGACGTCGGGCGGCGTCGCGGCGCGTCCCGACGCCTCGTTGCCCCGAGCGTCCCGGGCGTGATAGCCAACCACCATGGCTCGTCCCCTGGCCCTCGTCACCGGAGCCTCGAGCGGCATCGGCGCGGCCTACGCCGTCACGCTCGCGGCGCGTGGGCACGATCTCGTGCTTGTCGCGCGGCGCGGAGATCGCCTCGAGGCCGTCGCGGCGCCGCTGCGCGCGGCGGGCGCCGCCGTGCAGACCGTCGTCGCCGATCTCGGCACGCGCGAAGGCGTCGCGCAGGTCGCCGCGCTGTGCATCGCGCGGCCGCTCACGCTGCTCGTCAACAACGCGGGCGTCGCGCACTACATGCCCTTCGCGCAGCTGCCGCCCGAGCGCGCCAGCGAAGTCATGCAGGTCAACGCCGTCGCCGCGCTGGATCTCAGCCGCGCCGCGCTCGGCGGCATGGTCGAGCGCGATCGCGGCGCGATCATCAACGTCGCGTCGCTCCTCGCGTGGAGCGGCGAGCTGCGCGGCCGCCTGCCGGCGCGCGCCGTCTACGCCGCGACGAAGGCGTTCCTCGTGACGTTCACGCAGCTGCTCGCCGCCGAGCTCGAGGGCACGAACGTCAAGGTGCAGGTCGTTTGTCCCGGCGTCGTCGTCTCGGAGTTCCACACCCGCCAGGGCCTCGATCTGTCGGCGATGCCGCGCATGTCGTCCGAGGACGTCGTCACGGCGAGCCTCGCCGATCTCGACGCGGGCGTCGTCGTCTGCCTGCCGCCCGTCGAGGATCGGACAACCCTCGACGATGTCGCCACGGCCCAGGCCGCGCTCGTGGGGCAAGCTCAGCGGCCGACGCTCGCGGGGCGCTACCGCGCATGAAGCTCCGCTTCGAGCCCGTGCTGCGCCTGTGCCGCGAGGCGATCGCGAACGAGGTCGCGCCCGGCTTCGTCGTGCTCGTGTCGAGCGGCGGCAGCGTCCCGTTCCACGAGGCCTTCGGCGAGCGCCAGCTCGACCCGCGCCGCCTGCCGACGTTGCCCGACACCGTCTACGACGTCGCGTCGCTCACGAAGGCGCTCGTCACGAGCGTGCTCGTCATGAAGGAGATCGAGCGCGGCTCGCTCGAGCTCGACGAGCCGCTCGCGAACCGCCTGCCCGAGTTCGACGGGGAAGGTCGCGGCGCCGTCACGATCCGTCACCTGCTTTCCCACAGCGCGGGCCTGCCCGCGCACCGGCCGTACTGGAAGTCGGCCGTGCGGGCCGCGTCCGAGCGCTGGGCGATCTCGCACGCGTGCGCGCACGAGCCGCTCGAGTATTCGCCGGGCACGCTATCGATCTACTCGGATCTCGGGTTCATCCTGCTCGGCTGGCTGCTCGAGCGCACGACCGAGCTGCGCCTCGACGCGCTCGCGACGCGCGATCTCTTCGCGCCGCTGGGCCTCAAAGCGGCGACGTTCGTGAACCTGTCGGACATCGATGGGCGCGCGCGGCTGCTCTCCGAGCGCTCGGTCGCGGCGACGCAGCAGTGCGCGGAGCGAGGGCGCCTCGTGCTCGGCGAGGTCGATGACCTCAACGCGTTCGCCATGGGCGGCATCGCGGGCCACGCGGGTCTCTTCTCCGACGCCGCCGACGTGAGCGCCGTCGCCGCCGCGCTCGTCGCGTCGTGGAAGGGCGCGCACGGCGGGCTCGTCGATCCTGAAGTCATTCGGACGTTCTGGACCTCGGCCGGCGTGCCGGGCTCGACCTGGCGGCTCGGTTGGGACGGACCCGCGGCGCGCGGGTCGCAAGCGGGCACGCAGTTTTCGCAACAAGCCGTCGGCCACCTCGGCTTCACGGGCTGCTCGTTGTGGATCGAGCCCGAACGCGAGACGTGGGTCGTGCTCCTGTCGAACCGCGTCCACCCGCACGTGCCCGAGCACGATCGCTTCCGCGAATTCCGCCCGCGCCTCCACGACGCCGTTCTCGAAGCGCTCGGCTTCGACAGCAACTGAGCCGAGTCTCAGTCCAGCTCGGCCCGGCCGCTGACGATGAGCCCGGCGGGGGTCGCGCGGGCGCGGCTCGGGGTCACGCGCAGCGTGAGGCGGCGGCCACCGAGCTCGAACGAGAACGGCGGCGGCGCGAGCAGGACGCGCAGCAGCTGACCCTTGTAGCGGGCCGTCATGCCCGACGCGACGGCCGCGACCGCGGCCACGCGCGCCGTGTTGCGGGCCCGACAGCCCAGAGCCGCGAGCGTCGAAAGCGCGGCGCAGTCCTCGAGCTCCGGTTCTGCCCGCACTTCAGTGATCTTGAGATCAGCGCCTGACGCCTCGATGGCGAGGCGCACGGTTTCACGGAGCGCGCGCGGCGTCGCGCGGCCGCGAACCGTCAGCGCGCCGTCGCCGCCCGAGAGCTGCAGCGCGCGAACCTCGACGACCTGTCGCTCGAGCTCGAGGACGAGCGGACCGTCCTGACTGAGAAGCGTCACGATCCGGTTCGCGAGCGGGAAGAGAGCGCCCACGACGGCGTCGGTCCCCGCGGAGGCGCCCGCCGCGTCGACGAAGGACGCACGCCGCTCTTTTCCGTCGCCGGCCAGCTCGGAGGGCGTGAGCATCATGAGGACGGCGTCGTCCGCCTTCACGAAGCCAACGGCGAGATCGAGGGTGAGCGAGGTGCCCCGCGCCGTTTCCAAGCGGAGGCCCGCCGTGTCGAAGACGCCGAGCGGGCCCGCCGCCTTCGTGCGCGCGAGCGCCGCGTTCAGGGGGCCGGCGCCCTCGCCGCGCGTGGCGACGTTGCCGATCGAGAAGCGAAGCTGCCAAGGCGTCCACTCCGCGACGAGCTCGACGACCGCCGCCGCGTCCGTGCCCGCGGGCAAGCGATGCGACACCTCCTCGAGCGTGTCCTGACAGTCGCGCGCGCCCGTCAGCACGGCGGGTGACGGCTCTTCCCCAGGCCGCACGACGCCGACGAGACGACCGTGAGTGGCGTCGAGCGCGCCGCAATAGCGCGCCTCGGACAACGTCACCTTGAGCGGCGCGATCCCGGACGCCCGCTCGCCGCGAAGCTGAAGCGTCGTCGGCAGCTGCTTGTTGACCAAGCGAGTGACGGCCGCGCCCAGCAGCAACGCCTCGCCCCGCTCGTCGGCGCTCGCCCGCGACGGGCAGGCGAGGCTCAGCAACGCCGCGACGACAGCCATCCCCTTCCTGAGCTTGCTCGCGATCGATCGAGACACTGTGCGCAACATTGTGCTCCCGCCGACGCTAGAACGCCCGCGCGCAGCGGGCGCCGAAGAACGAGTGGCGCTCGGACGGCGTGCCCTGCACGCGCCTGCGGAGAGTCTTGGCTCAGAACGTCGTGTTCGTGATGGTGACGCCGGCCGTGCCGCCGCCCACCGCCTGGGCCTGCACGTAGATGCCGGCGTGCTTGGCGGCCGCCTGCACGTCGCCCGTGACGCTGTTGCCCGAGAACACCGACTGATCAATTTTCAGAAAGCCGTTGTTGTTGTCGACGACCTGGAAGATCGCGCCCGACCCCAGCTCGGGCGCTTGGTTGTTCTCGAGGTGCGAGCCGCAGATCGAGAGCGTGTAATTGTTGCCGTCGTTGTAGATCGCGCCGCCGAGGCCGCCGCCGTGCGTGCCACTGGCCGCGGGGTTCCGGCCGTGTCCGGTGGTCGCGTTGTTCTGAAAGACGCTGTTGAGGATCGTCCACGACGTGCCGATGCTGCCCAACGCGCCGCCGTTGGTGCCCGAGTTCCCGTCGAACGTGCTGTTGGCCACGTAGGTCGGGCTCGTGGTGCTCATCTGGGTGGTGTAGATCGCGCCGCCCGCGAGATCCTGGACCAGCTGGCCGGTGATGCTCGTCTGCTGGCTGTTCGTCACGGTGATGTTGACGGCCTTGAACGTGCCGCCGCCGACGTAGATCGCGCCGCCGCCCGCGAGGCCGCCCATGTCGACCTCGCTCGCGAGGCCGAGCCCCGCCGAAAAGCCGATGTTCTGCACGACGAGGTGAGGGGTGGGTTGGTCGTTGCAGTGGGTGCTCGTGAAGTGAAGGGTCGAGTCGCAGGTCGCCTGATGCAGGATGCGATTCTTCCCGCCGCCGCTCAGCGTGATCTTGCCGCCGCCGTCGATCGTGACGCTGCCGTCCTTCGAGGCGCCGCCGTCGTTGAA
>JBBQJG010000143.1:0-14108 GCA_038325725.1 Polyangia bacterium | reverse complement strand
CTTTTCGGGCTACTCCCTCGGATCAACGTGAAAGCGCGCTAGCGGTTAATGGGCGATAGCGGCTACATCGACGAGCAGGACATCGTGCCGCTGTCGCAGGTGTTGTTCGCGGCGCACTGCGTGCTGTCGGCGCAGCTCGCGAAGCAGGTCGCCGTGGCGGTGTTGCAGGCGTAGGCGCCGCAATCGGTGGCGGTGCCGGCGGCGCAGGTCCCCGAGCCGTCGCAGAAGCGGGCCGCGACGGCCTCGTTCGCGACGTCGCAGGTGGCCGCCGCGCACATCGTCGCGCCGCCGTACTTCTGACATTCGCCGAAGCCGTCGCACTTGCCGTTCGTGCCGCAGCCCATGGAGCCCGCGTTCAGGCACGTGCCCGACGGATCCGAGCTGCCGGGGTCGACGTCGGTGCACGTGCCGAGCGCGCCGGCCATGCCGCAGCTCTGGCACTTCGAGCAGGCCGCGGAGCCGCAGCAAACGCCGTCGACGCACTGACCGGTCTTGCATTCGGTGCCGCCGCCGCAGGTCGCGCCGAGGTCCTTCTTGGCGACGCACGTCGCGCCGTTGCAGTAAGAGGTCGGGACGCACTGGGTGTCGAGCGTGCATGCCGTGAGGCAGTTGCCGCCCGCGCCGCACATGAAGGGCGCGCACGAGTCCGTCGCCGCCGAGCACGAGCCTGTCGCGCACGTGCCGGGCAAGGTCCTCGTCGCCGTGCCCGCGGGGCAGACGGCCGCCGAGCACGTCGTCGTGGGGGCGTACAGCTGGCAAGCGCCGGCGCCGTTGCACAGGCCGTTCGTGCCGCACGAGGGGGCGCCGGCGTTCGCGCACATGCCGTGCGGATCGGCGCCGCCCGGCCCGACGTTCGTGCACGTGCCCTTCGAGGCGGCGAGGTTGCACGAGACACAAGCGCCCGCGCAGGCCGTGTCGCAGCAGACGCCGTCGACGCAGTTGCCGAACGCGCACTGGCTCGGCATGAGCGGGTTGCACGTATCGCCGTTCACCTTCTTCGCGACGCACATCCCGCCCGTGCCCGTGCAGTAGGTGCCCGTCGCGCATTCGTTGTCGTTGTTGCAGACGCCGCCGCAGGCGCCCGCCGAGCAGAAGTAGGGCGCGCAGGCCTTCGTGCCGGCCGTGCAGGCGCCGCCGCTGCAGGTGCCGCCGAGCTTGAGCGTCGTCGTGCTCGTGCAGCTCGCGGCGGAGCAGGCCGTTCCGTCGTCGTACTTCTTGCACGCGCCCGCGCCGTCGCACTTGCCGTTGGTCCCGCACGTCGTCGCGCCCTGATCGCTGCAACTGCCGTCATTGGTGCCGGCCGGGACGGCGAAGCACGTGCCCATGTGCCCGGCGACATTGCACGACTGGCAGGAGCCGCAGGTCGCCGAGCCGCAGCAGACGCCGTTGGTGCAGTGGCCTTGCGCGCACTGGCCGTCGCCAACGCAGGCGACGCCGCTCGATTTCTTGGGCACGCACATACCGCCTGCGCCCGTGCAGTAGTTGCCCGTCGCGCAGTCGGTGTTGCTGCCGCACGTGACCTGGCAGGCGCTCACGCCGTCGCAGAAGTACGGCGCGCACGCCTGCGTCGGCTTGCTGCACACGCCGGACTGGCAGGTGCCGGGCATCGTCAGCGTGCCGGAGCCGCCGGGGCAGGCCGCCGTCGAGCACGGCGTGCTGTTGGCGTACTGCTGGCAGCCGCCGAGGCCGTCGCACTTGCCATTGCTGCCGCAGCTCGTGGGGCCGGCGTCGGCGCAGAAGCTCGCGGGCGCGGCCGTGCCGGCGGCGACGGGGGCGCACGCGCCCGTGCCGGAGAGGTTGCACGCCTGGCAAGCGGGGCAGCTCGCCGAGCCGCAGCAGACGCCGTCGACGCAGTTGCCGCTGATGCACTGACCGCCGCTCGCGCAGACGAGGCCGTTCGTCTTGAGCGCGCAGCTCTTCGCGCCCGCCGTGCCCTGGCACGTCGTGGGCGCGAGGCAGTCGCCGTCGACGGTGCACGTCGTCTTGCACGCGCCCGTGCCGCAGATGTACGGCGTGCAGCTCGCCGTGGGGGTCAGGCCGCAGGTGCCCGTGCCCGTGCAGTGCGAGACCGGCGTGAACGTCGAGCCCGTGCAAGAGGCCGTCCCGCAGCTCACGCTGCTGCTGGCCTGCAGGCACGCGCCGCCGCCGTCGCACGCGCCCGTGTTGCCGCAGGGCGGGTTCGCCGCGCATCGCGCGTGCGGGTCGGTGTCGCCCGAGACGACGTTCGTGCACTGGCCGGCGTTGGGCGAGACGTTGCACGCCTGGCAGAGGGCGCACGATGAGGTGCTGCAACAGACATTGTCGACGCAGAAGTCGCCCGTGAGGCACTCGGTCGTGCTCGCGCAGGCCTGGCCGAGGCGCTTCTTGTTGCCGCACAGGTTGGTCTTCTTGTCGCAGATGTTTGGCGTGAGGCAGTCGGTGTCGACCGTGCAGGTGGCGTTGCAGGCGGCGGTGCCGTTGCACTTGTACGGGGCGCACGCGAGCGTCGCGGGCGCTTGGCAGTTGCCCACGCCATCGCAGGTGCGGGCCTGCGTGAGCATCGCCGTGTTGGCGGGGCAGGAGGGGGCCACGCAGACCGTGCCGGCCGCGTAGAGCCGACACGCGCCCTTGCCGTTACAGACGCCATCGGTGTCGCAGGTGGCCTGGCCCGCGTCGAGGCATGTGCCCTGCGGATCGGCATTGCCGTCGGGCACGTTCGAGCACGTGCCGAGCGCCGTCGACAGCGCGCACGATTCGCAGCTGCCGGCGCAGGCGCGGTTGCAGCAGTACCCCTGCGCGCAGAACTTCGACGAGCACTCAGAGCCGCCGCCGCACGGCTTGCCGAGCCCCTTGAGGCCGCATGAGCCGGCGATACAGCTCGCGGGCGACGCGCACTCGGTGTTCGTCGAGCAGACGTTCTGGCACACGTTCGCGCCGCAGGCGAAGGGGAAGCACGAGCTCACGCCGGGCGTCACGCAGGCGCCGTTGCCGTCGCACGTCGACGAAGGCGTGAACGTCGTCGTCGTCGCGGGGCACGTCGAGCCCTTGCACACGGTGTTCTTGGCGTACTTCTGGCAAACGCCCGCCTGGCACTTTCCGTTCGTGGCGCAGCTGGCGGCGCCCATGTCGGCGCAAATGCCCGCGGGGTCGGCGCTGTTCGTCGCGACGTTCGTGCAGGTGCCGTAGCTGCCGGCGAGCGCGCACGACTGGCAGGCGCCCGCGCAGGGCTTGTCGCAGCAGAACCCCTGCGCGCACGCCAGGCCGCTCTGGCACTCGTCGGCGCCGGAGCACGACGCGCCCTGACCCTTCTTGCCGCACGAGTTCAGGATGCAGAAGTTGTCGGGCTGGATGCAGTTGTCGTTCGTCGTGCACGCGCGGAAGCATGCCGCGCCGTTGCAGGTGAACGGGCTGCACGGGATCGAATCGGTCGACATGCACTGGCCCGTCGAGTTGCACGTCGACGGCGGGTGATAGACGTTGAGATCGCAGGATTCACCCGCGCAGATCGTGCCCATCGCGTACCTCTGGCAGCTGCCGGCGCCGTCGCACTTGCCGTTCGTCGAGCAGGCCGGCGCCTTCTTGTCGACGCAGACGCCGCGCGGGTCGTCGCTGCCCTTGGCGATCGGCGTGCACTTGCCGGGGGCCGACGCGAGCGCGCAGCTCTTGCACGAGCCTGTGCACTCGGAGTCACAGCAAAGGCCGTCGATGCAGTGATTCGACGCGCACTCTGAGGCCGCCGCGCAGGCGAGGCCGAGGAGCTTCGGGCCACACTTGCCGTTGACGCAGGCGTGCCCCGCCTCGCAGTCCGCATCCTTCGTGCACGACGTCGTGCACTGGCCGCTGGCACAGAGGAACGGGCCGCAGGTCTGCACGCCCGGGGGCTTGCAGGTGCCGAGGCCGTCGCACGTGCCGGGCGTGTTGCGCTTCGTGCCCGTGCAGGAAGAGGGGACGCAGGTCGTCTCCGCCGCGTACTTCGCGCAGCTGCCGAAGCCGTCGCACTTGCCGGTCGTGCCGCACGACATCGCGTTGTGGTCCTTGCAGACCATGCGCGGGTCGGCCAAGCCCGTCTCGGTCGGCCAGCACGTGCCACGGCGATCGGGCAACGCGCACGACACGCAGCCGCCTCCGCACGAGGCGTTGCAGCAGACGCCGTCGGCGCAGAAGGTCGACGCGCACTCGGTGCCCTTCAGGCAGTTCGCGCCGTTCATCTTGAGGCCGCAGCTGCCGTTGACGCAGGCCTGGCCCGACACGCACTGACCGTTCTGCGTGCACGCGTCGAAGCAGGCGTTCTTCGACGAATCGCACGAGTAGGGCGCGCAGACGATCGCGGGGCCTTGCTTGCAGAGCCCCTGTCCGTCGCACGCGCGCGCGCCGATGACGGCCGCGCCCTGACACTGCCCGGGGAGGCACGTCGTGCCCGCGGGATAGCGACGGCAAGCGCCCGCGCCGTCGCACATGCCGTCGAAGCCGCAGCTCGTGACGTCGCTCTTCGTGCATCCGCCGGCGGCGCGCGGTGGATCGCCCCCGAGGCGCGAGGTGCACGTGCCGAGCGACGTCTTCTCCGCGCACGTCTTGCACGCTTCGCCACAGGCCGTCGAACAGCAGACGCCGTCGGCGCAGAAGCCGCTGGCGCACTCGCCGGCGCAACCGCACGCCATGCCGTTGGCCCTCTTGGACAGCGCGTCCCCGCACGACGGGCCGTCGCTGACGCCGCCATCACCGCCGTCGGGCTTCGTCGTCGTCGAGCCGCCCGTACCGGCGTGGCCCTGCGTGATGCCGCCGTCGCCCGCCGCCCCACCGTGTCCGCCCCCGCCCCCGCAGCTCGCTGCGAGAGACGTCAGGAGAACGAGCGCGGCAACCCTGCAAAATAAGCCAAAAGCGTTCATGTCGTCCTATGGCGGGACGCTAACATGCACGTTCCGGCGAGTGAACTAAGCAATCTGGTTTACGCCGCGGCGCGACCCAAATGGCAGGTCAGCCGAAAATTCCGATGCCCAGGTTGATGGCGACGGCGAGGATCACCGTGTTGTAGCCGAACGACAACATCGCGTGGCCGAGGGCCGTGCGGCGCAGCGCCGGGCTCGAGATCGTGACGTCCGAGACCTGGAAGCACATCCCGATGGTGAAGGCGAAGTACGCGAAGTCGATGAAGGCGGGGTGTCCTCCGCCCGGGAAGTCGAGGCCTCCCTCGCGCTGTTCGCCGTCGCGGTAGTACAGGTGGGCGTAGCGCAGGGCGAGGATCGTGTGCGTCACGAACCAGGCGCTCGCGACGGCGATGGCGCCGAAGGCGGCGAGCACGGACCTCACGTCGGGCGGGCACAGCTTTGCGCGCCGGAGCAGCACGGCCGTCGCGAGCAGGCTCACGGTGCTCGCGACGAGCCACAGAAATGACGTCGCGGCGCGGCCAGGGTCGTCGGCGGCCGCGTGCTTGCGGGTGTTGGCGGGCGTGGCCCGCGCGATCATCACCCAGATGAAAGCGGCGCCGGCGATCGCGGCCGCGTCCCACCCTGCGACGAGCCGGAGCCCGATGCCGAGGCGCGCGGGCATCGCGACCGTGGCGAGGAGGCCGACGCTCGCGGCCAGCGCGATGCGGGTGACCGAGTGCGCGGAGCGCGCTCCCCTCTGCCCGCCCGCGGACCTCGTTGTCGTGGCGTTACCTCTGGTCAGCCGTGCGGCTCGACCACTTCGCCCGGGAACCCGAAGTGAACCGTGGGCAACCCGGGCTGCTCGAGCTTCGGGATCGACAGCGTGAACGGGTGGAGCGAGACGATGCGGAACGAAGCCGCGCCTTGTCCGAACCAGGTGCGAATGCAGATGTCCTGATCGGCGGGCGTCGTCACGGCCTCGTCGGTGATCGCCCAGTCGTTGAAGAGGATCACGCGCTCGGCGTCGCGGCGCACGAAGCCGAACGGCTGCCACTTCGCCGAGCGCACGCCGCCGTGTCGGAAGGCGAAGTGCCACACCGTCGGGAACGTGCCCTGCGGGCGGCGCGGACGCACGACGAGGTCCTGGTAGAAGTTCTTGCCGTCACGCGGGTCGTGCGAGAACTCGTTGACGACCCACTCGCGGTTGAAGAAGCGACGCGCCACGCTCTGCGGCGGCCACTCTTCGGCTTGGTCGGAAAAATAGCGAAAAAAGGCCAGCGCCTTGAGCAATCCGCTCCAACGTCCCGTGCGCGAGGCGCGAACGATCTTCGGCCACACCGTCGGAAAGTTCTCGGCGTCGAACGTCCACAGCGCGATCGGATCGACGTCGAGCGCGCCGGCGAGGGCGAGGATGCGCTCCTCGTCGCGTGGGAAGTGGCGTCCGTCGGACGAGAGCCAGCGCGTCACCGTGCTGCGGTCCGGAGGCTCGTCCAAGGGGAGCGCCGCGGCGAGCCGGGAAATGCTTCCCCCGAAGCGATCTCCGATGAGGCCTCTAATGCGCTCGCTGTCCAGCCTCAGCGCAGACACGAAAGCAACTGTTGCATCGCGCGGCGCCGCATTGCAACTGGGAAGACGAGCCTCGGTGATATCCCGGTCCACGTCGTGACCGTCGCAAGCACGACCGGTTACTCACCTGTGTGAGGACTCGGCGAGCTTTGCTCGAAGAGTCGGATCGCAAGAGAGGCACCCGTTCCGGACGCGGCGATCGCGCGGTTCTGCGCGTCATGGCCCTGCGTGCTCCGCGCGGTCGTCGCACTTCCGGAAAGGGTGGCACCCGAGCACCGTCGGCAATCGCTGACGCGGTCGCGTTTCGGTGGGGGCACGGGAAGAAGAGTGGGGGCTTTCCCCTCAAATCGTTTAGTTCGAATCAAAAACGAACGAACGAGCGCCGTTCCTCCCACAGAGAGTGACGCGATGAACACGACCGAGATCCACGCGACCGTCGACGCCGCAGGCATGCGCGCCCAGAACAGCAGCCTCCTGCTCAAGGTCATCTGGCGCGAACGACACATCTCCCGCGCTGAGATTGCCCGCACGACAGGGCTGTCGCCCTCCACCGTCTCGGCGATCGTCGCAGGGCTCCAGCAGGCGGGGCTCGTGCGCGAGACCGGCGCCGGCCTGTCGCGTGGCGGGCGCCGCCCGACGATGATTGGCTTCTGCGACGACGTTTTCACGCTCGTGGGCGTGGAGATCGGCAGCTCGCACGTCACCGTCGTGCTCACCGACCTGCGCGCCGACGTCCGCGTCGCCCGCTTCGCGCCCCTCGCGGCGCGCACCGAGCCCGACCGCGCCCTCGCCACCGTGCGCGCGTTCATCGACGACGGTTTGGCCGAGCTCGGCGTGTCTCGCGCCCAGGTCATCGGCATTGGCGTCGGCCTCCCGGGGCCCGTGCGCCCGGACGCGCCCGGCCGCCTGACCCAGATGGTCCCCGCCTGGCGCGACCACGACGTCTTGGATTTCCTGTCCAGCGCCTACGGGCTGCCAGTATTTGTGGAGAACGACGCGAACCTGGGCGCGCTCGCCGAACAGTGGTGGGGCGCGGGCAGGAATGGTAAGGATCTGACCTACATCAAGATCGGCACCAGCATCGGATCGGGACACGTCATCAATGGTGAGCTGTATCGAGGGGCTGGTGGAACTGCTGGAGAGATTGGCCATCTCCCCATCGATCCTTCCGGACCCCGTTGCGCTTGTGGCCTCACGGGCTGCCTCACGACCTTCATCGGGTCGGAGACGCTCGTCGCGCGTGCGCGCGCCGAGGTGGCGCCGTCGTTTGGTGCGGTGGCCGGCGTCGGCGATCTCGTGCGCGCCGTGCGCGCCGGCGATCCGGGCGCGCGCCGCATCGTCCACGACGTGGGCGGCTACCTCGCGATCGCGGTGGCGAGCCTCATGAACGTGCTCAACCCAGCGGTCGTCGTGCTCGGCGGCGAGATCACGGGCGTCGGCGAGCTCTTGCTCGCGCCCGTGCGCGCCACCGTGCGCGCGCGTTCGCTGGCGACGACGTACGACGACACGGTCATCATCACGAGCAATCTCGGCGACAAGGCGATCGCCGTCGGCGCCGCCACGATGGTGCTGCGCGCGGCGCTGTCGGATCGCGCCCTGTTCCCGGCGCAATCGGCTCGGGTGGGGGCGGCTTGAAGGAACCCTCCGCGCCCTTTTTCGGTTTCGTGGCGCGGCGGTTCGACAGCAGGGTTGTTGCGGCGATGGGGGTCGTCGCCGTTTTGATGGTGGCGGCGGCGGGCTGTCGCGGGCCGCACGCCGTGCCGGCGCCCGGGGTGCTCTCGATCTCCGTCGAGAAGCAGAGCGCGTGGGTGCGCAACTTCAACCCACTCGCGCCGGGCGAGGGCGCGCGCTTCCCGACGCGCGCCGGGGTGTTCGAGCCGCTGCTCGTCTTCAACACCGTCAAGGGCGTCTACGTCCCGTGGCTCGCGACGCGGTACGAGTGGTCGGACGACCACCTGACGTTGCGGTTCTTCCTGCGCGACGCGCGCTGGTCCGACGGCGCGCGCTTCACGGCGGCCGATGTCGTCCTCACGTTCGGCTTGCTGCGCGAGCACCGCGCGCTCGACCAGCGCAACGTCTGGGACTTCCTCCAAGAGGTCCAGGCGCTCGACACGTCGACGGTCGAGATGCGCTTCCGCCGCGTCTACGTGCCGGGGCTCGCGGACGTCGCCCAGCAATCCATTGTTCCAGCGCACGTCTGGCAGGGCGTCGAGGATCCGGTGACGTTCGCGAACCCGAGCCCTGTCGGCACGGGGCCGTTCACCGAGGTGCGGCTCTTTCGGAACCAGGTCTACGAGATCGCCAAGAACCCGTTCTATTGGCAGCCGGGAAAACCGAAGGTCGAGGCGCTGCGCTTCCTCGCGTACCCTGGCAACGAACAGGCGAACCTCGCGCTCGTCGAGGGCGACGTCGACTGGGCCGGGGACTTCGTGCCGTCGGTCGACCGGACGTTCGTGAAGCGCGATCCGGCGTACAACCATTACTGGTTTCCCTTGCTGGGCAGCATGTGTTTTCTCTACGCCAACACGGCGCACGCGCCGTTCGACGACGCGCGCGTGCGCAAGGCGCTCAGCATGGGCATCGATCGCCTCAAGATCGTCGACGTCGCGATGTACGGCTACACGCGGCCCGCTGACGGCACGGGCCTCACGGACGCCTACGCGAGCTGGCGCACGCCGACGCTGCCGTCGCGCGGCTGGGTCACGCACGATCCCGTCGAGGCGAACCGGCTGCTCGACGAGGGCGGCTACACGCGCGACGCCGACGGCATTCGCCACGCGCACGACGGGCGGCCCTTTCGCTTCGACATCGAGGTCGTGAGCGGCTGGTCGGACTGGGTGCGCGCCGGCCATGTCATCGCGCAGGATCTGGGCGCGCTCGGCTTCGACGTCCGGCTGCGCACCTACGAGTTCGGCGCGTGGTACACGCGCCTGGGCCGCGGCGAGTTCGATCTGTCGATCGCTTGGTCCGTCGAGGGGCCGAACCCCTACGGCTTTTACCGCTGGCTCCTGTCGAGCCGGACGGTGCGGCCGCTCGGCGAGATGGCGGGCGGCAATTGGCATCGCTTCGGCGACGCCGAGGCCGACGAGCTGCTCGCGGCCTTCGAGGTCACCGACGATCCCTGGCGGCAGCACGCGCTCATGGCGAAGATCGAAGAGCGCTTCGTGGCCCTCGCGCCCGCGATCCCGCTGTTCCCGAACCCCGCGTGGGGCGTGTTCACCACGCGGCGCTTCGAGGGTTTTCCGTCGGAGGCCAACCCCTACGCGCCGCTGTCCCCGCACCGCGAGCCGGAGCGGTTGCTCGTGCTGACGACGCTGACGCCGCGGGCACGCCCCGTCGTCGACCTGGGCGAGGCGCGCGCGCCGTGAACGTCGTCGCGCGCCGCCTGGTCTTTTACCTCGTGTCGGCCTGGGCCTCGATCACGCTCAACTTCGCGATCCCGCGCCTCATGCCGGGCGATCCCGCGGCCGCGCTCGTCGCGCGCTTCAAGGGTCAGCTCGCGCCCGAATCGCTGCGCGCCCTCCGCCACGCCTTCGGCCTCATCCCCGGTTCGACCTTCAAGCAGTACTTCACGTATCTGAGCCACGTCTTGCGCGGCGATCTGGGGATCTCGATCGCGTACTTTCCGGCGCACGTCGACGAGGTCATCGGCACGGGGCTCGGGTGGTCGCTCGGGCTCGGCGTCGTCGCGGTCACGATCAGCTTCACGCTGGGCACGTTGCTCGGCGTCGTCGCGGCGTGGCGGCGCGGCGGGCGGCTCGACTCGTGGCTGCCACCCGCGCTTTCCTTCTTGGGAGCGTTTCCCTACTTTTGGCTCGCGATGCTCGTGCTCTACCTCTTCGGGTTCACGCTGCACTGGCTGCCGCTCCAGCACGCGCACGACCCCGACATCGTGGAGGCCGCGACGTTCGAGTTCGTCGTCGACGTCGTGAGGCACGCCCTTTTGCCTGCGACGGCCGTCGTGCTCGCGACGCTGGGCGGGTGGATGCTCAGCATGCGCGGCGCCATGTTGACGACGCTCGGCACGGACGCCATCAAGCTCGCGACGGCAAAGGGGCTGCAGCCCGCGCGCATCATGTGGGCGTACGCCGCGCGCAACGCGCTGCTGCCGTCGGTCACGAGCTTCGGCATGGCGCTCGGCTTCGTCGTGGGCGGCTCGCTGCTCACGGAGATCGTCTTTTCGTACCCGGGCCTCGGCTATCTGCTCGTGCAGGCCGTGCGCAACCAAGACTATCCGCTCATGCAGGGGCTCTTCCTCATCATCACGCTGTCGGTGCTCGCGGCGAACTTCCTCGTCGACCTGCTCTACGTGTGGCTCGATCCGAGGGCGCGCTCGTGAGGAGCTTGCGCGTCTCGGCGCGCCACCTGTTCTCGAGCCGCAAGGCGACCTTTGGCGCGTCGGTCGTCGCGGCCTTCGCGCTCATGGCGCTCGTGGGACCTTGGCTCGTGAGCGACCCGCGCGCCTTCGTCGCCGTTCCGCACGAGGCGCCTTCGTGGAGCCACTGGCTCGGCACGACGGGGCAGGGGCAGGACGTGCTCGCGCAGACGATCGCGGGCGCGCGCGTGACGCTGCTCGTGGGCTTCGGCGTGGGCGCGTTCGTGACGATCGCGGGCGCGTTCATCGGCATCACGGCCGGCTACCTGGGCGGGCGCGCCGACGCCGTGCTGTCGGTGCTCACGAACGTGTTCCTCGTGATCCCGGGGCTTCCGCTCGCCATTGTCCTGGCGGCCTACCTGCCGCCCGGTCCCGGTAGCATCGCGCTCGTGCTGTCGTTCGCGGGGTGGGCGTGGAGCGCGCGCGTGTTCCGCGCGCAAGCGCTGTCGCTGCGCAACCGCGAGTTCATCCAGGCCGCGATCGTCTCGGGCGAAGGTTCGTTGCGCGTCGTCTTCGTCGAGCTTTTGCCCAACATGGCGTCGCTCGTCGCCTCGGCGTTCATCGGCACGACGGTCTACGCGATCGGCGCCGAGGTCGGCCTCGAGTTCCTCGGCCTCGGCGATCCGGGCGCCGTCACGTGGGGCACGAACCTGTACTGGGCGAGCAACGACTCGGCGCTCCTCACGGGCGCGTGGTGGACGTTCGTGCCGACGGGCGTGTGCGTGGCGTTCGTCGGCTTCGGGCTCACGATGCTGTCCTACGCGATCGACGAGGTCACGAACCCGCGCCTCGGGACGGGCCGCCCCGAGGAGTCGCTCGCGCCGCCCGAGCGCACGACGACGCCGGGCGGGGTCGTCGAGTGGGACGCCGTTCCCTCGTTGGAGTTCCCGCGCGAGGTCATCCCCGACGAAGAGCGCTCGCGCAACGCGACGCCGCCGCCGGACGTCAAGACGGCGTGGGCGCCCGCCGCGAACGCGCTGCTCTCGGTGCGGGGCCTCACCGTGCGCCACCGCGGCGCCGAGGTCTTGGCGCTCGACGGCGTGTCGGTCGACCTCATGCCGGGCGAAATCTTCGGGCTCGCGGGCGAATCGGGCAGCGGCAAGTCGACGTTCGGCGACGCCGTGCTGCGCCTGCTGCCGCACGGGACGACGGTCTCGGGCGAGGTCCGCTTCGCGGACAAGGACGTGCTCGCGATGCCCGCCGAGGAGCTGCGCCAGTTCCGCTTCCGCGAGGTCTCGGTCGTCATGCAGAGCGCGCTCGACGCGCTCAATCCAGTCGCGACCGTCTCCGATCAGATCGTCGACGTCATCCTCGCTCACCATCCGTTCACGCGGGCGACGGCGCGTGAGCGCGCGGCGACGCTGCTGCACATGGTGGGCCTCGAGACGTCGCGGCTCGATTCGTACCCGCACACGCTGTCGGGCGGCGCGCGCCAACGCGTCGCGCTCGCGATCGCGCTCGCCCTCGACCCGCGCCTCGTCATTCTCGACGAGGCGACGACCGCGCTCGACGTCGTCACGCAGCGCGAGCTGCTCGATCGCATCGCCGAGCTGCGCGCGACGCTGGGCCTGTCCGTCCTCTTCATCACGCACGATCTCCCGCTGTTGATCGCCCGCTGCGATCGGGTGGGCGTGCTGTACCGCGGGCAGCTCATCGACGTCGCGCCCGCGTCGCACCTGGCGCGCGTCGCGCGGCATCCTTATACGCGCCGCCTGCTCGCGGCGTTCCCGTCGCTCGGCCCGGAGCCCGCGCCGGCCGTCGTGCCTCCGCCGCCGGGTCCGCCGCTTCCGCCGTCGTCACCTCCTGCGGGCCCCGAGGGAGGCGCGTCATGAGCGCGCCCGTTCTCGAGCTCGTCGGGATCTCGAAGACGTTTCCGATCTCTGGCTTCCCGGCGCGCCGCCGCAACGTGCTCGACGGCGTGTCGTTCGCGCTCGAGCCGGGTGAGATCGTCGCACTGGTCGGAGAGTCCGGCAGCGGCAAGAGCACGCTCGCGCGCATCGTCGCGCGCCTCGAGAACCCGGACGCGGGCGCGCTCAACCTCGAGGGCGCCGACGTGCTCGTCTCGGAGCCGCGCCACGCGTCGCTCGCTTACCGCGCGCGCGTGCAGATGGTGTTTCAGGATCCGTTCGCGTCGCTCAACCCCGCGCACCGCGTGCGCCACCACATCGAGCGCCCGCTGCTGCTGCACGGCCGGGCGCACCAGTCGGACGTTCGCGCGCGCACGCACGAGCTGCTCGAATCCGTCGGGCTGCGCCCCGCGGGCGACTACGTCGATCGCTATCCTCACGCGTTGTCGGGCGGGCAGCGCCAGCGCGTCGCCGTCGCGCGCGCGCTCGCGGCGGGGCCGAAGGTCATCGTCGCGGACGAGCCGACGTCGATGCTCGACGCGTCGACGCGCGTGGGCGTGCTCGATCTGTTGCAGCGCCTCACGCGCGACCGGGGCATCGCGATCCTCCTCATCACGCACGATCTCGCGACGGCGCGTCACCTGGCCCACCGGGTCGTCGTGCTCGCCGGGGCGCGCGTCGTCGAGCAAGGGCCGACGGCGCAGGTGTTCGAAGCGCCCACGCACGCGTACACGCGCCAGCTCCTCGAGGCGAGCCGCGCGGCCCGCGCGGCGGCGCCCGCGGCGCGTCCGGGCGAGGCGGCCGCCGCGCAGCTGTTTCTCGGCAAGCGCGACTGAGCGCGCGTGGCGCCCTCCGGAGCGCGGTGTTACCGTGCAAGCAGGCCATGCGCGCGCTTCGTCCTTCGTCGGTGGCCCTCGCCTGCGCGCTCGCGTTGAGCGGCGCGGGCTGTGGCGACGGCGCTTCCGCCGTGCACGTCACGCCGGACGCCGGGGCCGATGCGCGGGACGCCCGCGACGCGTCCGACGTCGAAGCGGTCGACGCGTCGGCGGGTGACGCGGAGCTCGACGCGCCCGCCGACGCGAGCGAAACGTCGGACGTCGGTGTCGACGCCAACGCCGGGAGCGACACGAACGTCGACGCAAACGACGCGAGCGACGCGCCTCCCTCCCTTTCGGAGGCGGGGCCCGACGCGACTGTCGATGGCGCGAAGGACGCGATGCCCGATCTGCCGATCGAGAAGCCGAGCGCGACGGCGAACTGGACGATCGGGGCCAACCCGATGTGCACGGCCGCGGGCGCCGGTTGCATGGACACGGGCGCCGTCGGCGGTTACCAGGTGACGGCGAGCGGGACGTGCCCGACCGCCTCGAGCGTTCAGCTCTGGTTTCCCGGCGGCGCGTCGCCCCACCCCGCCGGCAGCGTAAAGGGCAATGCAGCGGCGGCCATCCTCGGCGTGTTGTAGATTACCCCGGGCCA
>JBBQJG010000142.1:0-14137 GCA_038325725.1 Polyangia bacterium | reverse complement strand
CCCAGGTAGTCGGCGAACGTCTCGCCGTCCGCGGCGCCGCCGAGCCACCGATGAACGATCGCCGAGCGTTCGGGCGCCATGACGCCGTCGAGCGCGATCGTGACGAAGCCCTGCCCGACGTTGTCGAGCACGAGCCTCATGCCGCGGTTGCGATCGTCGAGCTCGGCCGTGCGCTCTTCGACCTTGCGCTCGAGCGTCGCGGCGTGCTCCGCGAGCTGGGCGTCGCGCTTCAGGATCGCGCCGGTGAAGAAGATGACGAAGAGACACCCGGCGAGGAGCCCCACCCCGCCGCCCACGCCGACGATGAGCTCGACCTGCTTGAGCCAGCGCTGCGAGCTGACCAGTCGGCGCGTGCTGATGATCAGCGCGACGCGACCGACCGTCGCGCCCTCGATCGTCGCCGGCGCCCAGCCGACGTAGTAGGACGCCGTGTGCCGGACGGCGCCCGGCGCTCCTGTGAAGAGCGCCTCCGGCGTCTCGGGGCTCTTGCGGTAGGTCGCGAGGGGCTTGCCGGCCGCGTTGACGACGACGATCGCGACCACGTCGTCCGAGTGGCTGAACGCCTCGAACCCCGACTCGACCATGCCGGCGTCGCCCGCGGCGAGGCCGAGCTCCGACGCCTGCGCGAGCTCGCGCGCGCCGCGCGTCGTCTTCCACTCGAGGTCGGCTTGAACGCCGGGGCCAAAGTTCGCGAAGATCTGATTGACGAGCACGAGCACGCCGACCGTGAACACCAACAGGCCCAGCGTGAGCGCCGAGAGGATCAGCTTGCGCAGCGTGCGGATCGAGATCGTCTGAACGCGCGGCGCGTCGCCGCCGTCCGCGGGGTGCGCTTCACTCGCCGGGTGTTCGCCACCCGGGTTTTGGCTCCCCGAGGGAGACGCGCCGATCGCCGCTTCTGGCTTCGTTTGATTGCTGGCGCTGTCCACGAAACGAACATTGAGCAATTGGAGTGCCACGACTCACGACGTGGCTCGTCGCGCGTTCGCGCGCGCTCTCAAGTTGTAAATGAGTGGACCGATGTCCAGCCATGAACGGGCGCGGCGACAACGACCGCCTCACAACAAACGCTCGCAACACGGGAGATGCTCCACATGGCAAGACTCATTCTGGTGGTCGACGATTCAGCAAGCATGCGTTCGCTCGTCGGTGAAACACTGGCGCGCGCCGGATACAGCACCGTCGAAGCAACGAACGGCGTCGAAGGACTCGAGCGCGCGCGAAAGAAAGACGTCGCCGGCATCGTTTGCGACATCAACATGCCGCGCATGAACGGGCTCGAGATGTTGGAGCAGCTTCGCGCCGAGAACCTCACGGTCCCGGTGATGATGCTGACGACGGAGGGTCAGCTCGCGCTCATTGACCGAGCCAAGAAGGCCGGCGCGAAGAGCTGGATGGTCAAGCCCTTCAACCCCGACCTGCTCGTCAAGGCCGTCAACAAGATCGCGGGCTCGCCCGACGCGTGACGAACGAATCGCCGGGACCGTGAGGGTCCCGGCGAACCCGACGGGGGAAGACTATTCGAACAGGAGCGCGTCGCCGGCGGCCGCTCCTGTTTCCGCGTCCGCCGCGTTGCTGCCGATCGTGAAGCCAGGGCGTGAGTCGACCTCGAGCCAGACGGCCGCCGCGCCGCCCGCCACCGCGAACTTCAGCGGGACGAGATCGACGCGCGGCAGAGGGGCCAGGTGCTGGCCGCGCAACACCGCCGGGATGTTCGAGTGAATCTCGATGCCGTGTCGCAACAGCTCGTGCTTGACCCGACCCAGAAGCTGATTCGACAGCTCGCCGACCCAATCGCGGCGGAGCGAGCCGCCGCTCTTGCCCGGCGCGCCGCCCGGAGGGCTCGCGAACAGCGCGCTCGCGAGCAGCGGATTGCCGAGCAGCGGATTCGATCTGTCGGACAGGTCCTCCGTGACGGCCAGGATCAACGTGCCCCAAAGATCTCGCCCCGCGAACCCGATGATCGCGCACATGAAGAAGTCCGGCTCCCGCGGCTCGGCGTCATCGGCGACCTTCTTCGCGGTGACCCCGTAGCGGGCGAACATCTCTTCGCAGGCAATCGTGGTCACGGCGTCGAGAACGTTGGACGGATCGAACTCATGAACGGTGCTCATACCGGTGAATTCGGAACATCGCGCGGCGGCCTTGAGAGGGGGAAAACCTGACAAGCCGCGCGGGCCCGGCGGCTCACCCACCGCGCAGCAGGCGCCGCGCGAGCGTCCGCAGGCTGACGCCGCGGACGCGCAAGTCGTAGGTCCGCCGAACGACGACGAACCCCGCGGCCGCCGTCGCGCGGAGCGACGCGCGGTTCGCGCCGCTCACCGCCCCGAACAGGGTCACCTCGCCCGCCTCGGCAAGGCGCGCCGCGATGACCGCGAGGGCCGCGCGGAAGGCGCCGCGCCCACGGGCCTGGGGCACCGTGACGCTGCCGAAGCTCAGGGGCCGGCCGGGGCGCAGCTCGACGAAGGTCGCGAGCACGGGCACGCCGGCTTCGAAGGCCGCGAAGCACCGCCAGCCGCTGGGCGCGACGGCATCGAGCGTCGCGAGCGAACGCGCCAGCGCGGGCACGGCGCCGAGCACCGGCTCGACCTCGGCGCGGGCGAGCTCGCGAACGGCGAAGCCCGCGGGGGCCCCGCGCGCCGGCGCCCGTAAATCCAACTGCAACGACACGGCCCGATCGAACACGAACCAGGGCGTTCGCTGCACTAGGGCGTCACCTGGACGAGCGTCGACGCGACCGGCGCGTAGCCGGCGACGCCGTGCTTCGGAGCCGCGAGGTAGTGAGCGATCCAGAGCCCCGGCGGCAACGGCCACAGCGCGCCCGGCGAGCGAACGCTCTCGTCGAGCACGACCCTGCCGGACTGGGGCGCATTTTCCATGACGTGCCCTCCGCCGCCGATGTAGCCCCACGCGGCCGGTTCGATGCGGTTGGTCTCCGAGGGGACGTCGTTCGACGAGCGCGGATACCGATACACGGCGATGCGATCGGCGGCGTCCGGTGAAGGCACGCCTTTGAAGGACACGGTGATCACCTGCGGCGCGACGTTGCGATAGCTCGGCAGATCGTTCGTCAACACGATCACGCCGTGGCAGCCCTCCGTGCCGGCGAGCGGGGCCTCGGGCGGCTGCATGAGCGCGGGGCTGCACCCGAAGTCGAACAGGTCGAGCAGCGCGGGGCTGTTGGCGTCGCGCGCCGTCAACGCCGGCAGATTGAACACCGTCTCGATGAAGCGCGTGATCGCCGTGTGATCCTCGACGACGTCGGACACGTAGTGGGCGCGCGCCCACGGGGAGATCACGGCGAGCGGGACGCGGATCCCCAGCTCGAAGTACGCCACGTCATCCGGGTTGCCGGGCCGCGCGATGCAGGCGTTCATGGGCGGCGGGACGTGGTCGGCGAAGCCGCCCGCCTCGTCGTAGGTCCAGATCATGGCGATGGTGGGCCACAGCGGGCTCGCGACGACCGCCTCGTACAGGACCCGCGTCCACGCCTCGCCGACCTGCACGTCCGCCGTCGGGTGCTCGTCCTCGACCCAGCCGATCGAGTCCACGAAAGAAACGGCCGGCAACGTCCCGTCGGCGAGCGCCGTGTGAAAGTCGGCGAGCGCGTGCAGGCCCCGATGTCCGGGCTTCCAATCGAGCGTGCCGTCGAAGGCCGAGCTGTCCGTGTAGACGGCCCACCCCACGCCCGCGCGATCGAGGCTGTTGAAGATCGTCGGCGTCGACGGCTTGGCCATCTTCCCGCAGAACGAGCAGCTCACGCCGTCCGCCGTGCCCGCGAGCAGGAAGGTCCGGTTCGAAAACGTCCCCGACAACGCCGAGGGGAAATGGCGCTCGTTGAGCGCGTAGGTGCTCGCGAGCCAGTAATAAAAAGGCAGGTCGGTCGCCGTGTAGTTGCCCATCGCGTAGTGACCATCGCCGCCCGTCGTGTCGGCCGCGCTCACGACGAAGCCGTCCATCGCGCCATTGTTCACCTGGCGATGCATCTCTTCCCACTGATGCCCCGGGTCGTGGTTCACGCAGGTCGTCTCGAGGTGAAACGGCGCGACGGGGACACCGTCGGAGTCGGGGTTCGTGAACGACGCGGGGATCGCCTCGGCTGCCGGCTGGCCCTGTGCGTGAAGGTTCCCGAGGAGGTGATCGAAGGAGCGGTTCTCCTTCATGACGACGATGATGTGCTTGATGGGGATCGCGGCGCGCTGGTCGGGCGTGAGCGGCAACGTCTCGACGGGCAGCGCGCTGTGGCCGAACGCGCAGCCGGCGCGAAGAGCCGCCTTCGGATCGACCGGCACGGGCGTCGGACACACGCCCGTCGAGAAGGGCGAGCCCACGGCGTCCTGTCCGACGACGGGCGACTGGGCCGCGGCGTCCGTCGGGACCTCTGCGTCTCGCGGCGCCGCGTCGACGGGCGCTCCGGGCGTCTTCCCCGCGTCGACCGCGTAGGCCGACGACGGCGGCAATTGGCAGCCGCCGAGGATCGCCGAGAGCGCGAGCGCGAAGGCGCCGGGGGCGAGACGGCAAGACGTCATCCGCGGCCGTTATAGCCCATGCGCGCCGCCCGTCCCAAGGCGACGCGGCTGGCGTCGCCGCGAGGCGTCCGAGACGCGTTTACGCGGGCCGCGCCGTCAGCCAGCTGATGGCGCGCTCTTCGGCCCAATACCGCGCGCGCCACGGCCACGACCCATAAATGAACGACGCGTGACCGCCCCACTCGATGATGTCGAAGCTGACGTCTTCAGACGCCGCTTCACGCGCACGCGCGAACGACTGCGGCGGCATGAAGGGATCGTCCTCGCTGTTGATGCACAACGTCGGCACCTCGATGTCCGGCAGAAAACGCAGCGAGCTCGAGCGGCGGTAATAGTCGTTGGCACCATGAAAGCCGTGCAGCGGCGCCGTGACGTAGTCGTCGAACGCGAACAACGTCTCGGCGAGGCGGATCCGATCGCGATCCATGTGCTCCGTCTCGCGCGGGAAGCGCTTCATGACGTCGAGGGCCTTGGGGCGCAGCGACTTCAGGAATCGCCCCGCGTAAAAGCGCGCTCGGCCCGTCTCGAGGTGCTTCGACGTCGCCGCGAGGTCGAAGGGCGTCGAGATCGTCACGGCCGCCTCGATGGGACTGCGTGCGCCCTTCTCGCCGAGCCATTTGAGCAGCACGTTGCCGCCCAGCGAGACGCCCACGGCGAGCAGCGGCGTCTGGGGCTCGCGACGCGCGCAGGTCTCGACCACGAGATCGAGATCGTGCGTCTCGCCCGAGTGGTAGAGGCGCGGCCGGAGGTTCGGCACGAGCTTGCCGTTGCCCGGGTCTCGCGCGCACGAGCGAAAGTTCATGACGGTGACGCGCATGCCGGCGGCCTTCGCACCTGCCGCGAGCCCGTGGATGTATCCCGCGTCGGAGCTGCCCTCGAGGCCGTGCAGCAGCAGCACGCGCGGCCCCGTGGCCGGGCCCGGCAGGTGATCGAGCACGAGCTCGTCGTCGTCGGGCGTCGGCAACACCTCGCGCTCGAACGCGACGGCCGCGCGCGACGGACCGATTCCCCCCCAGGTCGTTTGGGCGTGAGGGCCGCGCGCCCACCAAGGTCGCTTGGGCGGAGAGACGACGCTCATCCGGCGGAGCGCGCCGGAGGGGCGTAGGGGGCAGCGCCCGCGCGCAGCGCCGCGATGGCCGCGCGGTAGTCCCGCCCCGGGGCGCCGAAGACCGCCGAGCCCGCGACGAGGACGTTCGCGCCCGCGCGCGTGATGGTGGCAACCGTGTCGGGCGCGATGCCGCCGTCGACCTCGATGTCGGTCGACAAGCCCCGGCGCGAGATCTCGGCGCGCAACGCCGCGACCTTCGGCACGACGGCGTCGATGAAGCGCTGGCCGCCGAAGCCGGGGTTGACGGTCATGAGCAGCACCATGTCGAGGTCCGGCAGCACGACGTCGAGGCCGTCGAGCGGCGTGTGCGGGTTCAGGGCGACGGAGGCCTTCTTCCCGAGCGCCTTGATCTGCTGAACGGTCCGGTGCAGGTGCGTCGACGCCTCGAGGTGCACGCTGATGACGTCGGCGCCGGCGCGCGCGAACTCTTCTACAAAGCGTTCGGGCTCGACGATCATGAGGTGCACGTCGACGGGCAGCTTCGTCGCGGCGCGAACGGCGCGCACGACGAGGGGCCCGATCGTGATGTTCGGGACGAAGCGTCCGTCCATGACGTCGACGTGGATGACGTCGGCGCCGGCCGCCTCGACGGCGCGCACCTCTTCGGCGAGCCGACCGAAGTCGGCGGACAGAATCGACGGGGCGACGCGCACGGCAGCGCTCATGATGGGCGCCATCTTACCAGCCGCGCGGCGAAAAACGCGTCGGCGTCGTCGCGATGCGGCCAGGTGCGCACGAAGCCCGCGGCGTCCGTGAGCCGCGCCCACGGGACGCTCGGCGAAGGCGCGGGCGCCTCGACGCGGAAGTCCGGGTGGGCCCGCACGAACGCCTCGATCACGTCCTCGCACTCGACGCGGTCGAAGGTGCACACGGAGTACGTCAGGACGCCCCCCGGGGCGACGTGCGGCGCGAGCGTCGCGAGCATGCGCGCTTGTTGTTCGGCGAGCCGCGACAGGTCGTCGGGGGAACGACGCAGCAGCGCCTCGGGGTGGCGGCGCAAGACGCCGAGGCCGCTGCAGGGTGCATCGAGCAGGATCCGCTCGAAGCGCGCCGCCGGATCGGCCAGCGGGCGCGTCAGATCGGCGATGCCCGTCTCGACGTTCGCGACGCCCAGCCGCGTGAACGAGCCGCGCGCCTCGGCCAGCTTCGACGGTGAAAGGTCGACAGCCTGCAGCCGCGCTTCGTTCTTAGCGAGCGCCGCGAGGTGCGCGCTCTTGCCGCCCAGGCCCGCGCACGCGTCGAGGAT
Organism: Polyangia bacterium; assembly: GCA_038325725.1. Taxonomy (GTDB): domain Bacteria; phylum Myxococcota_A; class Polyangia; order Fen-1088; family Fen-1088; genus DASZFV01. The sequence goes on along the minus strand of JBBQJG010000142.1, from coordinate 7,254 downwards.
GCGCTCACCCGGACGCGCGCCGCAGAGCTCGGCGACGATCTGCGCGCCCGTGTCCTCGATCGCGAAGGCCCCCGTCGCAAAGGCGTCGGTCGACGCCGGCGCGTCGAGATCGCGCGCGAGGAGCGCGTCGGGCGCGACCTCCGACGGATCGAGCTTGGCGTCGGGGCGCTCGGTTGCCAGGCGCGCACGGAGCTCGTCGCGCGTCGCGCGGAGGCTGTTGGCGCGCAGCGCGAGCGGCGCGGGCACGGCGAGCGCGTCGGCGAAGGCCAGCGCCTCGGCCGCGGGGCGCTCGGCGAGCAAAAGTCGCGCGAGCCACGCCGGCAGACCCGCCGCCTCGACGAGGTACGCCCGCGGGTCGAGCGCCGCATCGGGCAGCGGCGGCTCTCCGCGCTCGGCCACGCGGCGCAACAGCGCGTTCGCGAGCCTTCCCGCGCCCGGCCCCCCCGCGCTCTTGCAAGCCTCGACCGTCTCGTTGACGGCGGCGTACGCGGGGATGCGATCGAGGAACAGCACCTGGTACGCGCCCACGCGCAGCGCCGTGCGCACGGGCGGCGCGAGCCCGTCGAGGCCCTTCGTCGCGAACACGGCGAGCGCGCGATCGAGGCGCGCGCGCCGGCGAAGCACGCCGTAGACGAGCTCGGTCCCGAGGCCGCGCTCGGCGCCCGAGAGCGACGGCGCGCGATCGAGCGCCGCTGAGAGCGCGCGGTTCGCGAAGGCGCCCGACTCTTCGACGCGCGCGAGGACGGCGCGCGCGAGATCGCGGCCCGTCGTCGGTCTCGCCGCTTGGAATCCCCGTGGTGGTTTCATGAGCGTGCGGGCGTGGCCGGCATCGCTGGATCATTGAGCGACGTCCCGGCCGCGATGGGCCGGCCCGCGAGGACCGCGGACGCCGGCAGGCGCTTTCGATTGGGGAGCTGAAGCTCGGCGAACGCGATGGGCCCGTCGGCGCACGCGACAGCCAGGCCTTCAGGCCGAAGCCCGAGCACGGCGCCCGGCACGCCGCCCGGCCCCACGAGCACGCGCGGCCCGAACACTTTCATGATCTCGCCGTCGAGCAAGACGGTCGCGCCCGGCCACGGGTCACACCCGCGCGCGCGCGCCGACACCGCGCGCGCCGACACGTCGAAGCGCAGCCGGCCGTCGTCCTTGACGAGCGGCGGCGCGAGCGTCGCCGCGGCGTCTTCCTGCGCGACGGTTCGCACCGTGCCGCCGAGGATCGCGGGCAAAGTTTCGGCGAGCAGAGGCGCGCCCGCCGCCGCGAGCGCGAGCGCGAGCGTCGCCGTCGTGTCGTCGTCGCCGATGGGCACCTCGCTCACCGCGGCGACCGGCCCCGTGTCGAGGCCCGCCTCCATGCGCATGACGGCGACGCCCGTCTTCGCGTCGCCGCGGATGATCGACCACTGAATGGGGGCCGCGCCGCGCAGCTTCGGCAGCAGCGACCCGTGCACGTTCCAACAGCCGCGCCGAGGGAGATCGAGCAGCCCTTGCGGCAAGATCCGCCCGTACGCGACGACGACGAACACGTCGGCGTCGAGCGCACGCAGCGTCGCCTCGAAGTCGACCGTACGCACCTTCTCGGGCTGCAGCACGGGCAGGCCCAGGTGGCGCGCCGCGACCTTGACGGCCGGCTCGGCGAGCTGCTGGCCGCGCCCCGCCGGACGATCCGGCTGGCTCACGACGGCGACGACGTTCGTCGCCTGCGCCGTCGCCTCGAGGAACGGCACGGCGAACGCCGGCGACCCGAAGAACACCGCGCGTGGAACCGCCGGCGCCGTCATCCGATCATCCGATCATCCGATCTGGTGCTCCGCGGGCGCGGGCAGGTTCGTCTCGTAGCGCCGCCGGAGATCGGGCGTGCCGAGCACGCGCAGCGCCTCGTCGAGCACGACGCGGATCGCGCGCAGCTCGGCCCCCAGCTCGGCGACGAGCCCCGGGTCGAGCGAGGTCGGCGTCAGCTCGCGCATGAGCCGCGCGTGGGCGACGCGCACGTCCGTGTCGCTCGAGCCGCGCGGCAACCCCAGCACGGCGAAATAGTCGCCCTCTTCGACGACGTCGTGGTGCGCGAGCACGCGCGCGCGATCGGCGCGCCGCGGCCCCGGCGACTTGGGCGCAAAAACAGGGACGACACCGTCGTGGTCGAGTTGCGCGACGCCGTTGCCATTCACGCTGGTCGCCGTCTTGACGACCTCGGCCGCGCGCCCCTCGAGGCGATCGATCTGCCCCAACACCGACAGCGCCCACGCGACGCCGAGCACGATCTCTTCGCGCGTGCGCGCCTCGGCGCGGACCTCGTCGAGCGTGCGCGTGCCGTCGAGCTGCAACACGATGCCGCGCTCCTCGGGCGTCATCGCGAGCTGCTGCACGAGGTCCGACCCGGCCGCGCCGGCGACGAGACGGAAGACCTGCCGTCCCCCGCCGAGACACCGCGCGAGGCGCGCCGCACTGTACTTGCGACGAATGCCGCCCAGGATGATCGCGGGGGGGTGCTCGTCGAGCAGCACGATCTCCTGGTTCGGCTGCCCGGGGCCCAGCGACCACTCGCCGTCTTCCCAGGTGAACGCCGAGTGGATGATCTCCTCGAAATGTCGGCGCACGACGACGGGTAGCTCGCTCGGCTTGATGAAGCCGAGCTCGACGAGCACGACGCCGAGGCGCCGCTCGGAGCGCGCCAACCCCTCGGACGCGCGCACGAGCTGCAGCTGCGTGAGCCGCCCCTGCCGCACGAGCATCTCGCCCATGCGGTCGTCGGGATCACTCGACATGCCGAGGATGGCCGCGCCGCGGTCGAAGAAGATCACCTTCTCGACGGCGTCGCGGCGCAGGACCATGCGGCCCGTGAGGCGCTGCAGATAGAGGCGACCGAACTGGGCGGCCACGTCGCTGTCGGCGATCTTGCCGCTCTCGACCGGGGCGGGCGCCCCGGCCTCTGCGCTGCCGTCGCGCGCGACGGCGATGCGCTCGGCGATCATCTTCGCGAAGACGTCGCGCGGAACCTCGACCGTCTTCTGGCGCGTCTCGTCGCGGTGATCGTCACCGCCATTCGGATCGTCCGCATCGGGCGCGTCGAACGGCGTCGGCATCGACGGCGTCGTCGTGTTGTCCTCGACGTGCGGCAACGCCGCCGCCGCCGCGAGCGCCGTCATGGGCGCCATGGGCGTCCGCTCGAACAGGTCCTCCGTCGGCCGACGTCCCGCGCCCGTGCGCGATGGTGTCGGCAACGCGACTGCTGGCGCCGGCGCGATCTCGGGCGGGAGGCTGGGCGGCGCCGCGTTGCGAATCGCGCCCACCGAGCGCGCGAAGTCGAGCATCTCGGCGTCGAGCGCGGCGTCGATGCTCTCGGCGAGCTTGTTGAAGAGCGCGCCCGCCTCGGAAGGACGCGCGCGCGGCACGGGCGTCGTCGTCGCATCTGCCGCCGAGACGAGCGGCTTGAGCTGCGGCAGCGGGCGCGGCCCCGTCGCGCCGGAGCCGCTGCCCGAATGAGCCGCATGAGAAAGCTGCGACGCGGACCCGCCCGGCATCGACCCCGGGCTGGGCGCCGACATCGACCCCGTGGCCGGGCGTGGCCCCGAGCCGCTTCCCGGCGCTTTGCCGCCCGGAGCTCCCGCGGGCGTGCCCGGACGCGAGAACTCGCCGCTGCTGACGTCCGTCATGGGCGCCGGGATGCCGTGCTCGCCCGTCGCGAGCCGCCGCGCGTCCGAGCCGAGGCGCGCGCGCACGCGCGCCACGAGATCGCTCATCGACAACGGGCGCGCGAGAAAACCGTCCGCGAGATCGCGCAGCCGCGGCTCGTCGTCGGGATCGCCCACGAGCAGCGTCGGCACGCGGCCGCGCGGCACGGCGCGCACCTTCGCGAGCGCCACCGACGGGTCCGGGTTGACGATCTGGGGCGCTAGAACAATGAGATCCGGGCGCGACGCCGTGATCCACCCCGAGAGGCTCTCCCCCGGCTCGACGGCGACCGCCTCGAAGCCCGCCTGCACCACCGCCCGGCGGACGCGATCCGCCTCATAGGGCCCGGCGATGATGAGGAGCTTCATCGGCCTTCGAGAGTACACCGGGCCGGGGGCTTTTTTCGCCTTAGAGGACGCTCTGCGGATCGACGTCGACGACGAGCCGCGCGTCGCCGGGGAGCTTCGCGGCCGCCGCCGCGCGCGCCGTCGCGAGCAGCACGCGGCGATCGTGCCCCGCGAGCCAAACCTGGTAGCGGGCGCGCCCCCGCACGCGCGGGATGGGCGCCTCTGCCGGCCCGCGGACAACGACGGCGCCGGCCTCGACCGGGGCCCCCGGGGCCGGAGCGACGGCGCGCGCGGCCTCGGCGACGGCGGTCGCGGCGGCGCGGGCCGTGGGTTCGTCGGCGGCGTCGAGCCGCAGCGCGATCATGCGCGAAAACGGCGGGTAATCGGCCTCCTTCCGCGCGACGAGCTCGGCGCGCACGAAGCCCGCGTAGTCGTGCGTGCGCACCGACGCGATGGCCGGGTGCTCGGGATCGTACGTCTGGATGAGCACGCGGCCGGAACGCTCGCCGCGCCCCGCGCGCCCCGCGACCTGCTCGAGGAGCTGGAACGTCCGCTCGGCCGCGCGAAAATCGGGCAGGTGCAGCGCCGTGTCGGGCTGCAGCACGCCCACGAGCGTCACGCCCGCGAAGTCGTGGCCCTTCGTCACCATCTGCGTCCCCACCAGCACGTCGATCTCGCCCGCCTGCATCCGCCTCAAGACGGCGTGCAGGCCGCGCCCTTCCCCGCCGACGTCCTGGCCGCGCGCGCCCGCCGTGTCGCGATCGAGCCGGGCGACCCGCGCGTCGGGGAAGCGCTCGCGCACGACGGACTCGACGCGCTCGGTGCCCGTGCCCAGACGCTCGAGCTTCGGCGACCGACACGCCGGGCAGCGCGACGGCACGGCCGTCGTGCGCGCGCAGTAGTGACACACGAGCTTCGATTGCCCGCGGTGGTACGTCATCGAGACCGTGCAGTTCTCGCAGCGCACGACGTGGCCGCACGCGCGGCACAGCACGACCGTCGAAAAGCCGCGTCGGTTCAGGAACAAGATGACCTGCTCTTGGGCCGCGAGCGCCGTCGCGATGGCCTCGGCGAGCGGCGCCGAGAACAACCCGTCGGCACCGGGCGGGTGGCGCTTGAGATCGATGAGGTCGACCGTCGGCAACGGGCGCTTCGTGGCCCGGCCCGGCAGGGCGAGGTTCGTGAAGCGTCCGCGCGCGACGTTGTGGGCCGTCTCGAGTGACGGCGTCGCCGACCCCAGGATCACGACGGCGTTGGCCCGCTGCGCCCTGACAACAGCGAGGTCGCGGCCGTGGTACCTGACGCCCTCCTCTTGCTTGAACGAGCCGTCATGCTCCTCGTCGACGACGACGACGCCGAGCTCGCGCACGGGCGCGAACACGGCCGAGCGCGCGCCCACGGCGATGCCGACCTCGCCCGCGCGCAGCTGCCGCCACGCCGCGAGCCGCTCGCCCGGCGGCAGCCCGCTGTGGAGCACGGCGACGTCGTCGCCAAAGCGCGCGCGAAAACGCGCCGCGAGCTGCGGCGTCAGCGCGATCTCGGGCACGAGCACGAGCGCGCCCCGCCCCGCCGCGCGCGCTTGCGCGATGACGCGCAGGTAGACCTCTGTTTTTCCAGAGCCCGTGACGCCGTGGAGCACGAACGGCGCGAAGCCGCCCGCGAGCGCCTTCGTGAGAGTCGCCACAGCGTTTCGCTGCGCCTCATTGAGCGTCAGCTCGGGCGTCGCGGCGACGCTGCGCGGGCCCCGCGCGGGCGCGCGGCGCTCGACGCGCGCGAGGCCCGCGTCGACGAGGGCCCTGACCTGCGCGCGCGCGCGGACGTCGAGCGCCGCCGTCGCGACGCCCGCCTCGCCGGCGGCGACGACTTGCTCGAGCAGCGCCCGACGCGCCGCCGATCGCGTCGGCATGTTCGCGGCCGCGAGCGCCGCCCCTTCTTGGGAGACCGCGACGACGAACGCCTCCGTCGGAGGCGGGCGCCGCGTCTTGACCTCGTCACCGACCTCGACGAGCCCCTCGGCGACGAGCCGCGACAGCTGCTCCGGCCCGCGCGGCACGGCGTGCGCGAGCGCGCGCAGCTTGAGCTCGCCGCCCGCCGCGACCAACGCGACCAGCACGGGCGGTCCCGTGACTTCTCCGAGCAACGACCGCTGAACGCCCACGGCGGCGCGCCCGCGCTCGGTGATGCGCACGGCGCGCACGGCTTCGCCCTTCTCGCCTTGCGGCAGGGCCCCGCGCAGGACCTCGCCCACGGGCGCGTCGTAGTACTCGGCGACCCAGCGGCAAAACGAGATCATGGCGTCATCGAACGCGGGCGCGCCCGCGACGACCTCCTCGATGTCGCGCAGCTCGACGCCGCGCGCGTCCGCCGCGGGCCCGAGCACGAAGCCCGTGACGGTACGGTTCCCGAACGGCACGACGACCTGCGACCCCGCGACGAGGGCCGCGTCCGCGCCGCGCGGATCGCGGTATGTGAACGTGCCGCGCATGGGCAGCGCCACCGCCACCTCGTACAACGATGGCGAACCGCCCATGGCCGCGGTCATTCTAGACGCGCTTCCAACCGGCGCCAGGGCCCATTGTCGTCGGTGACGGAGCCGCCTCGGCCGGCGCCGCGGGCTCCCCCTGTGCGCTCTCTCCTTGGACGACGCGCAGGATCTCGGCGACGGCCTCGTACAGCGCGGCCGGGATCTCGCCGCCCTCCGCGAGCTCGACGAGCGAGCGCGCGAGCGAGACGTCGCGAAAAATCGGCACGCCCGCCTCGCGCGCGATCTGCTTGATGCGCTCGGCGACGAGTCGCTCGCCCTTGGCGACGACGACGGGCGCCGCGTCACCGTTCGGGTCGTAGCGCAGGGCGACGGCGATGTGCTCGGGGTTGACCACGACGAAGTCGGCTTTTCGGACCTCGGCGACCATTTGTTGCTCCGAAAGCTCCCGCTGCAGCCGGCGCCGCTCCCCGCGCGTCTCGGGATCGCCCTCCGACTCCTTGTACTCGCGCTTGATCTCCGCGCGGGTCATGCGCAACCCGCGCGCCTGACGGCGGGCAACGAGGAGATAGTCGAGGACGCCGAGCGCGAGCCCCGCGACGGCGAGTCGAATCGCGAGCCTCCCGGCAATGGCGCCGAGCCCGTCGAGGACCGTGGGCGCCGGCGCGCCCGTGAGCGCGATGAGCGCGCCCGCGAGCGGCCGCAGCACCGCCCACGCGACGAGCGCGACGACGGCCATCTTGAGCAGGCCCTGTC
>JBBQJG010000141.1:0-14185 GCA_038325725.1 Polyangia bacterium | reverse complement strand
CCGCCCGCGCAGTGGCGGTTGGTGGGGGGGGGGGGGGGGCGCCCGGGCTGTGGGGCCGTCGTCGGGGCTGGGGGGTGGGGGGCGCAGGGCGGCGAGCGGGAGCCGGCGCTCGCCGCTCGCGAGGAGCACATCGAAGCGGCGCATGACGTCGGCCGCGGCGCGCCGCCGGCCGTCGCGATCGTCCTGTCGCCCGTGCGCGTCCTCCATGCGCTCGAGGTCGCCGGCCGCGCCCCACGCCGCGGCTGCCGCCAGGTCGTCGCCGAGCTCTTCGTGAACGAGCGCGGCGCGGGCGTGCGCACCCGCGGCCTCGAGCAGCACGGCCGCGCGTCGCGAGGCGACGCGCTCGGCGTCGGAGAGGGCGGGGCGCGCGACGCGCGCGAGCAGGGCCTCGGCGGCGACGATGCGCACGGCGCGGAGCTCCTCGCCGAGCGTCGACCGGGCACTCTTGGGCGCGGGGACGGTCTCGAGCGAGATCACGAGCGACCGCGCCGCCGCATCGAGCTCGGGCAGGCCCAGCGACGGAGGCGCCGCCGGCGTGGCCGCGTGGCGGAACAACAGCGTCACGGCGCCGAAGCTGCGCTCGCGCACGAGCCGCGCCACGAGCGCCGGGAGGTCGCGAGACGCCAGCGCCGCCGAGAGCTCCTCGAGCGAGATCGGGAGGTCCACGGTCGGCCCAGGCATGCCGGGTGATCCTAACATCCGCGGTGAACCCCCGATCGCGCGTTTGCCGGAGTATGCTGCGGCCATGCTCCAGCGGGTCGCGCTCGGGCAGGTCCGGTTCAACCTGCCTGGGCTTTCCGTCGACGGGCGTGGCGTCGTCGGTGGCAAGCAGCTCGCCGTGCGCGTGTCGTCCGTCGATCGCCTGGTCGCCTTCTTCCGCGCCTTCTCGGCCGAGCAGAGCCTCGACGACCTGCAGCCGGGGCTCCGCATCGTCTATGCGCGCGCCGCGGCGGGCACGCGCGAGGCGATCGTCTTTCTCCCGGGTGGCGTCTCGGCGGCGTCGTTGGGCGACGTCGTCGCGCGCGCGGCGCGCCTGGCGGGCGGGCAGTGCTTCACGGGCACGGGGCGGCACTTCGTCCAGCTCCGCGACGCGCACGCGCCGCTCGGCTACGACGCCGCGGCACCTTCGCGCGAGCCGGGCGACTTCGTGCTCTACGGCGCCGAGCGCGACAGCGCCTACACGATCGACTCGGAGCTGCCGCTCGCGAAGCTGCTCTTGCGGCTGTCGCTTGTGCGACAGGCAGAGGCGAGCGACGCCGCGTGGCCCACCGACGGCCCTTTGCTCCTCGTCGTGCGTCGCGGACTGGGACCGCTCGTCGCCGAGGCTCTCGAGAGGGCGCGCGCCGTCGCGGCCCGGAGCCCGGTTCCGGGCGCGGCGGTCCCGCGCTCGTGGGCGGCGCTCGTCGAGGCGTCGGCCGGCGCCTCGTTTTCGTCGGCGCGTGCGCTGTGGCTGTTCAAGGTCGAAGGCGTCCCCGCGCGCTTGCGCGGCCTCTTCACTCGGACGCCGGGCATCGACGCCTATGTGCCCGTCGGCGAGAACGTCGGCGTCGCGCTTGGCTACCGACACCCGATCGCGCTCGAGTCCTGTCGCGGCGCGTTTCCCGCCGACCGCCTCACGCTGTTCTCGCCGCGGCCCGAGGGGGCGCTCGACATCGCGCCGCGCCCCGTGCTGACGCCGCTCGAGGACGTCGTGCGCCTGCGCGCGCCCGCGGCGGCACCCGAGCGGCGCGCGGCCCGCGGGGGAGGGCGCGCCGTGGTGTCGGCGCCGCTGCGCCTCGAGGCGAGCGCGGGCGCGCGGCGCCCGCCCGTCGCCGCGCTGATCCCGTGGGCGCGCGTGCCGTGGCTCGGCCGCCTGTGCTACGCGCTGCCGGCACCCGCGCTGCGCGGCACACGCGTCGCGGCGCTCGAGCGCGGCGTGCTCGTCCTCGCGACGGGCGTGCTCGAGGGGTTTCCGTTCGGCGTGCTGCTCGAGGCCGCGGCGCCCGACGTGCTCGTCCCGATCGGCACGCGGCTGCGCCCGGCCGTCACGCCCGAGGTGCTCGCCGAGCGCCTCGGCGCCGAGGGCGGCGCCGTCGTCGTCTTTCCAGAGCTCGGCGCCGAGCCGTTTCGGATCGCGGCCGACGCGCTCGTCCCCCTCGATCGCGCGGCGGTCTCGGGCCTCGCGAAGGCATCCGTCGCGCCCGCGGCCGATGTTCCAGCGCCGGCCGCGGAGAGCGCGCCCGTCGAGATCGAGAACGATCCGTTGGGGCCGATGCCGCTGTGGGGCCTGGGGCGGTAAGTGGCGCGCGCCTTTGTCTCGTCGTTCCTGCTGCCGCTCGTGCGGGGCGGCTCTCTGCACGTCGGTCGCCCGTTGGGCCCGCGCGGCGTCGCACGGCTCGGCGAAGCTCTCGGTGTCGGTGGCGTCGCGTCGTCGAAGGCGCTCGCGCTCGCCGATGAGCCGACGCGCGCGCTCGCCGAGGGCCGTTTCGCCGTCGCGTCGCTCTTTCTCGCAGACGCGCCGACGCCGCCGCTCGACAACGCGACGCTGCGTCTCGGGGCGGCCCTGCACGATCTCCTCGCGCTCGCACACCCCGGCTTGAGCGGGGCCGGCGTCGTCCGTCGCTACGAGCGCATCGCCGTCGCGGCGCACGCGCTCGCCGAGCTCGGGCCGCCGGCCGACGCGGCCGAGGCCGTGCGGCGCCACTCGCTGCTCGCGCGCATGCCGGAGATCACCCGCACTGATCGCACGGTGACCTTCTGGCTCGGGCGGCAATCGTACGTGGGGCGCATGCCGCCCGCGCGCGTGACGGCGTTGCCGGCGCTGCGCCGCGTGCGCGTCGACGTCGTTCGGCGCTCGTGGATGCGTGACATCGGCGTCCCCGTCGTCGCGCGCGACGCCGTCCTCGCGCTCGCCGTGGCCAGCCCGCTCGGCGAAGCGCTCGATCCGCTGCGCCTCGAACCTCCTCTTTCGTGGAGCCGCATCCTGCCCGTGCTGCGCGCGGCGCGCCTGGGCCGCATCGTCGCGGGCCGGCTCCTCGAGGTCGGGGTCGCGCGCGCCGGCGACGGGCTCGGGTCGGCGCTCTTTCGGTTCGCGTCGTTCCAGGATCCGCCGGGGGGCGCGCCGGCGACGCCCGAGGCGGTGGCGGTCGCGCTGCGGTTCCTCGCGCACCTCGTGTGGCTGGACGTCTTGTTCGCACCCGCGGGCGCGGCGCCCGCGCCCGCGCCCGACCTCGGCGGGGCGCTCGGCGCGCTGTTGACCGTCGCGGCCGCGCGGGCGCCGTCGCTCGTGTGGCCGCGCGACGTCGCTCCGGACAGCGACGTCGGGCGCGCCTTCGCGGCGCGCCTCGCGCGCCTCGCGGCGGCCTCGCGCGCCTCGTCCGCCGTCGATGCGGCCCGCGGCGTCGTGGCGTTCGCGACGGGTGTACAAAACCCAGATATGATGACCGTCGATCATGTCAGCGGGTGAGTCAGTGTCCGATGCGTCGTCCGACGGGACCGGCGTGCGCGTCGCCGAGCGCGCCGGCCTCGACGAAGAGCTCGCGCGCGTCGCCGTCAAGCTGCGCGAGGTCGGGCGCTCGCTCGACGAGCGCTACCTCGACAAGTCCGAGATCGTGCGGATGTTGCTCGTCACCCTCGTCGCGGGCGAGCACATGCTCATCGTCGGTCCGCCCGGCACGGCGAAGTCGGCGCTCGTGCGTCACCTCGCGCGCCTCGTCGACGCGCGCTACTTCGAGTACCTCCTGACGCGCTTCTCGGAACCGAACGAGATCTTCGGCCCCGTCGACATCAAAGCCTTTCGCGAGGGCACCTTCGTGCGCCGGGTCGAGGCCATGTTGCCCGACGCCGAGATCGTCTTCCTCGACGAGATCTTCAAGTCGAACTCCGCCATTCTCAACGCGCTCCTCAGCATCCTCAACGAGCGCCGCTTCTTCACGGGCAGCGCGACGATTCACGTTCCGCTGTGCTCACTGTTCGGCGCGACGAACGAGGTGCCGAACGACGAGGCGCTGTCGGCGGTCTTCGATCGCTTCCTCGTGCGCACGCAGTCCGAGAACCTCGAGAGCTTTCACTTCCACGGCCTCGTGCAGCGCGGGCTGCGCGCCGAGACCGAGGCGCTGGCCCCGACGGGCGCGCCGAGCGCGGCGCCGTTGATCTCGCTGGCCGAGATCCGCCGCGCTCAGGCCAAGCTGCCGCAGCTCATGCAGGTCTCCGAGGAGTTCCTGGCCCGTTATAAGGGCCTCGTCTTCCAGATCCGCTCCGAGGGCGTGACGCTCTCCGATCGCCGGGTCGTCAAGCTGCTCAAGCTGTTCGCGGCGAGCGCGCTCGTCGACGGCCGCGCGGCGGCGAACGAGGGCGACTTCTTCGTGCTGCGCCACGTCTGGAACAGCGTCGACCAGATTCCGCTGCTCGAGGACATCGTGAACCCGGTGCTCGACAAGCACCACCGCGACCACCCGGACGAACGCCGCTCGCGCATCGGGCAGGCCGATCTCGACGGCATCCTCGCCGAGCTGGGCGTCATCCGCGGCCTGCTCCTCGGCGGCGAGCCGCTCTCGGACGTTCAGCTCTTCTCGCAGCTGCGAAACCTCCAGGACGTGCGCGAGGCGCTGCAAGCTCTCGGCACCGAGACCGCGCGACAGATGGCCGCGGAGGTCGACAAGCTGCTAGAAGGGGTCTTCGAATCGTCGAAGTGGAACGGCTGAGTTGACTGAACGCATGAAGACTGACCGCACGGCGGCGACCGCCCCCCTGCCGCGCCAGCGGCGGGCGTTTTCGACGATGGGCGGCCCCGTGGAGCTCGGCGGCGACCAGGCGGCGTCGCGCGCGCTCGGCAAGCTGCTCGACGTCGATCCGGGCCTCGCGCGCGCGCTCACGCACGGTTTTCACAGCTACGCGGGCCGCATGCACCCGACGATCGCGCGCGGTGGGATCGCGTCCTTCTCGGCGGAGCGCGAGCTCGTCGTCGACCCGTTCTGCGGCAGCGGCACGGTGCTCGTCGAAGCGTTCGCGGCGGGGCGGCGCGCCCTGGGCGTCGACGCGAGCCCGCTCTGCGTCGCGATCGCGCGCGCGCGCACGACGCTGATGGGCGTCGAGGGCCGCACGCGCCTCGAGGCGGCGGCCGCGGCGATCGCCGAGGAATCGGGCGAACGGGCGCGCAAGCGCAAGCGACCCGACCTGCCCAGCTGGGCGCGCGAGGAGATCCGTCGGTTTCACCCCCATGTCCTCTTCGAGCTGCTCGGCCTGCGCGAGCTCGTCATGGCGACGCCCAAGGACGAGGTCGGGCACGCGCTGCGGATGGTGTTGTCGTCGCTGCTCGTGAAGTTCATGAAGGCCGGCCCGGACGCGCCGCGCGACGGCGAGGAGAAGCGGATCGCGCGCGGTCTGCCGTCGCGCATGCTCGCCGATCGCGCCCTCGAGCTGTCGCGCGGGCTGGAAGCGCTCGAGGAGCGCGCGCCAAAGGGGACGTCCACGCCGCGCGTCGTCGCGGGGGACGCGCGCAAGCTCGAAGCGGTCGGCAAGGGCGAGGCGTCCCTCGTGCTCTCGTCGCCGCCCTACGCGGGCACGTACGACTACGCCGCGCTCCACGACGTGCGGTTCCTGTGGCTCGGTCTGCCGCGCGGCGAGTTCGACAAGGCGCAGCTCGGCGCGCGCGGCGTCGGCCCCAGCGTCGAGTCGCGCACCTGGCTCGCGGCACAGCGCGCCTGGATCGGCGAGATCGCGCGCGTCCTGCGGCCGGGCGGCCACGCCTTGCTCGTCGTGGGCGATGGCATCGTCAATCACCTGCCCGAGGACGCGCCCGACGGCATCGCGCGCGCGGGAGAGCCGGTCGGTCTCGAGCCGGTCGCCCGCGCCTCGCAGGCACGGCCTCTGCACGATCGCCGGCTCGCCGCGATCTTCCAGGATCGGCCGCGCCGCGAGCACCTGCTCCTGCTTCGGAAGCGCTGAGCCTGATACGCTGAGCGCATGTCGGCCGAGACCGGGACGGCGCGCGGGGAGATGCCCGCAGACGCGGCGCTCGCGCGGCAGCTCGCGACGCTGGCCTGGAGCCGCGTGCAGCCGTCGGGACCGGCCGAGGCGGTCGCGGCCGTCGGGTGGTGGAACGTGCTCGCGCGGCTCGGGCTGCGGCTGCCGCTCGTCGTCGTCCACGACCTCGGGCTGTTGCTGACCCACGCGCGGCAGGGCGCGGCGCGCGCCGTGGGGCGGGGGCCCGTCGTCGTCGCGGGCGGTCACATCCTCGAGCGTTACCAGGCCCTGCTCGCGGCCGCGGCGAGCTCCGAGGCCGCGGCCGAGCTGCGCGCGACGTCGCCCGCCGATGACGTGCTCGCCGTCGTCGTCGCGCGCGTCGTCGGCGACGTCTACGCGCGGTGGACGGGCCGCCCGCGCCTCGCCGACGGCGAGCCGCTGCCTGTCGCCTCGCCGCTCTACGCGCGACCGCGCGCCGATCTCGCGCGCGCGCATGACCCCGCGTGGGCGCTGCCTTTCGTCCAACGGCTCGTCGAGCACGAGCGCGGCGTGCTGACGCGTTTGGATCAGCTCGAGGCGGGCGCGCTGCGCGTCCTTGGGTTGTTCGCCGTCGAGGGGGCCGGCGTCGGCCTCGGCGCGGGGCCCCAGGCGGATCTCGCGGACCTCGGCCGTCTCATCAGCGCGACGGGCGTCGCGGACGTCGTCGATTTTTCGCTCCAGCTGCTGCCGTCGCTGCTCGAGACGAAGCGCCGCGCGGCCGCGCAGCTGTTCTCGATCGACGGGTACGCCTCGGTAGAGAGGCGCGGTCACCTCGATGCGCTGCTCCCCGGCGAGCTCGCGCACGACGACGAGATGTTCAGCCTCAAGGCGCTGTCGGACGACTTGCTCTACTACGGGCACGAGCGGCGCCAGGACGCCGCGCGCCGCCTCAACTACGTGCTCGTCGACGCGAGCGCCTCGATGCGCGGCGCGCGCGAGGTGTTCGCGCGCGGGCTCGCCCTCGCGCTCGCGAAGGCCTTCTCTCTGCGCGGCGGCGACGTGTGGCTGCGCTTTTTCGACAGCCGCCTGTATGACCGCCTCGACGTGGGCCGCGCGCCGCGCCGGGAGCTGCCGCGCTTCCTCACGTTCCGTTCGGAGCGCGGGCGGAACTACGGCCGCGTCTTCGGCGATCTCGCCGCCGAGCTCGCGCGGCTGCGGCGCGAGAGCGCGCGGGAGATCTCGCTGACCTTCATTTCGCACGCCGAGTGTCACATCCCGATGGCGACCGTCGACGCGCTCACGCGCGAGGCGGCGGTCACAGGCGTCTTCGTGTTGCCGTCGCGGCCGCTCGACCTGCCTTATCTGTCCAAGCTGCGCCGCTACCAGGTCGTCACGGCCGAGACGCTCACGCGCACGGCGCAGATGCGTCGCCGCGCCTTGGACATCGTCGCGGACGCCGCTCGCTGATGCTTCGCATGTACGCGGACGGACAGCCCCCCCTGCCACCCCTCGCGCCCTGCGGGCGCGACCGCTAATGGCGACGCCCGAAGAGGTCGAGCTTCGCCAGCGCGCCGAGGGGGCGCTGCGCGGGGGGCGCGCGCAGGACGCGCTCCGGTTGTACGGCGAGCTGCTCACGAAGGTGGAGGTGTTCGACACCGCCCGCTACGACAGCTGGCTCGAGGGCGAGCTCGCGGCGTACGAGCGCCTCGGGCGCCCGCGCGAGGCCGGCTTCGTCCTGCTGGGGCTGCGTCGGTTCGCCGAGGCGCAGCGGCGCTTTCCGCCCGCCGAGCGCCCGCTCGAGTGGGCGCTCGCGGCCGCGCGCCAGGGACGCCACGCCGAGGCGGCGCGCGTGCTGTCCGAGGCGGGGCACCACGCGCTCGCTGCGATCGAGCTCGAGGAGGCCGGCACGCCCGCGGCGGCGCGCGTCGAGTGGGAGCG
Source organism: Polyangia bacterium (assembly GCA_038325725.1). Classification (GTDB taxonomy): domain Bacteria; phylum Myxococcota_A; class Polyangia; order Fen-1088; family Fen-1088; genus DASZFV01. The sequence continues at coordinate 6,325 of JBBQJG010000141.1, read as the reverse complement.
CGTCGTCGCCGATCCGCGGCTCGCGGGCGCCGCGTACGAGACGGCGCTGGCCCGCTGCGCCCTCGGCCAGTGTCTCGTCAAAACAGGCGACAAGGTGGGCGGCGCGCGCGAGCTCGCCAAGACGCAACGCTTGCTCGAGGCCCTCGCCGACGACTACGAGGGCCGCGGCGAGGCCCAACGCGCGCTCGACTGCTATCGCATCTTGCTGCGTATCGGGAAGGAGACGCATTCCTTCGAGGACGTCGCCGAGGGCTATCTCAACAGCATCCGCATCCTCAAGGGCGAGGCCGAGGAGCAGAAGTTTTACGTCGTGCAGCTCTACGACGACTTCCTCGCCTACGCCGCCGAGCACGGCGAGCCACACGCGGCGGCGACGCTCGCGCGCGAGGCGGCGGCGTTCTGCCTCGCGACGAGCCTGGTCTTCGAGCGGCACTACCTTCGTCGCGCCGTCGAGCTGTGGGTCGAGACGTCGACGCGCAACGAGGCGGCGGGCGGGCCGACTGATCTCTCCGAGAACGCGCTGCACGCCGCGATCGAGGCGGCGTCCGAGCTCGACGACGGCGCGCGGTGCGTGAGCCTGTACGAGGCGCTCGCGGCGTTGCCGCTGCCGGCGCCGAAGCGGGCGCGCTACCAGCGGCTCGCGGCGCGGGGCGCGGGGCTCGCGACGCCGCCGCCGCCCGAGCCCGCGTTCCCCGACTATCTGCGGCGCCGCGCCGCCTACCAAGACGTCACGCGCCAGGACCTCGTCGAGTGGGATCTCGAGGGCGACGCCACGGCCGTGTTGGGCCGCCTCGTCGTCGAGCTGACGGATCGCAAGTACGCGCGCCTCGCGCTCCGCGCCGTGCTCGTCGCGAGCGCGCCCGACGACGCCCGCGCCGCCGTCGCGCTCGCGCACGCGCTCGGCCGTACGGCGGTCTACGAGACGCTGCGGCCCCTCGAGCGTCTCTGCGACCACGAGAGCCCCGAGGTGCGCGCGGCCGTCATGGACGGGGTCGCGAACGTCTATCACGCGCGCGCCTTCGATCTCGTGCGCCGCGGCCTCGTCGACCCGGCCCCTGTCGTCTTCGACGCGGCCGTGCGGGCGCTGCGGAAGCTGTCGTTTCGCGAAGCGTTCGGAGCCCTCGCGCGCCTCTTCCGCGACGCGAACGACGAGCGCGTGCGCGCCGCGGCGCTCGAGTCGATCGCCGACATCGGCACGGTCGAGGCGGGCCTGTTCCTCGTCGAGCGCGTGCGCGAGGAGACGGGTTCGCTCGCGACGGCGGCGGAGACGCGTCTGCGAGCCTTCCCCGCGGACGACATCGTGCCCGTCGTGCGGCAGGCCTTCGAGGTCGAGACGGGCGAGCGGCGCGCGGCCTTGGAGCGCATCGTCGCGGCGTTGACCGGCCCCGGCCGCTGACGCGACGGCTTCGAGACACGCGTGTCGCGGATGGGCGCGGCCGGGCGTTCAGCGTCCCGATTCGAGCGAGGTTCGCGCAAAACAGCGGGTGGCATCGGCCTTGCGTTGTTGGGCTCGCATGACGACAAACCATCGACCTTCGCGCGCGGCGGGCGCGCTCGGCTTTCTGGCGATCGTGTCGTGCGCGGGCGCGAGCGGTTCGGGAGGCACCCCGGGCTCGAGCGGCGGCGTCGCCGGCACGACCGGCGCCGCTGGTTCGACGGGCATGACCTTCCCGGGGAACATGTCAGCCGGCGGCGGGGGCGGGACGATCGGCGCGGCCGGGAGCACCGGGACGCCGCTGCCCCCCGAACAAGAGGTCGAGAGCTCGTACGAGGTGCCCGTCGCGACGGGGCACTTCGTGTGGACCGCGAACGCCGCGAGCGGCCGCATCGCCTACGTCGACGCGACGACGTTGACGGTGCGCACCGTCGAGGCCGGCAACGGCCCCGGGGCCATGGCCGTCGTGCCGGGCGTCGACGATGCCGTCGTCGTGCTCAACACGCTCTCGAACGATGTGACCTTCTTGCGCGCCAACGGGACGGGCCTCGACAGCCGGACGTTCGCCGGGATCGCCCCCGGCTCGAACGCGTGGGCCGTCTCGCCCGATGGCCACTTCGCGATCGCGTGGACCGACGCGCGCCACCTGGCGAATGCGCCCAAGACGCAGGGCTTCCACGAAGTGACGATCCTCGACCTCACGGCGGCGGCGGGCGCGGCCGGGGCGACGACGCTCGCCGTCGGGTACCGGCCGGTCTCGTTCGCGTTCTCCGCCGATTCGAAGAAGGCGTACGCCGTGACCGAGGACGGCGTGTCCGTCATCGCCTTGGCGACGACCGCGGTCGTCGCGACGGTTCCGCTCGGCGCCGACGGCCTCACGACGGACACCGAGGACACGCGCGACGTCTCGATCACGGCGGACGGCCGCCTCGCCGTCGTTCGTCGCGACGGCAGCGCCACCATTGGCGTCGTCGACCTCGACAGCGGCGTGCGCACCGCGGTGACGCTCGGCGCCGCCGTCACGGACGTCGACGTGTCGGACGACGGCGCGCGCGGCGTCGCCGTCGCCCGCGGCACGGGCGAGGTCGCCATCTTCCCGCTCGCGGGCCACGCGCCCGCGGCCACGGACGTCGTGCGCGTCACCGTGCCGGGCGAAACGATTGGTCAGGTCGCGCTCACGGCGGGAGGAGCGACGGCCGTCCTCTACTCGAACGCCGTGCTCGCCGAGCGGTTCACGGTGCTCACGCTGACGGGCACGCCCGCCTTCCACGTCGTCAAGCTGCACGCGCCCGTGCTGTCGGCCTTTCCGACGCCCGACGGAAAGTTCGCCGTCGTCTTACACCCCGCCGACGCGCCGCCGTCGACGACGACGACCGACGCCGGTGACGGCGGCGCCGCCGATGCGGCCGTGGTTCCCACGGGACCGCCGCCGCCCGCGGTCGCGTTCAGCCTCGCGCCGCTCGACGGCACGCAGCCGCCGCGCATCGAGATGGTCGACGCGCCCATCCGCGCCGTCGCGATCGCGCCGGCGAGCAACCGCGTCCTCATCACCGTGCGCGACGACGCCAAGAGCCTCTTCGGCACGTACCTCGGCTTCCTGCCGACGCTCGAGGTGCGGCGCTATCCGCTCGCGAGCCCGCCCGTGTCGACGGGCGTGGTGGGCGCCGCGAACCGCGGCTATGTCGCCCAGCAACACCCCGACGGCCGCATCACCTTCCTTTCTCTCGACAGCGGCGATGCGCGCACGCTGACGGGCTACGAACTGGGCGCGCGCGTCGTCGATTGGAGCCGCTGATGAACCTTCGCCTTGCAGGTGCTCTCGCTGTCTCGTTCGCCGGGCTCGCGTGTGGCGGGCGTCCCGACTTCTGGTCGCAGGCGCCGAGCGGCGCCGAGGCGTTCGGCCTCTCGAACGCCGTCGCGTTGCACGACAGGTCCGCGCAGCGGGTCGTCGCCCTCGGCGTGGGCTCCGATGGCGGCCTCACGAAGACGAGCTTCCCCACGGGGAAGAACGTCGTCGCGACCGCCGTCGACGCGCAGGGCACGCGCCTGTTCCTGCTCTCGGCGGGCCACCGCGGCGGGCTCGGCGACACGCAGCCCGACGAGGCGCCGGGTCTCACGATCATCGACGGAAGCGCCACGTCGCCCACGTCGCGCCTGATTGATCTGGGCGACGTGCTCTCGGATCCGCTCGACGGGCTCACGATCGATCCGACGGGCCAGTGGGCCGTGCTGTACGCGCGCGGCGCCCAGGGCGCCTTCGTGACGAACCCGAACGAGCTCGTCGTCGTCCGCCTCGCACCGGACGCTCCGAAGCCCGTGCCCGTGACGTTGCACAGCTTCGGGGGCCGGCCCGAGAAGCTCGTGTTCGCGCCCGAGCTGTCGTTGCCGGGGCCGGCCGGCAAGTCCCACCTGCTCATTGTCCAGAGCGCGCAAGATCTCTCGCTGGTCTCGCTCGATCACCCGGAGCGTCCCGAGATCACGGTGAGGCTCGCCGACGCGGCCGCGGCCAGCGCGCCGCGCCCCGCCGAGATCATCGTCGACGACGGAGACCCGGCGAAGACCGACGACGCGCGCATCGGCGTTCGCTTCCAGAACGACACGAGCGTCATGACGTTACAGCTCGCGCCCGCGCCGGGCCCGAACGGCTTCGCGCCCGTGCCCAACGTGACGGACGTGGGTGGTGTGCCGAGCGCGCTCGCGTTCGTGCGCACGGACGGCGGCCTGCGGCTCGCGGCGCTCGTGCCCGATCGCACGCGCGCGGTCCTCGTCGATCCGGTCACGACCCTCACGTCGGAGGTCGCGCTGCCGACGGCCTATCACAGCCTCTCGCTCGTCACGACGGCCACGGGCGCGACGCCCTCGGGGGCGGGCGCCGACGTCGCGCTGCTGTGGAACGGCTCGGCCGGGCAGGCCGGCGTCGCGTTCTGGGAGCTCGGCCAAGCCGCGGGCCGGCCGTTTCGCAGCCTCGAGACGGTCGCCGTCGCCGATACGGTCACGGGGGTCCTCGACGTCTCGGGACTCAACGCGACGTCGAAGGTGCTGAGCACGGCACAAGGGAGTGTCTTTTACGTCCTCGATCTCGCGCTGCGAACGGCGACGCCGCTCCTGACGGCGAGCCCGGGCGTGACCCTCTTCGTCTCGCCCACGGGCGCGCGTGTATGGACCTTCGAAAAGGGCGGCACCGCGCTCGCGGCGACCGACCTCGCGACGAAGCACGTGCGAACGCTGCACCTCGACGAGCCCGCGAGCGCCGTCTTCGAGATCGCGGGTGGGGCTGGTCGGACGCTCGTCGTCCTGCACGATTTCGGCGGCATCGGCGCGACGCTCCTCGACGCCAACAATCCGAACGACAACCAACGCCGCCTCTACGGCGCGCTCCTGACGGAGACCCCATGAAGATCAAATCGCGGCCCTTGTTGACTGGGATCGTCGGTCGCTCGTCGTTCGTCGCGTCTTTCATGTTGGTGGCCATGCTGACGCTGGCGTCGGGCCCGGCGGCTGCAGCGGATGACCTGCCCCCGGCGATCGAGCAGGTGGGGCTCGCGACGACGCCCGCCGCGCAACCCTTCGAGCTGGCGCTCGGCTTCCGGTCCTCGCTGTTCCGGGGGGCCGGTTACGATCCATTCTCGGTGAACGACGTCTTTACGCAGGCGTCGCTGCGGGCGTCCTGGGCTTTCCTTTCGCGCGGCCGCTTCACGACGGCGGCGGGGCCGCTCTTCGAATCGGGGAACGCCAACGCCGACGCGCGCGGCACGCAGGCCCACCTGTCGCTCGCGCGGCTGGGCCTCGCCGTCGAGGAGCGCTTCGCGCCTCACCCGCGCGCGCGGGCCTTCGTTCGGGTCGCACCGGCCTGGCTGTCGGGCGAGGCGACGTTGTTCGATCCGTCGCTGCCCGTGGGCCTGCGAACGGCGGTGTCGACGTTCGCCCTCGACGCGAGCGCGGGCGCCGCGGGGCGCATCAACGCGCCGTCGTCGTCCGTCGGAGTTTGGGTCACGGGCGAAAGTGGTTACGGCTGGGCCGCGGCGCAGCCCATGACCTTCACGCCTCAGCTCGCCTCCGCCGACCGCGCGAAGGCGGGCACGACGACGCTTGGCGACCTGGCGCCGCGCGGCCTGTTCTTCCGCTTCGCCGTCGCGCTGACGTACTGAGCGGCGCCGCGCGCGCGTTCGTGCGTGATCGCTAGCTTCGCCGGCTTCCCAGCGTCCAGGCGGCGAGGGCGCCGATGACGATGAGGCCGAGCGTCCAGACGCCGCCCGGCGCCGTGATGCCGCCCTTCTTGAACCACAGCACGAACAAAAGCGCGGCGCAGAGGATGACGACGAGCCGGAGGTTGCGCTGCATCGAAGCGCTCACGTTCGCCTGTTCGGTCCGCACGCGCGCGAGCTCGGTGCGCACCCACTCGACATCGATGGGCTCGCCACGCTGTTGTCGGGCGATCTGCTCTTCGAGGTAGGCGCGTCGTTCGCGCGACTCTTCGCTCCCCATGCCCGGCATGATAGCCGTCAGGGCGCGTGGCCGCTCGCGAGATCGGCGGCGACGGCCGCCAGGACGGCACCGCGCGCGGCCGCGTCCGTGAGCGCCAGGCCGACCTCGCGGTTGGCGTCGAGCGACGCCTTCGTGAGGTTCGCCGAGCCCACGTACAGCCAATCGTCGGCGACGACGGCCTTCGCGTGAATCGTCGGCGCGTCAACGGCGCGCACGGTGACGCCCGCCGCGACCAACCGGCGCGCGGCCGCGGTCGTCGCGCCGGAGCGGCCTGCGCCCGGCAGCGCGACCGAGACGTCGCAGCCCCGCGCCCGCGCTTCTCCGAGCGCGATCACGAAAGCAGCGTCCGACAGCTCCTCCATTTCGACGACGACGGTACGCGTGGCCCTGGCGACGGCGTCGGCG